>JBDTUY010000269.1:0-6999 GCA_040007495.1 Acidobacteriota bacterium | reverse complement strand
GTACGCGAAGGGCCGTGAGCTGCCTGCGGCTCTGTTTGTCGCTCTCATGCTGATCGCATGGTCCCCTTACTTCGTTTTCCTCGGAACTTGGGGAGCCCTCTCATTCTGGCATCCGATCTTCATCCTCGCCGGAGCCTTGTGGGTCCGCTACTGGCGGATCTCTAAAATCGATGCACCGCCCATGGTCAGCGCCTAGGTCCCTACATGCAAAAAGCCAACATAGCCGAATGGATCTTGTCGCTCGCCATGCCGCCGGACCGCGCGCACTCCAGTGTGGGCGACCTGATGGAAGAAGGCGAATCGCGCAGCCGACCCTGGTTCTGGTTCAGTGTGGTGCAAGCTACGTCCACGCAGGTCTTCCGTGAAATCACGGGCTCTCCGTGGGACATGCTGAAACTGTACCTCTGGGGATGGTGGGCCGGAATTGCGCTCATCGGGACCGTTCTCCTCCCCACAACTTGGCTGCTGGACCCAATCGCGTGGAAACTGGGTTTCGCTTGTGGCGACTCCCAATGTTGGCCCGTGGTCGATTGGGGAAACCCGTGGCTGAAACGCCCGCTTGAGATCGCTACAGTTTTCATCGCTGGATGGCTGATGGCAAACCGTTCCAAAGGTCGCGAACTTTCGGCGGCATTCGCGTCGATCTTATTCGGCAACTCTACCCATCTGGTAGTGATGTACCTCTCCGCTCTGCAAGTCCGCAGGATCGGACAGCCCTGGCCAATAGAAGGCCCAGTGCTCTCGCTGGTCGTCGGCCCCATGGTCGCAATCGCGGCAGCTCTGTATGCCCGCTACCGCCGCCTATCGACGACCACTCCACCTGTCGCCCACGCGTAGCCACTATTTCGGAGGCGCGGCTTCGAACACTGTCCACCGCGAAACCTGCTCCCCGCGCTTCTCATCGCGCACCGTCACCTTCAGGCTGTACTCGCCTTCAGGCTGTGCCGCGGAAAGCTCAAATTCATCGGAGATGTCGACCTGATTGTTCTTTGCCGCCAAGGCCGACGCTGGGGAGAGTCGCTTCTCCTGGACCAACAACCCATCCCGATATACTCGAACGCCCACCGACAGTTTCGGCGAATTGGAACTCAGCCTCGCATGAAATACCTGAGCGCTCCATTGGATTCGCCGCCCAAGTGCTGCGCTTCCAAACACGGGCTTGCCTATTTCTCCCGCGATGTCTCCAAACCCGCCGATTGAAATCCCGGAAAGCGCCAGCTCGTTGGCGGTTAGGTTCGGCGCGCTCAGGTATTGCGATGCTGTTCCGAGCTTTCCGGTGCCAACCTCGCGCACCGCCACTCGCATCTGATGGGCCGTCTGGATCGGCACAGATGCTGCCTGTGTCACCCAGCGGGTTGGCATCGCTGTGTGGCAGGCGAAGGAAAACGTGAAGCCTGATCGGCGAGCTTCCGCTAATTGCCCGGCGTCCAGATTCAGCTGATAGAGCTGATCCACATGCTCCGACATGATCCCATCCGGGTCGTAGCACTCCGCCAGCACCTCTAGCTCTGTTCGGGATCGCTGGCTGGCATCTCGCTTAAACGTCAAATCCCGCCCGTCAATCCACAGAACATTTTGCACGCGAGGTTTATCCCCCTTGACCTGAAACGCCGCCGTCAGCCGGACGTGGAGATCGGTGATCTGTAGCGGCTGCAGGAGTGCGCGGAACATCCTATCCGCCACGGGGTTCGGAGCAGCGGCGCTTGGTTCCGGCTCCGTTTCGGCCGCAGCATCCGGATACCCCATAAAGCCGGTGTGCGACCGCACCGTCAACTCTGGCCGATTTTTCACTCGCACTTGGATCCGATGGAACGTCCCGTTGAAGGTGCCCAGGTCCGGTTTGTAGCCAACTAAATAGTAGGAACTCTGATCGTCCAGAGCGTCATTGAGCGCCTGTTCAACATGGTTTTTTTGGTTGTAGAAGATGCCGCCCGTCGCCTGTGCAAAGTCGCTCAAGCTGCCGGGACGCGATTTCGGCGGAAACTTTTGAGAGGAATAAGGGGTCGTGTAAATCGTATAGATGGTGACCCCGGCCCGGGTCGCTTGATCCGCCAACCGGTCCAATTGGCTTCCGAGAAGCAGCACGGGATAGCCCGACGCGAACAACACCAGTGCCTTTCTTCCCGGCAGATCCTTGAGCGCACGCACCGCGTCCGCGATCGGGTTGACTGCGATCTGGCGCAGGGCCTTGATCTCAGGGGCCCGCTGCACCGGCCGAGCTGGACGTGGGCCACTGGCCAACGTAATCGTCTGTGTCTCGCGCTGGCCTGCAGCGGCATCTGGAATGTATACGGGCGCACCGCGTGGAGGAAGCCCATTTGCGGTTCGACGGCTTGGTGAATTCCCCCAATCCAAACCCGCTCCGGCTAACAACTGGCGATCGTTGGTGAACTGCTGGTAGATACCGTTGTTCCCATCCATGCCGACGATCGCCGTCAGATCTACATCTGTGAGCCGCTCTCGAACCGTCTTGTCGATCGCCTCACATTCAACCCATCCCGCCTTTTCGACGACAATCGCCAGCGTCCTGCGAACCTGGTTCCGTGCAAGCCCGTTGTGCAACGCAAGGGGATCTGATTCGATTTCGGTACCTTTCCACCCCCCATAACGCAGCGGGACATGACACGTTGGCGGACCCGAAAGCGGAACAACAGGTGGAATCGGCAAATTCACTGCATCAAACGTCGTCAGTTCCTGTGGGTTGTCATCCTGCAGAATCTGAAAATCGCCACGCGTCAGGCCGCGTACCGGTTTGCCGCTCTGGTCGGTCACCATCGCGTCTATTCGTACCAGGGACGGAGTAACTCGGATGACGGGTTCGTCGGGTAGTGTGGATTCGGGCAGCGCTTGCGTAAGCAAGGCACCATGGGCGATGAGAAACACGACCGCCAGTCTAGTACAACGCATGATTCCGGGGTCCTTCTGGCAGAACTTCATTCTATACCGGGTTCAAGGACCGCGCAGCTACGGCTACAGTGACCATACGTGCAACGGACAACCATCTATCCTGGATATATGAAACTCGTATTACTGCTCGCCCTGACCCTGTCCGCCTTCGCAGCCGACCCCGCTGTCACCCAATCACAGCCATTGCTGAAAGCCAAGAAGTACGATGAGGCGATCACGGTGTTGGCGAAGGCCCACACCGCGAATCCGAAATCAGCAGAGGTCACCAAAGCCTTGGCCGACGCGCATTTGGCGAATGCAGATTCCTTCATGAACAACGCCGCGCTGCCGCCCAACCAGAAGTACCCCACCGCGCTGCGCGAGTATCGCAAAGTGCTGGAACTGGACAAAGCCAACGCGAAAGCCAAGGACAACATCGGCCAGATTGAAGCGATCTACAAGCAGATGGGCCGCCCGATCCCGCAGTAGTTGGGAAGAGGAAGGCGGAGACGCCAGCCCCGCAGTTAGCCGCTTGGCTGGCTTGGTCGGTTATTTGGGAGATAAGAGCGGAGGCGGTGCCTCCGCGCGGGGCATCGCCCCGCCTTCCTGGCTACTCGACCACTCGGCGTCCATTCAACTGATACTTGCCGGACAACACCACGCCGATTGCTTCGGGATAGATGCGGTGCTCCTGCGCCAGAATGCGAGTCGATAGCGCCGCTTCATCATCGGCATCGAGCACCGGGACCGCTGCCTGCCGCAGGATCGGACCGCTGTCCAAACCCTCGTCCACAAAATGCACTGTGCAACCGGAATACTTCACGCCATGTGCGAGCGCTTGCGCCTGCGCGTGCAAGCCGGGGAACGACGGCAGTAGCGATGGATGAATGTTCACGATGCGCCCCTGGAACCGCGCGATGGTCGACGGCATCAGAATGCGCATGTAGCCGGCCAGGCAGATCAGGTCGAGCGAATGCTGTTCCAGTTCAGTCACTAATTGCTGGTCGTAAGCGGCTTTATTCAGGCCCTTGGATGGCAGCGCAACCGCATGCAGTCCGCGCTCCCGAGCTCTCTCCAAGCCTTGCGCGTCGTTCTTATTCGAGATCACCACGGCGATCTCAGCCTGCAGCCGACCCTGCGCAATCGCACCCGCAATCGCCAGGAAATTCGATCCTCTGCCGGAGAGCAGTATCCCGATGCGCTTCATTTTGCTGTGGCGCTACGAACGTACTTCACGCCGCGTCCTGCGACTACTTCGCCGATCTGATACCAAGGCTCATTCATCTTCTTCAGCAGCTTCTGCGCAGCAGCGACGTCGCGCTTGCCCACCACGAAAATCATGCCGATCCCGAGGTTGAACGTCCGCCGCCAATCGGCATCCGGCACGTTGCCGATCTTCTTCATCAGCCCGAAAATCGGAGGCACGGGCCATGACCCGACCTCTACCCGCACGCCGCAACCCTTGGGCAAAATCCGCGGAGTGTTGTCCGTGATTCCACCGCCCGTGATGTGCGCCGCCCCTTTCAGCAAGCCCGCATCATCCAACGCGCGCAACGGCTTCAAGTAGCTGCGATGCACCTTCAACAGCGCTTCGCCGACCGTCTCACCTAATTCGTCCAAGTGCGTATCGGGCGTGTATCCCGCGACCTCGAACAGCAGTTTGCGCGCCAGCGAATAGCCGTTCGTGTGCAGGCCCGTCGATGGCAGCCCGATCAACACATCGCCCACCTTGACCTTCGCGCCGGTCAACATGCGCTTGCGTTCCACCGCACCCACGATGAACCCGGCTAGATCGTATTCGCCATCCTGATACAGACCCGGCATCTCCGCCGTCTCGCCGCCGATCAAAGCGCACCCGTTGGCTTTGCATCCGCGCGCGATTCCGCTGATCACGGACGCCGCGATCCGAGCATCCAAGGTCCCTACCGAAAAATAGTCCAGGAAGAACAGCGGCACAGCACCCTGCACCGCGATATCGTTCACGCAATGGTTAACCAGGCACTCGCCGATGGTAGAGTGACGGCCGGTCATGAACGCGACCTTCAACTTAGTCCCGACGCCATCGGCCGAGGAGACCAGCACCGGTTTCTTGTAGCCCTTCAGCAGGTAACCGCCGCCAAAGCTACCAATATCGGTCAGCACGTTCGAGGAAAACGTATCGCGAGCCATCCCGCGAATCGAGGCGACCGCTCGATCCGCTTCGTCGATATTGACGCCAGCGGTCTTGTAGCTAATCGAAGGTTTCTGGGGTGTGGAAGGAGATTTTTTCTTCAGAGCCATGGTGAAAGTGGGGAACTTCCATCATACGACGGGGTGTGATTACGAAGGGATTCGGGCAGTCACGCCGACTTCTTCAAAAACAATGGGGACTGTCTGCCACGCAGACAATCCCCCGATACGAATAGACTCACAGACTCGGCACGAACTACCTCTGTACGTTACTGCGGCAGCGACGCACCAGCCGTCGCGGGCAGCATTACCATTTCCTTGCCGTCCGCGAGTTTGACAGTCAGAAACGTTCCGCCCTTCTTGGCTTCCTTCAACGGGAAGATGTTGATCGTGACTTTGTCACCCGGCTTCAGCGTGGTCTTGGTCCACCCGCGCCGACCCAGATAGTTAGGGCTCATGCCTTCAATGCCCCAGGTGGTGGTCCCGTTGCCGTCCGCATTAGGAACGTCAATAAAGGTCAGCGTATGCGGATTGGTCCACTGGAATTCCTTAATCGTACCCGTCAGCGTCACGATTTTGGTGCTGTCAAACATGCTGAAGGAGTGGTGTGCAAAGGCCGCCATGGCGGAAAGCAAGAATGTGGCGAGAAGTAATTTGATCTTCATATAATTTAGTCCGTCTTTCTGGAAAGAGTCCGTATTCTCTAGTGCGATAAATCAATCCCGGCCTTGCCGTCCAGGCTGACCGAGTTGCGATTATTCTGCTGGCACACGTACTCGGCCAACGTCCAATCGGCATGGCGAGCAAAGCGCGAGTTAACTGTATAGGGCTTGGTCAACGCCTCTGGATCCTGCATGGTGGTCGCGATCTCCAGCAGGTTGGGGTTGCTCAGCTTGATGCGCTCCGTAATCTTCAGTTTGTCGCTGTGGTGCGCACCAGCACCCAGCACTGTTTCCTTGGCGAATCCGACGGATTCCGCCACTAGTGTGTCGCCCTCCCAGTGTCCGATCGAGGTGCCATTGAACGTCAGATCCGGATCGTCCGGCAGCTTGCGTCCGTCCGTGTAGATATGACGGATCTGCTCATAGGCTTCGATCAGAATCGTTACCTTCCCGGGCGTGAATAGAATCTCTATCGGGTAAGGCTGCGTCATGATGGAAGGCATCCCGGGCGGCACGCAGTTGGCCTGCGGACTATCCTCCGGCCGATGCGCCTGGTACTCTTTCTGCCTGGCCAGATAGGGTGCAGTCAGCGCCATCGGTTCCGGCCGGGCAGCAGGCGGTCCTCCGCCACCACGCGAAGTCTCCCAAACGCCAACAAAATTAGGTAGCTCGCTGATAGCCCCCCACGAACTTCCAGGCAGCGGCTTGTCTTGGGCCAAAGCCAAAGACGCAAACAATATCAAAGTTAATGAGCACCGGAGCATAGGCTACTATTCAACACGACTGGAAAGCGGGAGTCAATCTCCCCCCGCCAGACGCCTGTCGAATGGCTAGTGTTCTGAGTCAGAAGTTCCCCCAAAAGTCCACCATTTTCACGAGCCGCGTTGTCCGCAAACGGACGACGGGCAGGGAGCGGAGTCGTCCCGGGTCCGACTCCTCACTTTCAGCACTCCGCTCCCTGCCGTCGCGGCTCGTGGGTGTTGGCCGCCAAGTTTGCAGTCTCTGTTCCCCGGCCATTTCTTCAACGAACTTCGTGCCAAGAATGGTTAGGAGTATTTAAGGCGAAGTATTACTGCTTGGACAGATTCTGAGCGGGCACCGAAGCGATCATCGGAGCCGCTGCTGCGGCATCCATTACAGCAGCAAAGCGGTCGCGATCCTGGTTGAATTCCACGCGCTGCGAGGCGTTCAGCGTGATCGTACGCGGTGCGCGCATGTGTTCCCAGTCGACGTACTTGCCGCCCTTGCTGATGCGGATATCCACGTGCGGACCGGTCGCAAG
>JBDTUY010000268.1:0-7017 GCA_040007495.1 Acidobacteriota bacterium | reverse complement strand
AATAGCGCTGCAGTGCGACGATCACCAGCAACAGGAGCACGACGCTGCCAATCACAAAGAAGGAGATTCGAGCCGAATCCGGTTCTGTGGGATCGAAGCCCTCTTCCGGATCGTGATGGACAACCGCGCTGGCGTCTTTGCTGTCGTAATTGTCGGACATACCTTGGTTACCCCAAAAACTTGCCTACTCCACAACTGCTTCCGCCCGCTGGACCTAAGAACTCAGGCGTTCTCAAACTTCAGGCTCTGCTCAAACCGGAGATCGCCCACCGGAGCGAGCTTGTTCTTCCGGAAACGTCCCCAGAATACCAACCCGCAAACACTAACTGTGGCACTTAGGGTCGCAATATCCAGCCAATGAATCGCGGGACCCTCCGCGTGGAAATTCGGCATCACAACCCAGTACAGATCCATGTAAACCACCACCAAACTCCACACAGCCATGAATGCAATCAATCCCAGTTTGCGCTTCGCCGGCCGGCAAAGCAATGTGAAGAACGGGATGAAGAATCGCAGAAACGGCAGCGCGAGACTAAACGCCAACCAGGCGCCATGGGCACGATGCCGATAGAAGCTAGTCTCCTCAGGCAGATCCGCGTACCAAATCAGAATGTACTGCGAGAACGCAATGTAGGCGTAGAAGCAACTGAGCGCGAACAACCACTTTCCCAGATCGTGATAATGCTCGTAATTGATGGACTTCGAGAGAATCCCGGACTTGCGAAATCCCATGCAAATTAGGGTGAGCACCGCCATGAATGCCAGCGCACCGTCCGCCAGATAATACAAACCGAAAATCGTGGAATACCAGCCGGGTTCAAGCGACATCAACCAGTCGAATGCTGCTAATGATCCCACCACAACGACCAGGAATAAGCCTGGTGCGCTCCAGCGTGTTATCGCGTTCATCTGCTTGGCGCTGCGCTCCGTATCCTGCTTGACCGATTGCCGGTAGATGCTGAAGATCCACAGGGACCAGAGCGCGAAGCACCCGTAGGTCCGGATCAGGAAGAAGTTCCGGTCCAAATACCCGGCCTTGGCCCGCAGTGCTTCACTCGACTGCATGAAAGAGTGACTGAACCACGGATACAGATGATCCAAGCCGAAGACGACGGGCAGAAACAGAATCGCCCCAACCGGCAGGGTAACCATAAGGTTTTCCATGATCCGGCGCAACACCACGCTCCAGGCGGAGCCGGTCAGATATTGCACCATCACAAAAAAGAAAGCCCCCAAGCCGATTCCTGAAGTAAAGCAGAACGCCACCAGGTACGATTCAAAGAAACGCTCCGGGGCTGTTATATAACCGGCAACACAGGCCAGAATCGAGATCAGCGCCGCGAAGGCCAGCACATTACGACCAGTCGTCCAGCGTCCGGATTCCAACTGGTAGTTGTCGGCAGTTGCGTGTGAATGTTCCATTTATTGTTTCGCGCCTCCGTCGTTAGCTGGCGTGCCAGTTGGCGCAGCGGCTGGAGTGGGAGACGACTTGTAAACCAAGGCAGAGCGAAGCTGCTCCGGAACGTCGTTGATCGACCCGTGCGCAGAGCGCTGCAGTACGCGCAGATAGGCGATGATCGCCCACCGCTCCGCAACTCGATTCTGCGCCCCGTAGGGCGGCATGGTGCGCCGACCATAAGTGATCGTGTTGAAGATATCGCCATCGGCCATTTCCACAACCCGGCTTTCCATTAGGTTCGCAGGCACCCAAGCGGTCCAACGCTGCGGCACCATACCGTGACCCAACCCCGTCTGATCGTGACAGGGCGCGCAGTACGTATTGAATCGCCATTGACCTTCATTGATGAGAGCTTCGGTAACCGGTACCGGACTCTTGCCAACGTACAGGCCCTTTTCCATGCCCGTATTCATCGGGTTCTCTTCCTGCAGATGCCCACGAGCGACCACGCCATCCGGACGGCGACGGCTGGCCCGCGTATCCGGAAACAGATCCGTCGTAGCCTGCGCTTCAAATCGCTTTTGCAAGCGCATATCCGGCCACAACTGAAACGGTGGTTCCCGCTGAACGCTGGAACAACTGCTCAAAGCCAACGCAGCCAAAATCACGGTAAGGATCGGCAGAGCGCAATATCCCCCCACCCAGAGGAATCCATTCTGACTCCTGACTTCTGACTCCTGACTCCTTCTTTGGAGGCTCATCCTTCCACCACCTCCACTTCGCCGGCGCCGACGCTGCGCAGATCGTTAGCGGCCTTCGCCGGTTCAAACTTCGGATCGTCGGATTCGATCATCAGAATGAATTGATCGTCACTGGCGCGATGCGCGTTCTTGTAGTTCATCGACGGATGGTACAGCCGCGGCAGACCGTTCAAGGCAAAGATCGCGACGGTGGTTGCAATGCCGGTAAACAGGATCGTCAACTCAAATGTGACCGGGATAGAGAAGGTAAAGTCGAACAGCGGCTTGCCGCCGATTACCAAGGGATAGTTGATGACGCCGACGTAATAGATCAACCCTTGCGCGGTCGCCATACCCAGCATCGCGAAGAAGATCACGATCCAGCCAATCTTGGAGGGCGGAATGCCAAGCGCGTCGTCGATGCCATGCACCGGGAACGGGCTCATCGCATCCAGCCTGCGATACCCCATGGCGTAAATCTTCTTACCCGCTGCCACCAGTTCATCGGGCGTGGAAAATATGCCCATGGCTGCGTAGACTTTATCGTCGCCAATGCCCAGCTTGTTCTTCAGCTGTGCAATCGCTTCGGCTGAATTCGCCGCCTTTGCGTTAGACATGTTGCTCTTCTCCCTCAGGAGCAAACGTGTGCTTCTCGTGCGCCAAAACACCCTTCACTTCCGAAATGGCGATCATCGGCAGGAAGCGGGCAAACAGCAGGAACAGGGTCAGGAACAAACCGAAGGTTCCCACAAAAGTGCTGATGTCGACCCAGGTCGGCCGGAAGTAGCCCCAACTGCTAGGCAGAAAGTCGCGAGAGAGACTGGTCGCGATAATCACGAAGCGCTCAAACCACATACCGATGTTCACGACAATCGACATTACGAACATGAACGGCACACTGCGGCGCAGGGTACGCGACCAGTAGAATTGCGGACTGAACACGTTGCAGCTAAACATCGTCCAGTAGGCCCACCAGTAGGGTCCAAACGCTCGATTCATAAAGGTGAATCGCTCGTACGGGTTGCCCGAATACCAGGCGATAAAAAACTCGGTGCAATAAGCGTAGCCGACGATCGATCCTGTCACCAGGATGATCTTGTTCATGTTCTCCAGGTGCTTGATCGTAATGTAATTTTCCAGGTTCAAAACCCAGCGGCAAATGATTAACAGCGTCATCACCATCGCGAAGCCAGAAAACACTGCGCCTGCGACGAAGTACGGCGGGAAGATCGTGGTGTGCCAACCGGGGATCACCGACGTCGCGAAGTCGAAACTGACGACCGAGTGGACGCTGAGCACCAGAGGCGTCGAAATACCCGCCATAATCAAATACCCAGCTTCATAATGGCGCCAATGGCGGGCCGTACCGCGCCAACCCAGGCTAAGCGCGCCGAATACCATCTGACGAACCTTGCCCGTAGCCCGGTCACGCAGCGTCGCAAGATCCGGAACCAACCCGGTGAACCAAAACAGCGCCGAGATGGTTAAGTATGTCGACACGGCGAATACGTCCCAGATCAGCGGGCTGCGGAAATTCTGCCACATATTGAGATCTGTATTCGGAATCGGGAAAAGCCAATACGCAGCGCGCCATGGACGCCCGGTATGAAACAGCGGAAATATGCCCGCGCACATTACGGCAAACAGCGTCATGGCCTCCGCTGACCGGTTGATCGAGGTTCTCCACTTCTGGCGGAACAGGAACAGGATGGCCGAGATCAACGTGCCAGCGTGGCCGATACCGATCCAGAACACGAAGTTGGTGATATCCCACGCCCAGCCAATCGGCCGATTGTTCCCCCACACGCCGATACCCATGTACACCAGGTACGCCAGCATCAGCCCCAGGAGCCCGGCTACTGAACTGGTAATTGCCAGCAGAATCCAATACTTCTTGGGCGTCTTATAGACCGGCCCTTCCGTGATGGCACTGATCTTCTCCGTCACATCGTGAAAGCTGGGGTTACCGGCTATCAGCGGTGGGTTGGTGGCTAACAGCTGCGGATCTTGCCGTACCGCGACGCTCATGCTTGGCTCTCCTGCTTGGCATGCTCGTAATGAGCCTTCTCTTGTTTATCTTCAGGCGAATGCAGCGCCGGATTGACGTTGCGTACACGCCCCAAATACGTGGTACGCGGCTTCACATGCAGCTCTTCCAGCAGCCCGTAGTTGCGTTCCTGCTTCTTGAGCTTGGAGACCCGGCTGCTGGGGTCATTGATATTACCGAATGCGATCGCCTCGGCTGGACACGTCTGCTGGCAGGCCGTGACCACTTCGGACTCGGCAATCGGACGGCGGCCATCGGCATGAGCCGTAATCTTCGCGTTTTGAATGCGCTGCACGCAGTAAGTGCACTTTTCCATGATGCCGCGCATACGCACAGTGACATCCGGATTCTGCACCATTGCCATTAGTGCAGGCTCGTTCTCGTGGAAGTTAAGGAAGTTGAAATGACGGACCTTGTAGGGACAGTTATTGGCACAATACCGGGTACCGACGCAGCGGTTATACGCCATGTCGTTCAGGCCTTCCGGACTGTGCGTAGTAGCCGCAACCGGGCAGACATATTCGCACGGCGCGTTTTCGCACTGCATACACGGCAGAGGCTGCTCGACCGCGCGAGGATCGTCTTCGGGACCGACATAGTACCGGTCCACGCGGATCCAGTGCATCTCGCGACCCCTTAGGACCTGATCTTTCCCCACCACCGGAATATTATTCTCAGCCTGGCAGGCGACCACGCAGGCGTTACAACCGGTGCAAGAGCCCAGGTCGATCGCCATGCCCCATTGATAGCCCTTGGTATAGTCGACGCCTTCGGCCAGAGGATGGATCGAGACCAGTTCCGGCACCTCGACCATTTCCTTGATGCCCTGCGGTTCTTTCCTGAACTCCTCCACGGTGAGCTCGCGAACCACCGGCCGCAAATGACCGCCTAGTTCATCCGGCTCGCGCATGGATCCATGTTCCTGGGTAGTCGCATGGACATGCTTCGCGCCGGTGGCGGACATTGCAAAACCCTGTCCGTACCAGAATCCGCTCGCTGTACGTAGCAGGTTGGCGTTGAAACCGACCTCATTACCGACTTTTCCAGCTCCCGTTCGACCATAGCCAAGCGAGATGGTAACCGCTTGGTCAGCGTGCCCAGGTTGGATCATCACGGCAGCTTCCAAACGGGTGGCACCCTGCGACAGCGTCACCATGTCGCCGTTCTCCAGCTTTTGCGACTTCGCCATCGCCGGACTGATCATCACGGCATTGCCCCAGACCAACTTCGTCAGAGGATCCGGAATTTCCTGCATCCAGGCGTTATTCGTGAACCGGCCATCCCAGGTTGCCGAACCCGGCACAAATGCAACTTCGATTCCCGCGCTAGCCGCTGGTGCCGCGGCAGCAGCGGTCGCGATGGCACCGGCGTTCACAGCAGGCGTAACTTCCGTAGCCGCACCCGCGATCACGCCGTCGTTCAGCGCCTTACGCCAGGTATTTTCCGCCGTCGCCGCAGGCCATTGCGCTATCCAAAGCGCCTTGACCATTTGATGGCCGCGCTGTTCGGTTAATCCAAGCAACTGGGCGAGTAGTTCGCTGGCCGATTTGCCGCCATATAAAGGCTGGATCATTGGCTGCTGAATCGCGACGGTCCCAGACTGCGTACGACCATCACCCCAGGCTTCTAAATAGTGCGCTTCCGGCAAATGCCACTTGGAAGAGGCTGCCGTCTCATCCACATGCGAACCCAAGTGAATCGAAGTGGCCACCTTGGCCATCGCTGCCGCAAACTGCATGTCGACAGGAGCTGTGTACACCGGATTACCGCCGAGCACTACCAACGCCGAGACCTGCCCCTTATTGATATCGCCGACCAACGCAGCCAAACCCTCAACACCAGCAGAAACCTTGTCCGGCCTTGCAGCAGCGGTGAAGGTAACCGTCTTACCGTTTGCACCCAGCACCTGATTGATCTGATGAACCAGAGCATGAACTGCAGGAGATTGCCGGGGTCCGGTAACGACTAAAGCCTCAGCACCGGCAGCCTTCAGATCCGCAGCGACTGCTGAGAGGAACTTGCCGCGAGCATCCGCGCCCGCTGCGGGTGCCGCACTTAAACCGGCCAGTAGATCCTGCGCAAACTGCCGGACGTCGGAACCCTTGGAACGCAGACGATGCTCGGCGTTGGCACCGGTGAGCGAGAACTGACTCTCGACCACATACAACCGGCTGAGCGTCTCCAGGCTTTCTTCCGATTCGAGTCTACGTCGCTTCGAGAACAGCTTTGTCGCGAGAGGCGACGGGAAATCCAGACCGAGGAAATCGTAATCCAGCGACAGAACAACCTTGGCGCGATCAAACTGCGGATGCACGAACAACGGTTGACCGAACGCGATCATCGTACCTGTGCGTTCATTTTCACGCGAAATCGAATCGTATTCGACCCAGCGCGCACCGGGATATTTCGCGAACAGTTGATTTCGCAGGCTTTCCAGCGTCGGCGAAACCACGCTCTCACTCATCACCCGCAAACCAGAACCGTCGCCGAGATTGACGTCCTTCAGAGCCGCTGCGAAGGCGTCCCAAGAGGAGGCTTCCGTGCCCTTCATGACCGACTTGGACCGATCCCCGTCGTAAACGTCCAGCACGCTCGCCTGCATGAACGCGGTGGCCGCGCCTAAACTCGTCGGATGGTCGGGGTTGCCTTCAATCTTGGTCGGTCGACCATCGAAAGTCTTAGCCAGAACACCGGTCGTCAGACCACCTAAGGTCATCGCCGTGGTGTAGAAGTATGGTGACCCCGGAACGTAATCTTCCTGTCCGCGCGCCTGCGGAGCGAAATGCAGCACCGGACGCGAGCACGCCGACAAGCCGGCCAATCCGAACGAC
>JBDTUY010000267.1:0-7069 GCA_040007495.1 Acidobacteriota bacterium | reverse complement strand
GATCAACTCACCAGCGACCAGAATCCCAAGATCAAGGACGTGCGGCGCGCTGCGGACCGCGGCACCCTGACCAAAGATGGATTCGCGTTGGCCGAGGGCCGCCACATGCTAATGGAAGCATTGAACAGCCAGGTCGAAATCGGTGCCGTCATTCTCTCCGAGTCCACGCGCGAGGAACTGATTGCTGCCGACCTGGAGCGTTTGCCTGAAAGCGCGAGGATCCTACGCGCCGCCGACGCGACGTTTACGGCGTTGCGCTCGACCGAAACTTCCCAGGGTGTGATCACGTTGGTCCGCTTACCGGATTGGACGCTTGAGGACCTGTTGGGTTCCGTGAACCCTCTACTATTGATCGTCGACGGCATTCAGGACCCCGGCAACGCAGGCGCGATTCTGCGTGCGGCTGAGGCATTTTCCGCAACCGGAGTCATCTTCTTGAAGGGCTCTGTCCATCCTTATAATCCCAAGTGCCTGCGAGCTTCCGCCGGGTCGATCTTCCGTCTACCCGTCGTGACCGGTCTAGATAGCGAGCAAGTCCTGGAGGCTCTCGAAGCAGCCGAAATCCCCGTCTACGCGACCGATCCGCGCGCGACCATTACAATTGCAGAAGCGAGACTTGATGAGGCATCGGCAATCGTGATCGGCGCGGAAGGCGCCGGTGTCAGCCGCAAATTGTCGGAGAGGTCGACCGCAATCCGCATTCCGACCGCGATGGTGGAATCCCTGAACGCCGCCGTCGCTGCGGGCGTGGTCTTATATGAAGCGGCTCGTCAGAGGGAGACGCGCAAGTGAGCCTGTTCGACAGCGCCCCGCTGCACTCCCGCCCCGAAGACGAGCACAAGCGCCCCTTGGCCGAGCGCATGCGCCCGCAGACCTTTGAAGATTACGCTGGGCAACAACACATCCTGGGTCCCGGCAAGCCTCTGCGGGGGCAAATCGAGCGCGACGAACTACAATCCCTGATCCTGTGGGGACCTCCCGGCGTCGGCAAGACCAGCCTCGCGCAATTGATCGCGCGCATGACCCGCTGCGATTTCGTTCCGTTCAGCGCCGTGCTCAGCGGTATCAAAGAGATCAAGACGGTTATGGTCGAAGCCGAGAGGACCCGTAAGCTCGGACGCCGGACCGTTGTCTTTATCGATGAAATTCATCGCTTTAACAAGGCCCAGCAGGACGCATTCTTACCTTACGTCGAACGCGGCGATATCGTCCTGATCGGCGCGACCACGGAAAATCCATCATTTGAGGTCATCTCCGCGCTGCTCTCCCGTACTAAGGTCTACGCGCTACAAGCCCTCGCGCCTGAGGATCTGGTGCCTCTATTACAGCGAGCGCTCAAGCTGCTAAACCTGACTGCGCCGGATGACGTTCTGGAACAGATCGCGATCTACTCCAATGGGGATGCCCGAGCGGCGTATAACATTCTGGAGTTAGCCTCCGGAGTCGCCAAGGAGGGGGCACTGGACGCTACATCTGTAGAATCCGTGCTGGGCCGCAAGATGCTGCTGTACGACAAATCAGGCGAGCAGCACTTTAACCTGATTTCGGCTTTACATAAGAGCATACGCTCGTCGGACGTCGACGCGGCGATCTACTGGCTGGCTCGAATGCTCGCCTCGGGTGAGGATCGTAACTACATCGCCCGCCGTTTGGTTCGCATGGCAGTGGAGGATATCGGCTTGGCCGATCCTCGCGCTTTGGAGCAGGCAATGGCCGCCCAACAGGCCGCGCATTTCCTCGGACCGCCCGAAGGCGATCAAGCTTTGGCGCAAGCTGCGCTTTATTTGGCTGCGTCCCCCAAGTCTGACGCCGCTTATAAGGCCTTGAGTCAGGCCATGGATATGGTAGAAAAGTCCCATGCCGACCCTGTTCCCATGCAGCTCCGAAATGCACCCACAAAAGCCATGAAACAGTGGGGCTACGGCGACGGTTACCAGCATGCGCATCAGTTAGCCGACGCCATGAATAGCATGGATTGCCTGCCGGAAAGGCTTTTAGGCACAATCTTTTACGAACCGACGGACCGGGGCGCAGAACAGCGCATCGCGCAGCGGCTGACCGAAATCCGAGCCCGCCGCAAGCCCACCAAATAGCTCCGTCGATCCCTGCGTCCGGTAACTTTTTCTGGGACCACCGGCGCATTTCGATGGCCCCGGCCTCTAAGATTACTAGTCCTATCGACGGAGATTGAGGTACACCGGTACCCCCCAGGAATGGCCCCTAGATTCTATTGCCGCTACAGCCTTCGCACTGCAAACTGAACAGGAAGCAAAGAGGTGAATCCTTGGTGCCAGACTTACAGAGCGATCGTCGGCAGTCCGACCGCTTTCCCATCGAGAGGGAAGTGCAGTATCGCATCCTCAACAAACGCGGGGGCGAAGAAGCAGGCGATGGTAAGACGTTAAACATGTCGAGCGCTGGCATATTGTTCACAACCGAGGGGATGCTGTTGCCTGGCCGCCGCTTGGAAGTGAACGTCAACTGGCCCGCCCAATTGAACAACAAGTGCGCCTTGCGCCTGGTAGCTCGCGGCCGGATCGTCCGCTGCGAAGACGGTACCGCCGCCATGGAAATCCAGCAGTATGAGTTTAAGACCTTGTCACAGAACCCCATAGGGGCTGCCGTCGGCCCCCAACTGGTGGTTTGAGATCGTCGACGTTTGATGGTTTCCGGGGGTTTGCCCCACGATTTTTGTAGTCGTTGTATTTCTCTCTCCGAACGTAGTTCTCCTTGAATCAGCGCCAGGAAATTATATCCTGGCGCCTTTTTTCGTCTATTCGACGTTGGAAGTCGGGTTCGGGATTTCCCGGCTGTCGAGCGCCCACCGAACATCCGGTTATGAACCGGCTGCGGGATTTTGATCCCGCCTTCCAAGGCTCGTACGCCGCAAAGCTTCGTGCCGAGGCCCTCATTTGCTAACGTGGTAACAACCCCGCATGACTTCGCTTTACGCCCGCTGGATGTCCGATTGGGAAAACGACCTCTGCTCCCGAGCCACCAACCGTGTTGTTCGCCCCTTTGACTGGGGCCTGGAATGGACCAAGCAGTGGCCGGGCGCTACTCCCTATCCTGCCGACCAGGATGCGCATGCCTATTTGAAAGCCCTGAATGAGGCGGTGATCGCCAACAGCGACCAGTTCTTCGGCTATTCCACCCCGACCGATTTCTCGCTGGAAGAGGCCCCCGGCACCCGACCCTTATTGCGCTTTACCAGCCCGGTCGCGACGCCCTATCCGGAAAACAATCTGGTCCACGCCCAGTGGTATCCCGCCGAAGCTAAACCCGGACGACGCAAAGTTGCCGCGATCGTATTGCCGCACTGGAACGCATCGCTCGGCCAGCACGGAGCATTATGCGCCGGGATCGCCAAGTTCGGCATGAGCGCCATGCGCCTCAGCCTCCCGTATCACGACTACCGCATGCCAGCCGAACTGGAGCGCGCCGATTACGCGGTTTCGTCAAACATTGCTCGCACCATCGACGCGACCCGACAAGCAGTGCTCGACATCCGTTGCGCTACCGATTGGCTGGAACAACAAGGCTACGAAAGCATTGGCATCGTCGGCACCAGTCTCGGCTCCTGCTACGCGTTTCTTGCCAGCACGCACGATCCCCGGCTGAAGGTGAACGTGTTTAATCACTGCTCGACCTATTTCGCGGACGTGGTGTGGGAGGGCCTGTCCACGCAGCACATCCGCCAGAGCTTGGAACCGGCGATCTCGCTCGATCAACTTCGGGACGCCTGGAAAGTCATCAGCCCGCCCTACTTCATCGATCGCTACGCGAAGCTGGGCAAGAAACCCCTGTTCATGTACGCGCGCTACGACACCACGTTTCCGTTCCGGTTCTCCCAACAAGTAGTGGATAAAGCTCGCGAATTGGGGTTTGAACACAAGGCTGTCGTGCTGCCGTGCGGCCACTATACGCTGGGTGAAACTCCGTTCAAGTTCATGGCTGGATATCAGATCATCAACCATCTGAAACGCAATCTGTAGGTCCATTTGCCTGTTCGGCAGGAAGGCGGAGCTTAGGCGCTGGCCGTCAAATATGCGACCCTGAAGAGGCAAAATGCCTCCGGGTGTCACCAGACCGAACTCGCCACCCCAAAATGAGGGGAAGATTCCTGGCTCCCAACCCGTCTTAACCTCAGGAAATGAGATGGTGGTAGACACCGACCCCCGAGTAGTGGCCGAACACGACAATTCTGAGTGGCAGAACCCGAATGCTGCCTACGATCAGAACGCCGTAGTTGCCGCCTGTCAAAGAGGGGATACCGAGGCATATCATGCTTTATTTGAAGCACATAAGGACAAAGTCTACTCCATCGCGCTACGTTACGCGGGAGATCCCGCGACCGCCATGGACATCGCGCAGGACACGTTTGTAAAGCTGATGAGCCGGATTCAGCAATACCGCTGGGAATCGAGCTTTGACGCGTGGTTGTACCGACTGGTGGTCAATAGTTGCATGGATTTCCGCCGCCGACAGCGGCGCTGGCTGCCCTTGATTGGCGAAATGGTAGACTCCTTCCGGGCGCCTCCAGAGACGGCGCTGTCTGGATTGCTGGAGGGCGAGGCCAAGGCGAAGATCCAGGATTGTATCAGCAAGTTAGTGCCGGAGCAGCGCATTGTTGTGGTTCTGCGCTACACCGAGGATCTGTCGTACGAAGAAATCGCAGAAGTGTTGGGATGTTCCAAGGGAACAGTAGCGTCGCGGCTCAATCGGGCGCATAAGGCCTTAGAGCGGCGTCTGAGGCACGCAAAGTAAACGCGGTTCCAAAGTGAGCGGCGTCTCAGGCATTCGAAGTAAGCATTGACGTACAGAGCCGCCTTGCTCGCCAACGGGCGACCACAGGGAGCGGTTTTGCTAGGGTGGCAGAATTAGAAGCGAACAGCAGGTGAAGATTAGCATGCAGAATTCAGAAAACGGTCGGGAATTAGAACAAGCGTTACGGCAGCATCTGGGCCGAACCTCGGCACCGGACGACCTGTGGTCCCGTATCCGGGAACGTCGGGCGGCTGATTCCGTCCACAGCCCGATTACGCGACCAGTCTGGTTCGGTTGGGCAAGCGCCGCCGCTGCGTTGATCGTGATGGTGGGAGGCGGATGGACGGCGTGGCGCTTGTATCAGCCCGAGGTATCGGTCGAGGCCATGGCGGTCGAGGCGCTGACCAAAGGCCCTGAACATCTGGGCATCCAATCCTCGGATCCTCGCGAGGTTCGCGACTGGCTAAAAAAGAACTCCAATGTGGACGTTCCTCTGCCATCGATACTGAAATCGCCGGATATGCAGCTCGTCGGCGCGGCGATCTTGCCGGGACCACAAGACCAGGGCGGCCGGCCGGTGGCGGAAGTCTCCTATCGCGTCGGGGATCAGCAGGCCGAACTGCTCATCTCCAGCAATCCGAGCGGGACGCGCACGTACCCCAAGCATCAGAATCAGGAAATAACCCCTTTAAACGGTGCGAAAGTTAGTTCCTGGAGCATGCGCGGGCAGAATTACACGCTCGCCTGGGGCGCACCCTCCGAGTTCAAGGCCGCGTGCCTGCTGTGCCACACAGGCTCCGACGCGGTGTTGAACTAGGCAGGAGTCAGGAGACAGAAGTCAGGAGTCAGAATGACTTCCGGCACTTCGATTTGGCTCGCCATTTGACGGATGCTCACGCATGTGAGCGGCGCTATACTGTAGGGTGGATGCGGGTACACTCTGCCATATTTGTACGGGTGTTTAGGAGACTGCCATGAACAAGAACGTTAAGTTTGGACTTCTGATCGCGACGATTTTGGGAGCGCTGGGCTATCTGGCGGCGGGCGGCGTGACGCAGACCGCGACCTATTACAAAGAGATCTCCGAACTGAAGCACATGGGTTCCGATGAGGCCTCCAAGCGTCTGCGTGTAGCCGGCGACATCATGCCCCACTCGATCGTCCGGGATGGAAACAAGGTTCACTTCACGCTCATCCAGAACGACCTGAAACTGAACGTGATCTATAACGGCTCCGATCCTTTGCCGGATACGTTCAAAGACGGCTCGCAAGCTCTGGCGGATGGCAAGATGGACCCCAGTGGCGTGTTCTACGCAAATAAAGTCCAGGCCAAGTGCGCTTCAAAGTATGAAGCGAAGCCCGGCGAAGCGGCTGCTCGCAAGGTTTAGTGTTCGGTCCAAACGGACGGTAAGTGTTCCGCGCTGCCTCTCGGTAGCTTAAGAGGAAATCATGGAAAACCTGGGCGCGCTTGCCCTGTTATTCGCATTCTGCTTCGCCATCTATGCGCTGATCGGTTCCGTCATCGGCAAACTGGCCGGACGCCCCTTTCTCACGCTGAGCGGCGAACGCGCTGTCTACTCCGTGTGGGTGCTGATCACCACGGCCTCCGGCATCCTGATCTACTCCATCATGACCGGCGATTACCGGCTCCCTTATGCGTGGGAGACCAGCAACAAGACGATGGAGATTCAGTATAAGTTCGCTGCCTGGTGGGGCGGACAGGCTGGGTCCTTACTGTTCTGGAGCTGGCTGCTATCCACATACTCCGCAATCGTGGTCTTCCAGAACCGTCGCAAGTTCCGCGAGATGATGCCGTACGTCGTCGCTGTTCTGATGACGCCGCAGATCTTCTTTCTGATCCTGAACGCATTCGTCGAAAGCCCGTTCAAGATCTTCGCTCAGAGCAACGGCGTACCTGCCACTTTGCAGGATGGTCAAGGCCTGAACCCCTTGCTGCAGTATTGGACGATGGTGATCCATCCGCCGATGTTGTATCTCGGCTACGTCGGCTTCGCCGTCCCCTTCGCCTTCGCGATGGCGTCGCTGATCACCAAGCAACCAGGCGAGCAGTGGATCAACACCACACGCCGCTGGACCTTAGTCACGTGGTTGTTCCAATCCTCGGGCATCGTGCTTGGATCGGCGTGGGCCTACGCAGTGCTCGGCTGGGGCGGCTACTGGGCTTGGGATCCGGTGGAGAACGCTTCGCTGCTGCCTTGGATCACGGCCACCGCGTTTTTGCACTCCGTCATGATGCAGGAAAAGAAGGGCATGATGAAGGTGTGGAACATGGTGCTGGTTT
>JBDTUY010000266.1:0-7193 GCA_040007495.1 Acidobacteriota bacterium | reverse complement strand
TTCCGGTATCACACGATGCGCTACCGGTTCGATACCGACGGCATCCACATGCAGTGGGGCATCCTGTTTCGGCGGGAAGTTTTGCTGAATTATTCGCGCGTCCAGGATATTCATCTGCGGTCGAATCTGATCGAGCGGTGGCTGGGGCTGGCACGCATCGAGATTCAGACCGCATCCGGGTCGGCCGACGCGAACATGACGCTGGAAGGTATGGAAGATCCTGAGGCGATGCGCGACTTCCTGTACTCGCGCATGCGCGGCACGCCGGACGAGAAAACGGTCACCGCCGCCGATCCGCTGGCTGCTGTGCTGCAGGAGATTGCTGGTGAATTGCGTGAGATTCGCACGCTGGTCGAGAGGCCCCGCGCGTGACGATCATCCAGCAGGCCAAACAGGCCGTCCTGATTCTGGCGCGCGTGCCCGTCCAGCCGCACGTCCCCGAGGGAGCCGCGGAATCGGTACGTGTGTTTAACGCCGGACGAAATTATTTTGTCTGGCGGCTGATTGTATGGGGAATCGCCAATGCGGCCATCGCGGTGGGTCTGCTGGTAGCGTTCGCATTCAGCTTCATCCCCACGCTGCCGCCGCCGGTGCGCACGATCTGGCTGGTGTTGGAGGCGGTCGCGGTCGGCGTGTTCGTAGCTTCACTCCCAGTGACGTACTTTCTGCAGCGGCTGAATTACGAGACCCGCTGGTACGTGGTCACCGACCGAAGCTTACGCATTCGCAGCGGAGTGGTGTGGCTGCAAGAGATTACGATGACGTTTGCTAACATTCAAGGAATTCGTGTGAATGCGAATCCCATTGAGCGATTGCTGGGGCTGGCGAATGTCGATGTGCAGTCGGCTGGTGGAGGAGACCACGGACCTGGGACACAGTCTATGGGACACGCGGCTAAGTTCGCAGGGGTGGATAACGCGGTCCAGATTCGCGATCTGTTGGTCGAGCGACTGAGAGTTTACCGGGATTCAGGACTGGGCGAGAAGACCGTGGAATCACAAGAACCGCAGGCTTTGTCCGCAGCCCGCGAAGTGCTTCAGGAGACGAAGGCACTCCGGAAATCGCTTGGTAGCGGGCTGCATGTCACTTCCCCGATCCAGAACAAATAAGGGTGTCCCGCGCATCACCAAACCCGTGCTTCCGGTCACGATTGGAATACAATCACTATTAGTGCCCGATTTAGCGGTTCAATTCGCCAACGTCAGCAAAAGCTACTCGGTCTACGCGGCTCCGCGGGATCGGTTGAAAGAGATTGCGACGTTCAATCGGAGCAAGTTCCACACGGATTTTTGGGCGTTGCGCGACCTTACGTTTGATGTCCGGCGCGGGGAGACGTTTTGCATCATTGGCGAGAATGGCTGCGGCAAAAGCACTCTGCTGCAACTGTGCGCTGGGATTGCGCAGCCGACCACGGGCTCGGTTCAAACCCATGGCCGGGTGGCGGCGCTGCTGGAATTGGGTTCGGGCTTCAACCCTGAATTCTCGGGCCGCGATAACGTGTTTCTGAACGGCGCGATCCTGGGCTTTTCGCGCGTAGAGATGTCGCGGCGCTTTGCAGAGATCGAAGAATTCGCGGAGATCGGTAGCTTTATCGATCAACCAGTGAAGACCTATTCAAGCGGCATGGCGGTGCGACTGGCGTTCGCGGTTGCGATTCATGTGGACCCCGAGATTCTGCTGGTGGATGAGGCACTGGCGGTGGGCGACGTTTATTTTCGACAGCGCTGTATGCGCAAGGTGCATGAATTGCGCGCCAAGGGCATCACGATCCTGTTCGTTTCGCACGCCACGGGAGACGTGAAGGCGTTAGGCGATCGCGCCGTGTGGCTGGACAAAGGCCACATGAAGGCCATCGGCAAGACGGACGGCGTGGTGACGCAATACCTGGCCGCGATGTCTGCCAAAGATCGCAGCTATCGCGCGCATGAGCATCCTGAGATGCATATACCGAATCGCGCCCCCATGCAGCCGGACGAAGTTGTGATCGGACTCCCGAATATCGGGCATCGCTTTGGCGATGGCAAAGCGGAGATTCTGGGGATTGCGATACTTTCCACCGACGGGCAAAAGCTGGGGCTGCTGCCCGCGGGTGGGACGATTGTGGTCCGCATTAGCGCGAAGGCCAAGACGCATCTGGACCGGCCGATTGTCGGCTTCATGCTGCGCAATCATCTAGGGATGGACTTCGCGGGTACGAATACGGCCAGGGAGCGCGCGGATCTGGACCCGATGGTGGAAGGCGACGTGATCACGGTGGATTTCCATCTGGACTTGCCTCCTTTATATGCGTCGTCATTCTCGTTTTCGCCCGCCGTGGCGAACGGATTATTGGATCAGTATTCGACCTGCGACTGGGTGGACAACGCAATCGCGTTGTCGATGGAGAAATCGGAAGATATGATCTACGGCCAGTTGCATCTGCCATGCCGGGTGGAAGTGAACCGGCCCCTGCGCACTTTCGCAGATGTTGAGAGCAGGATCGAACAAATTAGCATCGACCCGGCGGTGATGACGCGATGAGCCAAGCTGCGATGCATGCCTGGGACCCGAAGGCCCAAAGCCCGGGAGTAACCGTCGATCCGCTGGCAATCGATAGACTAGACCAAGCGGCTGCCGCTGACAAGACCGCCACCATGAACCCCGCCGCACAGAACGCGAACGAATTCACCGGTGAGCGCGTGATCCCCGGTCAGGTGGATGACGATCTGTGGGCGGAGCATATTGCCCGCTACGCATTCGCGGCTCGATTTGCAGCCGGGCGGCGCGTGTTGGATTTAGGCTGCGGCACAGGTTATGGGACCGCGGAACTGGCTCGCACGGCTCGCGCGGCGACGGGCGTGGATGTGGCAGCAAGCGCGGTTGCTTACGCATCGGAACATTATCCAGGCGCGCACTTTCTCGCGATGAGCGCGACGCAATTAACTCTGCCTGACAAGTCCTTCGACCTGGTTACTTCGTTTGAGTTGATTGAGCATCTGGAAGATTGGCAGACCATGTTGGCCGAAGCCAATCGCGTGCTGGACCCGCAAGGGTTGCTGATTGTGTCGACGCCCAACAAGCTGTACTATGCCGAGGCGAGGGGCGAATCGGGTCCGAATCCGTTTCATGCGCACGAGTTTGAATACGAAGAATATCGCGCGGCGCTGGCGTCGGTGTTTCCGCATGTGCGGATCTTGTTGCAGGATCGGATGGAATCGTTCGGGTTCTATGAGCCGAAGGGGGCGACCCGAGCCGACGGCCACATTGTTCGGGCGGATGGCGATCCGACGCAGGCGAATTTCTTTGTTGCGATTTGTTCGCAGAAGCCTTTACCGGGAACCACGGCGTTCCTGTATATTCCCAGCGCGACCAATCTGCTGCGCGAGCGCGAACTGCATGTGGCAAAGCTTCGCGGGGAGTTGAGCAAGGTCCGCGGGTGGCTGGATTCGATTACGACGGAGCGCGATCAACTGCTGACGCAGTTTCGCGATTTGCAACAGCATCTAGAAGAGCAGAATGAATGGGCATCGGGACTGGAGACGGATCTGCAATCGGTGCAGGCTCGCGTGGCGCAGTTGCAGGATGAGTTCATGGCGGAGCAGGCTCGCGCGACGGAGACGGTTACTGCGTATCAGAAGCATGTGGTCGCGCTGGAAGAAGACGTCCAAGCGAAGACCGAATGGGCCTTGGATCGCGATAAATATCTGAATACGGCACTGGATCAATTGGAGCAAACCGTCACGCTTTTAGATGAGGCCGAGGCCACTGTGACGGAACGCACGGCTTGGGCGCAGAGTTTGGACGCCGAAGCGCAGTACCTTTCCGCGCAATTGGATCTGGTGCGGCAATCGCGCTGGGTGAAGCTGGGCAGCAAGGTTGGCTTGGGTCCGAGGTTGGATGCGGGAATGGGTGACAGCGCGGTTGTAAGACAAGATGATCGGGGTATTCCCGACTGATGGCGCGTTTGCTCGCCATCGTGTGGCGGCTGCTGAAAGGTCTACCTCTCGCGATCCTGACGCCGTTCGTGCTGGCCTTCTCGGCCTTGGCGTTGCTGCTGTCCGATCTGGTTGCAGGATTCTGGTCACGTCCGACGTTTCCTCTCGATACCAAACCCAATACGCGTTCGGCGAGCGTCGTGATTCCGAACTGGAATGGTCGCGAGCTTCTCGACAAGTATCTGCCGCCTCTGATTGAGGCGCTGTCGGCTGCGAATGGAGCGTTGGGTGACAATGAGATCATCGTTGTCGACAACGGCTCGACCGATGGGAGCGCGCAGTTCGTGCGCGAACGATTTCCGCAAGTCCGGCTGGTGGCGCTGGAGACCAATCTCGGATTCGGTGGTGGGTCGAATGCAGGATTTCGCGCGGCGAAGAACGACATCGTTGTTCTGCTGAATAGCGACATGCGGGTCGACCGCGATTTCCTGCGACCTCTGCTAGACGGATTCGAGCATTCGCCAACTCCCGAGCAGACGTTTGCGGTATCGTGCCAGATTTTCTTTTCCGATCCCGCAAAACCTCGACAGGAAACCGGCTTGACCGAAGGCTGGTGGCAGCAGGGCGGCCTGCGCGTGGGGCATCGCGTTGCGCCGGAGTTGGATCAGCTCTATCCATGCTTCTATGGCGGTGGTGGATCGTGCGCATTTGACCGGCGCAAGTTCCTGGAGTTGGGCGGCTTCGATGCCCTGTATCACCCGTTCTATTTGGAAGACACCGACCTCGGGTATTTGGCGTGGAAGCGTGGATGGACCGTGTTTTACGAACCGCGCAGCATCGTATATCACGAGCATCGTGGGACCATCGGCAAAACGTTTTCGCAGAATTACATTCAAGGGATTTTGCGGAAGAACTTCATCCTGTTTGCGTGGAAGAACATTCATCACGGGCCGTGGATGCTGTCGCATCACTTCTTCACATGGGCCAGCGCGACGTTGACGTATATCGCAGGGGATGCGGCGACAACCAATGCTTCAGAGCGCGCGACTTACGGCGGCATTCTACGTGCGTGTGCGGCGCTGCCGCAGGCGATTGGTGCGCGGATGCGAGCTCGGCAATGTGCGGTGATATTGGATCGCGAGGCGTTCCGACGTCCGATGGGTGGGCATTTTCGGGATACGTTTGAGTTGGGTGGCGACACGGGGAAACCAGGCCAACTCCGCTCCCTGTCCGTCGCGGCTCGTGAGGGTTTCGGACTTGCGTCGATTGATCGTTTGGCGGTGCTATTTGTTGCGCCGTATCCGATTTGTCCGCCGATTCATGGCGGCGGCGTATTCATGAATCAGACGGTGCGGGAATTGGCTCCACTGTGTGATCTGCATTTGCTGATCCTGCTGGATCATGAACGAGAGCGCGCTGCACACGCAGAGTTATTACCGCTGTGCGCTTCGCTGCAGATGATCGTGCGGCTTACGGGCAAACAAAAAACGCTACTATCGCCGACGCCGCATGCGGTGCTCGAATACGCGAATCGCGATCTGGCGTGGCGCATTCATGAAACGATCTACACGCGCAAGATCGACGTGCTACAGCTCGAATACATGGTGATGGGGCAGTATGCGGGTCAGTACTCTCACATCCCGAGCATCCTGTTTGAACACGACGTGTACTTCCAATCCATCGCTCGGCGCTTGCCACATATCAAGGGTGTCATTGAGCGCGTGCAGGCTCGCTGGGAGTATTTGCGTGCGCTGCGCTATGAACTGAAGTTGCTGCCGAAGATGGATCGCGTGCAAGTTTGCAGCACGGATAACGCGGAGTACATCGAGTCCTTCGCGCCGGAGATGCGAGGCCACATTGACGATGGTTTTCGCGCCGGGATCGACACGCGGCAGTACGCGTTCAAGTCCGAAGGCCGTGAGCCGTTCACGTTACTGTTCCTGGGAAGCTTTCGCCACTTGCCGAATGTCGAAGCCTTGGATTGGTTTCTAAAAGAAGTGTTCCCGCGCATCCGAGCCGCGGAGCCGCGAGCGCGATTGGTGCTGGTCGGCAGTGAGCCTCCACCGCGGCATTTTTTGCGCAATGCAGAAGCGATTGAGATGGTCGGGTTCGTTGAAGATGTGCGAGATCCATTGTCCCGCTACGCGGTCTTCGTTTGCCCGATCCTGGCCGGCAGCGGCGTGCGCGTGAAGTTGTTGGAAGCGTTCGCGGCTGGGATTCCAGTGGTTTCAACAACGCTCGGCGCAGAGGGCTTGGTGAACCCAAGTGATCCCCAAGGGATCTGCGCGTTAGCGGACGATCCCGCCGAATTCGCAGCGCACGCGGTTCGATTGTTGCAGCATCCGGAGGAAGCAGCGGCCATGGCGGCGCGAGCTAGAGCGGACGTAGTGGCGAAGCGCGATATGCGGACGATTACTGCTAGGTTGATGGAAAGTTATAAGGCTGAGGTCGGTCGGATGCGCCACAGATAGGACTTTGAGCATCACACTGCTTCTATGACGACGGCAGAAATCCAGGCTTTGTTCGCGCAGACTCTCCGCGGCGACGGGGATAGTGAGGAAGCTTGGGCAGCCATTCATACTTTGCAGCTGAATGGAAGTCGAGAAGTTTTCGATTTTGCCGAGGAATGGTGTGGTTCTAGCAACTCCCTAAAGCGAGAGAAAGCAGTTGATGTTTTATCACAGCTACAACGCAAGACTCAGCACGGATTACCAAACGAGAAGCTATTTCACGAAGAGTCTTACGCCCTGATCACCGAAATGTTTCGTGCGGAACATGATCTCGGGGTTCTGCGCGCAGCCATCTTCGCCCTGGGCCACCTGGACATCGTGGAAGCGATTTCCGCAATTTCAATGATACGTGGGTATGAGGACCACCCCGACGGAGATTTGAGGTTCGCCGTTGCTGTCGCACTTGGTTCCTTTCCCAATGACAACTTGTCTGTAGCTGGCCTATTGAAGCAGATGACGGACTCAGATTCCGATGTTCGTGATTGGGCCGTGTTTGGACTCGGAGTTCAGGGCAATGTTGATTCTCCTGAGATCCGCGAAGCATTATTACGCTGCCTCGAAGATACGAATGAAGACGTTCGCGAGGAAGCCGCTGCTGGCTTGGGCAAGCGCAGAGACCGGCGTGTCCTGCCCGCGCTGTGGGCAATGCTTGATGCAGGCAAGCCGAACTCTAGAGTAAGAGAAGCAGTTACAGCGCTACTTGGATTGAGTGACGAACCCGAAGGTTGGGGCGCGGGCGACTATAAAGAGGCCTTGGTGCGCGAATTTG
>JBDTUY010000265.1:0-7198 GCA_040007495.1 Acidobacteriota bacterium | reverse complement strand
ACAGTTGTCGATTTAGGAGACTCCCATGCTGGATGCGATTTACAGCAATCTATTTGTGGCCCAGATCCCGGTCCTGGAGAAGATCCTTCGTCCGGTGATCGTTTACTTTGCGCTGCTGCTGATGCTGCGCGTCTTTGGAAAGCGCGAGCTGGCACAGTTGAATCCTTTCGATTTGACCGTGCTGATGATGCTATCGAACACCGTGCAGAATGCGATTATCGGCAACGACAATTCACTCAGCGGCGGGCTGATTGGTGCGCTTACTTTGCTGGTAGTGAACTACGCGGTCGTGCGGCTCGTGTTCCGGCACCAGAGGCTGGATCAGATTGTAGCCGGTGCGCCGACGGTCCTGATCACGGACGGGAAGATCGACCAGGCTGCGATGAAGCGCGAACTGGTGACGGAAGGCGAGTTGCGCGTGGCGGCGAATCGGCAAGGGATCGGCGATTTGGCGAACGTCGAAAATTGTCAGTTGGAGCCGGGTGGCGTGATGCTGTTTGAGGCCAAGGATGGCGGCGTGGCGGATCGACACTTTCACCTATTGTTGAAGAAGTTGGAGGAGTTGAGCGTGCAGATACAGGCGTTGAATGATCGGTTGCCGAAGTAAGGTCAGGGCTGAAACAGCGATATTCCGGCCACTCCAGCGGCTCCGGCCTCTAAACAGGACTGCGTGTTGCCTCCTGTGACACCGCCTAACGCGAGCACTGGAATATTCGTGCTGATTGCGGCCAGATGTAGTTGTTCCAGACCGCGAGGACTCAGGTCTGAGGTTTTAGACACAGGAGCAAACACGGGACCGAAGAGAGCATAGTCCGCGTCTGCCTGCCGCGCTGAATGTACATCCTCAACACTGTGACAGGACACACCGATCAGGAACCCGTCCGGTAACATTGGACGCCAGCGATTGGGATCGGGCGAGCCTTCGGGCAGGTGGACGCCGTCGGCTCCGGCAGCCAGGGCGACGTCAAATCGGGTGTTGACGATGATCTTTGTGCTGCATGCATGAGTGCGTTGTTTTGCGGCGGCTACCAACTGCAAGAGTTCATACGCCGACAGGTCCTTCTCACGAATCTGAATCCAATCGACGCCGTCGCGTGCGTTGCGCTGGATCGAATCCAACAATGCGGCGTAGCTTGTTCCGCCAGCCGAGTGTGGCGGTAGCAGCAGCCGGTTCGTGATGTAGTATCGGATGGGTTGCATGCTGATAGTAAGCGCTCTTTTAAGCCGCGCGGGGCTTCAGGTCCGCTCCTCTTGTCAGGGGTTAACCCCTGAGCGGCGTAAACGCCACCCTCCCAGTGCAACGCGATTTGGTTCGATCAACTCTGTATCGGGTCTATAATCAATAGACTACATCGATCCGGACCGCTAAACTACCTTGGAGCTTTCGTGAATCCGCAGGACATCATTCTCGCCCACAAGAACCATATTTTCCCCAGCGTTTTCCACTATTTTAAAGAACCGCTGATGATTGCCCGCGCCAAGGATCAGTATGTTTGGGATGGCGACGGCAACAAATATCTGGACTTCTTCGGTGGCATCGTCACTGTGAGCGTGGGTCATTGTAACGACGCGGTCAATCAGAGAGTGAAGGAGCAGATGGACACGTTGGAGCATGTCTCCACGGTGTACATCACGGCACCGCAGGCGCTGCTGGCACAGAAGGTCGCGGGACTGACTCCCGGCGGCAAGCTGAGCCAATTCTATTTCACCAACAGCGGTACGGAAGCGAATGAAACCGCATTCCTGACCGCTCGGTTGTATACGGGATCGACTGAGATCGTCGCGCTGCGCCATAGCTATCATGGCCGCTCGGCGTCCGCGATGGCGGCGACCGGGGTCGGGACCTGGCGTCTGGGCGGCGCGCCCACTGCGGGTTTCACGCATGCGTTGAACGGCAACTGCTATCGATGCCCGCTTGGCCTAAAATACCCGTCGTGCAACGTGCAGTGTGCACGCGACATGGAAGAACACATCCGCACTTCGACCTCAGGCAAAATCGCGGCGTTCATCGCGGAGCCGATCCAAGGGGTCGGCGGCACCATCACCCCACCCAAAGAATATTTCCCGATCATCCACGACATCGTCAAGAAGTACGGTGGCCTGTTCATCAGCGACGAAGTGCAGACGGCGTGGGGACGCACCGGAAAGTGGTTCGGCATCGAGCAATGGGGCGTTGAGCCGGACTTGATCACTAGCGCCAAGGGCTTGGGCAACGGTCTGCCAATCGGAATCACGGCGGCGAAACCAGAAATCGCGGACGCTTACAAGGGGCTGACGATCTCGACCTTCGGCGGCAACCCGGTGACCACAACGGCCGCACATGCCGTGCTCGACTACATTGAAGAAAACAACCTGCTGCAGAACGTGGCGACGGTCGGCGATTATCTGCGTTCGAAGCTGGAAGAGCTGAAGGGCAAGTTCCCGATCATCGGCGATGTGCGAGGCATGGGCCTAATGCTGGGTATGGAATTGGTGGAAGATCGCGAGAGTAAGGTTCCGGCATCGGCCGCCACCAACGCCATGCTGGAAGCCGCGCGCGAGAATCGGATATTGTTGGGCAAGGGCGGGTTGTTCGGCAACGTGTTGCGCCTCTCCCCCCCGATGAATATCAATAAGACCGACGTGGATAATTTTGTGGATGCGCTCTCCGCCAGTTTTGCTAAAGTGAGCCAGGACCGTCTGGTTGCGAAGTAGTTCTTAAAAACATTCCATGGAAGAAAAATCGTTCTACAAAGAATCACCGACAACCAAGCCTGCGACGCTCAATTGTCCGTTCTGCCGCACGCAGGATACCTACGATCTGCGCTGGCTGGTCCGCAAGCGATTGGATCAAGTCCCACGCGGAGCAGACGAGCGCGATCGCGCCCGGTTCGCGAAGTTCCTGAGTTACATGGTTCTGTTGGACGACAAAGCCATGTGCAAGAACATGCGCTGCCGCAAGCAGTTTGATATTTCCGGGGTCAAGACCACGGCGTTTATTTAGATCTCGTACGGTAGCACCACGAATTTATGCTTTGCTGGCGGAAAGTCTTTGGTGTTGCGCGTTACCAGCCGAAGACCGTGTATCTTCGCCAGCGCTGCTTGAAACGCGTCTGGTAATCTCCATCGATGTTGACGACGCAGTAGAGCCGCCAAATCGGCCACTTCCCGATCGATGGATAGAGTGGGGTATCGATTCAAAAGCTCTTCGGCACCGGCGATCTCCGATACATCACAGCCAGTCAGAACTTCCGTGCGGGTGATTACGGAGATGCTGGCGTCCCGCACTGCGAGTAGATAGTTCTCTGCCGCAGGTACACCGTTCAGGTGATCGATGAGAATTACGGAATCAAGCAAATAGCTCATGCGAGGACTAGTCTGCTATTTACCATTCACTGCGGAGTTTCTGTTGGTACTTGAGTCCGTCGCCGTTCTTCCAAATCCCGCGAGTCGCCTTGAGGACTTCGGCCATTGATTTATCCTCGGCATCGCGCATGCGGCGAACTGCCACGCGAACCACTTCGGCCATGGACACATTCAGACTTTTGGCTTGGCGTTCCAGCCACGCCTTGTCCTGCTCCTCCAGGCTTAGGATCATCCTTGTCATATCACCTTGATGATATCACATCACCTGTTAATTCTCGGTCGGGGTCTTGTTCATCTGGTCGATCACGACTATATCCAACGGTGCCTTTTTGTTTTCCATTTTCAGGCCGAGCTTTTCGACTCCGTCCAGTAGCGAACCCAGCGTGCTGCCGTCCAGCAGGCGCATTGCCTGCGGCGGAATCTGGGCACCTGCACCTGATGCGACCGCCGCCCGGATCAACATCACCCGGTAATCTTCATCACTGATATCCACCGAGAAATCGTAGCTGCCGGTAAGCCCAGTCATGTCGACAAAGGGGCGATCCAAATACCGCTCCATTTGAGAGGTCGCCAGGGCCATCGTCATCTTCTTGACCTCAAACTTATTGTTGGCGAACGTATACGACACGCCGTTGCCGAGGTTGACGGAAACCCCCGCCGCAGAACCGCTGCCAGAAGCTTGCACGCCGCTCGGCGGAGGGGCGTTCGGGTCCACTGGAACCTCCTTCAGCTTCAGAGGACCTTTGCCGAGCTCCAGAGCCCATACGGAGAACTCCTTCTTGTCGTGATGCAGTTTCAGGCCAAACCGTTCAGCCAACAACGCCTGCAACATATCCGGGAACTGATTCATGGTGCTGCCTGCGGGCAAGGTGGCGGAGATATCAAAACGGGCATCCGCGATCCAATCCGGACCGGAAATCTGGGGCATCTTCAGGCGATAAGCGATCCCGATATATTCCTTAAGTGAGAAATGAACGCAGCGCATCTGCTGTCCATCCACGTGAATGGCGGCTGCGCCCTGACCCTGCGGCAGCTGTTCGGCGGGCCGGATAGAGGCGACGTCAAAAGCCAGATTGGGAGCGGTCTGAGCAAATCCAGTGACCGCAGCAACGGCAAAAATGGCGAATAAAGGGGTGCGCATAAAAGGATTAACGCTTTTCGGCTTAGAAAGTTCCGCGAGCGAGGGCGGAAAGGCGAGCCGAGACTCTATTAGGATCTCATACAAGCAGCCACCAAGAAGTTAACAGCGGAACCCAAGTCAGTTCTCGGTCGGCGCACGCTCCGCACGATCGACGGCGATTACATCCACTGGTCCAGTCTTATGCTCTATATGCAGCCCCAGCTGCTTCTCCATAGCGAATTCAAAATCGGGGAAGGGCTCCAGCAAGGGTGGATCGGCACCCGGGGCAGAGTCCTGTATCCAGATGGAAGCAGGTGCGACGTCGATCTCAAAATCGTATTTTCCCTCTATACCGGTCGAGTCCCCAGTAAGGAATCCCATAAATACATTTTATTTCCCTGACTCCTCTGGTATAAATAATGGCAGTGAGGCTGTACGTCGCTGTCGCCATTATCTTCGGAGCCGTCTTTTTGTGGCCACCGCGCCCTGCTGACCCGCTTCCCGGATTTCCCAACGTTTTCGTGTGGGCTTGGGAACGTCCTGAAAATCTGGACTTTCTAAACCCTCAGGCCACCGGTGTGGCGTTTTTAGCGCGCACCATTACTCTCCAAAACGGCTCTGTGTCTGTCCGCCCGCGTCTGCAGCCGCTGCGCTATCCGCCTGGGGCCGTATTGATCTCCGTCGTCCGCGTCGAAGCTCATGCGCAAGATTCCAAGCTGCCACCTGTCGCCGACGTGGCGGAGGCGGTCTCGCAGGCCGCCGCGATCTCCGGCGTGCGTGGCTTGCAGATCGATTTCGACGCTACGCTTTCGCAGCGCGCTTTCTATCGCGAGCTACTCACTGATATTCGCCGCCGTGTGCCGCCCTCCATGCCGATTTCCATGACGGCACTCACTTCGTGGTGCGAATCCGATTCCTGGATCGTCGGCTTGCCTGTGGTGGAAGCCGTGCCAATGTTATTCCGTATGGGACCCGGCGAGCGTCCCGCACGCACGTTCCGTCCCCAGCTTTGCCAATCGAGCGCCGGCGTCTCGGTCGATGAAGTCCTGCGGGAGCCGCCGCTGGCCCCGCGTCTCTACATATTCAATCCGCAGCCCTGGACCGCTACCAGCTACCAGGCCGCACTTCGTGAGGTTCGGAAATGGCACTAAGAATCCTGGTCGTGCTTTTGTTGTTGGTAATCCCACTGGAGATCCCCGGCTGCGGGCCGTACTTTCCCGAGATTCAATTCACCGCCGAAGGCGTTCCAGAGGCTCCCGAACAACTGGCAGCAGGCAACCTGGGGATACTGCAGCCGTCTTATCAACGTATGTATCAGGTGATCGCGTATCGATACCTTATGGGAGTAGGTTTGACTGCCGCCGAACAGCGGGCAGTGGTGCCTCCCCCACAGTCGGCTAAACTTCAGACTCCTTCTCAATCCCCGGCCCAGATGTGGCTGGCGGCGCGAAACAAGGTGCCCAACGTGAAGCCGCTGGGTGAAATCGACCCCTATCGGCAGGTGCAGAGGAAGGGGTATTTCGATACCTACCTGAATTGCAACGACGATTCGTTCCGCACCGCTGTTTCTACGTTGGAGCGCGTTCGCCGCGCGGGAGCCGCCTCCGATTGGATCGCTGCGCAGGACATTGTATTCGCGGATTGTTCCAAAGGTAACGATCTTCCGCCTGCGACATCGGACGCTCGCATCGCCCCAGACCGGGCCTACCAGATCGCTTCGGCAAAATTCTACTCCGAACAATACGACGCAGCGAAGCGGGATTTTCAAGCCATCGCCGGAGACCCGTCGTCGCCGTGGCGTTCCATCGCGCCCTATCTGGCCACACGTTGTTCGATCCGCGCAGGGAAGTTTGCCGAGGCGGAGAGCGAACTGCAGCGCATTGCTGCCGATCCAGGGCTGCGCAGTCAACGCGCATCCGCGACCGCTCTTTTGGGCTTCGTCAGCGCACATCAGGACCCAAAAGCGCGCATGCACCAACTTGCGCTGGCGCTGCTAAAACCTGCCTCTCAGTCCACGATTGGTCAGGACCTCACCGATTACCAAATGATGTTCGACCAGGGCGTGAAGCCTGCGACGAGCGACGATCTCACAGATTGGATCGTCAGTTTCCAAGGAGGTGGAGTTGGCGCCTTGGAAAGGTGGCGCTCGAAGCCCTCACTTCCGTGGCTGGTGGCCGCTTTGCATGCCGCAAAACCTGGCGATCCCGCGCTACCTGAGTTACTTTCCGCAGCCTCAGCGGTAGACCGCAATTCGCCCGCGTTTCTGACCGTGAATTATCATCGCGTACGCCTGCTTCCCCCGGACGAAGCGCGCGAGCTATCCAATCAGCTTCTCACCGGCAAGCTGCTCATCGCCGATCGCAATATGCTGCGCGCGCAATCGATGCGCATGGCGCGCGGCTTCGACGAGTTCCTGAAATTTGCGCCGCGAGCCGAGGTTCGCGATGCGACAAATTTCTTCATGCTCAGCAAATCCAACACCGCGTCCGTCGGACTTACCAAGCTCGATCAAGATTCTTCCCGAATCCTCGACAGAGCCGTTCCCCTGGCAATGCTAAAACAGGCCTCTGTCAGCATGCTGTTACCTGTTGAGATTCGCCAGCGGCTGCAACGCGTAGTCGCGATCCGGACTCTGTTGCTTTCTCCGACGTCTGATTTCACGCAGGTGTTTCGCCTGTTAAAAACACCCGGCGAAACTCCGTTCGTGCGGGACGACGTCAGCCCTCGTCAGGA
>JBDTUY010000264.1:0-7204 GCA_040007495.1 Acidobacteriota bacterium | reverse complement strand
CATTGTTTCGGTGGGGCGGGGAATCAAGGAGCAGGACAACATTCGAATTGTCGAGGCGTTGGCGCAGGCATTGGGTGCCGAACTTGCCGCATCGCGTCCCATCTGCGACGCCGGGTGGTTACCCATGGAACGGCAGGTCGGTAGCTCCGGTCAAACGGTCGCGCCGAAGTTATACGTGGCCGTAGGGATCTCCGGGGCGATTCAACATTTGGTCGGCATGAAGGGGTCGAAGACCATCGTCGCTATCAACAAAGACCCGAATGCTCCGATTTTTGAGGTCGCCGATTATGGCATCATAGGCGATCTATTTGAGGTTGTGCCCGCGCTGGCCGAAGCGATTCGTCAGGCAAGGGCGTAGTTCCCGCCCAGCTTGAATCTTCGCGCGATGTTCGCCGGGTTGGAACATATGTAGGCGAAAATGTTGCAAGTATCCGGAACATAGGTTAACCTTAGTAAGTTATAATCGTGTAGTCTCAGGTTCGGTGTACGCCGGGGGGGAGACGGATTGGGTTAGATCGTATGCGGGGGTGTTTATCAGAAAGCCCTAAGGTATACGGTGAATCGGGTCCGGCTAGGAACGGCGGACAGTGCATTCCAATGGAATCAGTTTCGTAATGATCGGGCTTGGGGTAGCATTAGTTTATGGCCGCACACCGGTCAGATCAAACCAAATTTAAGGAGAATTCAACGTATGAAGAAACTCGCAAGAACTTTCGGAGCGGCGGCCATAGTATTGGTAGCGATGGCATCGATCAGCAGCTTACGCGCAGAAGAGCTTAAGGAAGGCGAATCCGAAGTCGGGGCCTACATCGGCGGTCACTCGTACGGCGGTGCGTCGTTCGGAGTCAACTATGCCCGGGCCATGAAGCCGCGTTTTCTCGTTCTCGGAGAATTTGGCTATATGACTGGTGGCGGCTACGGGTTGTCCGGATACAGCTCACACGGGTTCGAATTCGGCGGCAATGTGCATTATCTCTTTCCGTTGAAGAATGAGAAGTTAACTCCGTACGTGCTAGGCGGTGTCGGCATCGAACACTTCAGCTACGGCTATCCAAGCGGACTCTGCGGCATCATTTCCTGCGGCTCTGCCAGCTTTACCACGGGCGGCGTGAACATCGGCGGTGGCCTGCGCTGGACGCTGAACGAAAAATGGGGCGTGCGACCTGAGTGGAAGGTGCTGATTGGCAACCACACGTCTTCGCGTTTCGCGGTCGGCGTTTATTATCATCTCGGAAAATAAGCGCGCTGTACGGAAACACTCGTTTGAAACCCGAGGGGCCACGGCTCCTCGGGTTTTCTTTTTTGATAACTTACTGGGTGGGACCTGCAACGTCATCTAGCAGTTGTAGCTCTTCGCCTGAGAACTTCTGTTTGATTTCTTCGCTATTTAAACGGGTGATCCGTTCTTTCGGCGTTAGTTGGCGCAGGTTTCTTAACTCCCCGCGAACCGCTTGCCTGCGAGGTTGCGGTAACTCCGCAAATGCCTGGTAGCGGCCTCTCAACTGCTGCCGCTCTTCATCCGACAACAGCTCCAACGCCCGGACCCTTTGCAGGATGTCCTTCCGGCGGACTGGAGGCAAACCGGCCAGTGCCTCGCTTCGCTGATTGGGCGTCATCTGCAAAAAGCGTTCTAACGCAGCAGGTGGATTCTGCCGCAATTGCTTCTGGTCGATGATGCTCTGTTCGGCCCTCGCCTTGGCTTTCGCCTTCGCCTTGGCACGGACAGTCTGGGCTGACATGGGGCTGATTGAGGCTAGCAACAGCCCCAGCCCGACCATGGCACGCACTACCGCCAGCGGTTGAGAGGGTATCCAGGTTGAGGTCACGCTTTGCATCGGTATCGGTTACTAGATCGTTTTAGAGGTTTTGTCTTCCGGTATTACTTTAGCAACGGGCATCAATAGTTCCAGATCGTCCAGGTCCCGTTCCAATTGTTCGATATCGCGATCGACGCTGGCCTGCTTCAAGTCTCCTGATTGCACCTGAGAACCGTTTTGCACTTGAGAGGATGCAGGTTCGACGGTTGTTACCCGGTCCGTGGCACCCGGACCCATCACCAACAGGCCCACGGCTAAAGCTGCACCTGCCGTTGCAACCCCGGCGGTCCAAGGATTCAGGCTCATGCTATCCCGAGCGCCATCCAAGGATCTCGGTACCCATTTCCGCCACCAGGAACTCTGCCGCTGCGCCTCGTAATCCGAAATCTTTGCGTACAAGCGGGCGTCGAATCCAACGGACACTTCCGGCATGGTGGAAATATCCAAAGCCGCGTCATCCAGCGTCGCCTGCACGCCCAACAGGTCGCGGCACTCCGCACAGTCGAGAGCGTGCGAATTCAGTTCCTTGAGATCCGAGGGGGCGAGCGAGTCCTCCAGATACCCGATCAAGAGGTCTGCCCCGCGTGAGTGATTTCTCAAACAAGTCATAAAAAGCTTCCTCAAAACTCCTCAAATCCTCAGGCCAAGTGCGCCAGTCGAGCCCTTAGCGACTCATAGGCCCGGAACAGAAGCGACTTCGTCGCGGACTCTGAACATTCCAGCGCCTTGGAGATCTGCGTATATCCCACAACATCATACTTGTGCATCAAGACCGCCGCGCGCTGCTTTTCCGGCAAAGCATCAATCGCAGCACGAATTTCCCGGCTCCGGACGTCGCGGACCAAATCCTCTTCTACGGACGGCTCGTCGGTCGCCCACTGGCGTTCGGTCTCCCCCTCCTGGCGATTTCCAACCGGCTGATCCAGACTTTGCTGGTTCCTGGTCTTGCGATTGTCGCGAATCCAATTTAGCGCTAAATGGGTTGCGATCCGATACAGCCAAGTCGTGAATTTTGCGGTCGGCTCATACTTCTGGCGGCTCTTGTAGACGCGTAGAAAGACTTCTTGAGCCAGTTCTTCTGAGATCGCCTGATTCTGGACCATCCGGTACAGGAAGTGGTTCACGGGGCCGCGATGCCGTTCCAACAATAGGGCAAAGCTGGTTTCGTCGCCCGCACGCACTTGCAGCATCAGCTGTGCGTCACGTTCCAGAGCGGCAGAAGCCTCCATACCCTTTTGAACCCTCGCGGGGGCAAAAGGTTGCGCCGAAGTTTCCTCGGGTTCAGGAATTACCGCGACTGGAGGGTCGGAATTCATCGGTCAGAGTCTCGAGTTTGCGTCTTTCATGCCTGGAAGTCTGACGGTCTGATCTTGGACCGGGTTTCATGCATCAGGGTAAACAATCCTATTCACCTTTGAGCTGACGCTCCATCAGGTCCCGGATGGCATCGCGCGGAGTTCGGGAGCCGGACATAACAGCCTGCATCTGCTGGGTTATCGGCAGATCGACGCCGGCGCGTTCGCCCAATTCGACTGCCGCGCCGCAGGTTTCTACGCCTTCAGCGACCATTCGCATAGGACCGACGATGTCTGCCAGACTGCGTCCGTCGGCCAATTCCACACCGACCTTGCGATTGCGGCTCAAACCTCCGGAACAGGTCAGGACCAGGTCGCCCATCCCGGCCAGACCGGCGAGCGTTGCGGGCTGTCCACCCATGGCGACCGCCAGACGGGTGATTTCGGCCAGGCCTCGCGTGACTAAGGCCGCCTGCGTGTTGCTCCCCAAGCCTAATCCGTGAACGATGCCTGCGCCGATTGCGATCACGTTCTTTAGCGCCGCACCGATTTCGACGCCGATGGGGTCGGGGTTGGTATACAGACGCAGGCAGGGGCCGGAGAAGGCGTTTTGTACGGTCTGGGCGACTGCGGGATCCTGCGCCGCGATCACTACAGCCGTCGGGTCCCCGCGAGCTACTTCACGCGCGAAGGTGGGGCCGGAGAGCACCGCGATTGGCAGTTTGCCGACTACGACCTCGCCCATGACTTGCGACATGCGGAGCAGACTATGCTGTTCCAAACCCTTGGTCGCGCTGACGAGCAGCATCGAGGGAGTGAGATACGGCAGCATCTCGGTATACAGCCGCCGCACGTGACGGGAAGGCATCACACCGAGGACGATGTCGACGCCGTGAAGCGCCGTGGCCAGGTCGGAACCGACCACGATGTTCTGAGGCAAATTGAAACCCGGCAGATAAACGTCGTTCTCCCGCGATTTCTGCATGCGCAGGGCGATGTCCTCTTCGTGGACCCACAAATTTACCTGTTCGGCTCGCGGCGCCAGCACCACGGCCAGTGCCGTGCCCCAACTGCCTCCGCCGATGATGGCTAGTTTCATTACTTGTTTGTTACCTTTTCGACGGGAAAGTACCTTCCGTGCCAGCTCGGATTCTTGCCATATTCGAGCTATGCCGGTAGACGACGAGTGCCCCGGCGAAGATAGCCACGAGCATTTCGGTCGTCGATGGTCGTGAAATGATCCAGGCCCCGATGGGAAACGTCGCAGCCGCCACAATCGATGCCGCAGAGACGTAGTGCGTTAGCGCGAGCACCATGGCGAACACCACTACCGTAGCCAGCAACGGCATGGGCAGCAGATAGCCGAATGCTCCGGCAAAGGTCGCCACAGCTTTGCCGCCCTTGAAGTTTAGAAATATCGGGAATACGTGTCCAAGCATTACGGCCAAGGCTGCCAGAGCCATCCAGGTGGTGCTGCCAGTTGTGCTTCCAGATGACGCGCAGTCTGCCAGCCAGACTGCGAGCGTTCCCTTGCCGGCGTCGAGCAGTAGTGTTGCGATTCCCAAACCGCGGCCTGCGGTGCGCATGACATTGGTTGCGCCGATGTTGCCGCTGCCGGATGCTCGTACATCCTGGCCGGTCCGCAGGCGCGTGAGCACGTAGCCGAACGGAATGGAGCCTAGCAGGTAGGCGATCAGGATGGAGGCAAAGGTCATGGGTCCGGGAGCGCTGCGACAGCGGAGTTTACAGTATGTTGTATTTTCCCCCGGGCGGGGTGGAAAGCGCAAAGTTTCGACGAGTGGTCGGTGGTGCTGCTGGTGCCCTGAGTCATTCATTCCGCCGTAGTAAACGGGCGGGCAACTTGCCCTCTATGCGCGTCCGTAATGTTCACGAGCCGCGACGGCAGGGAGCGGAGTGCTGAAAGTGGCGCAGTCAGACCGGGGAAAACTCCGCTCCCTAACCGTCGCGGCTCGTCGGGAATTGCGCGCCGCTGTGCTGTACTCTTTTCCCCGACTGATTTCTGCGGCGAACTTCCGACTCAGGTCACTCACCGATTGGTGAACTATCTCGGCTTGCGAAGCTGCGGCGGGGGCGGACATCGCGTTCGATTATCTACCTTGAACCCGACATGAGTCCAAGCTGCCGAGTGGCAGCACGCGCCCACGGCCAAGTGCTATCTTGCTGGCAGAATGCCGTTGTCAGAATGGAAGAAGTTTATTTCGGTCAGGATGCCGTTGGCGCAGTGGAACCGGCTCATCGCGGACCTTACGGCTAGGGCCGAAGCAGATGATGCAGAAGCTCAATGGGAACTAGGTGCCTGGCTGGATGGTGGTCTATTGGATCGGAGCGGTGAATCCTTTGCTATCAAGCCAAACCCGAAAGCGGCCATTCGATGGTTTCGACGGAGTGCGCAGGCCGGTGATGCGTCCGGACAGATATGGCTCGCCAACTACCTGTCGGAAGGACGGGCGACGGAACGCGACGATGACGAAGCGATTTTATGGCTCAAGCGCGCTGTTCGCCAGAATTACTGGTCCGCCGCTAACAACATCGCCTGTGTGTACAAAAGCAAGCAGAATCATCGTCGTGCTTTCTTTTGGTACCAACGCGCAGCCTCCATGGGTGATGACGATGCTCTTGTCGAAGTTGGCGTTCGCTTCTACGAGGCCACGGCGTACGGCGTGATCCGAAACAGGCGGTTGGCTATTTCCGCAAGGCGATTCGAAGCAGCAACATCACTCAATCCGGACGCGAAATGGCCATGTTTGGGTTGGGCAGAGCCTATCGTGAAGGTTGCGGTGTACGGCAATCGAACACCAAAGCTATGGAGTTACTGTTGAAGGCGAATTGTGACGACGATATCCTGGCAGCCAGAAGACAGATTGAGGAGATCCACTGCGAGGTGTGACCGGAGATAGTGTTTTTAACAACATGCCAACCGGAAGCGATTCGCGCTAACGCCACATCTTCGAGAAGGCACTCTCTTCTCCCGAAGCTTGAGTTGGTATTCTAATGGGATGCTGGACGCTGCACTGCTGGAAACCTTGGAATCGCTAACTCCTGGAGAGCAGAAGGCCATCCTTGCGGTCGCGGAGTATTTGACCAATCGGCGGATTCAGGGTGCTGGTTCAAATGGGGAGTCCGAGGCATTACTCGAGGAACTGCATGCGGGAGAACCCAGATTCGCTACGCGAGATGAGGATCTGTCGCCGGCCCGTAGAGCGGCTCGTCGCTTTATGCGTGAAAATCCTGCGCTGATGCGCTTGCTCGCCCAATAGGCCAGCGGTGAGCAACAACTATTTAACTCTGGACGATGTTCTCTGCATTCACCAGGACTCGATTGATGCGTTCGGAGACAGCCCGGGCATCCGAGATCTTAGTGGATTAGAAGCGGCGGTCATGCGTCCGCAAAGTGGTTACTATCCCGACGTCATCGCCGAGCTGCCGCACTGTGGGAATCCTTGTCACAGAACCATCCGTTTGTGGACGGCAACAAACGAACGGCCATTGCTTCGATGGCCGCGTATCTAGCGATCAACGGCTTCATTTTGAAGATGGAGCAATTGGAAACGTATCGCTTCATAATGGATTTGTATAATTCAGGAAAGTTCCGTATGTCCGAGTTGGAGCCATGGCTTAGAGTGCACGCTTTCGTCTCTAAATGAGGATTCGTGCTCTGCTTTGCAATTGATTTGCGCCGCACGTCTTACCAGCCCGATTGTTGTAAACTATTTTGCGAGGTAGCTTTATCTTCATGTTCAAGAAACTGACCATTCTCACGTCCCTGCTGCTGGCCGGCGGCGCCATCCTGTGGGGAGCCGACTTCTGGGGAACTAAACCTGTCGCTGAATGGAGCGATAAAGAGGTGCAGGGGCTGATCACCAAATCGCCTTGGGCGGACAAAGTGGATGTGGACGGCGGCATTCCAAATGCTCCTGCGTCTACGGTACGTCTAATATGGCGCACGGCGCTTCCGATGAAGCAAGCGCTGGCAAAGCGGAATGGGACCTTGGATACTCCGGCAACCAACGCGGCGTTCGCTCGTCAAGAGCAGTCGTATATTCTGCAATTGGTTGGAATGCCGGGATCGAC
>JBDTUY010000263.1:0-7214 GCA_040007495.1 Acidobacteriota bacterium | reverse complement strand
ACCGGCTCGCCCATATCTAGAACAAATATCTCTCCCCCGACCCCCATGGTACCCGCCTGGAGAACCAGTTGGGCAGCTTCTGGGATCGTCATGAAGAACCTACGAATGTCCGGATGGGTGACGGTAACTGGACCACCTTTTGCAATTTGTTGTCGAAAGCGAGGGACTACGCTGCCATTGGAGCCGAGAACGTTTCCGAACCGCACTGCCACCGTATTGGTAACCGAGGTTTGCCGCCGGTCTGAGCTGACAAGGGTTGTGTTGGAGGAATTCAGATCCAACCGAAGTGAACCCTCCGCTAAGGCCACCAGTTCAGCCACACGTTTGGTGGCTCCCATCACATTGGTAGGACGGACGGCTTTATCGGAGCTGATCAGTACCAGGTCTGCCACTCCACACGCCGCGGCGGCCCGGGCCACGTTTCTTGTGCCGAAGATGTTATTCGTGACTGCTTCAAACACGTGCGCCTCCATCATAGGGACGTGCTTGTAGGCAGCTGCGTGATAAACGGCGCAGGGCCGATGGCGGGCAAAGACTTGATGCAAGTTGTGCCGGTTTCGAATGCTGGCAATTTCGGGAATGAATTTCAGGTCAGGAAATGTGGCGGCTAGTTCTTGTTCTATTTCATAGAGTGCAGTTTCCGCCTGGTCGAGTCCGATGAGCGCGGCTGGCTGATAACGAGCGATCTGGCGGCACAACTCACTGCCAATCGAGCCTCCTGCCCCTGTAACCAGTACGATTTGCCCACGAATGCGCGTACGTACCTGCTCATCGTCGAGATGCGCGGGAGGACGTCCCAAGAGATCTTCCAGACGAACCTCGCGGATCTGTTGCGCCAGGCCTTTGTCTTCCATCTGTTCGGACAGCGCGGGAATCCGTTTAACGGTGACGCCTGCTAGATGGCACTGCTGCAATATTGATGTGACTTTAGGACCGGTGGCGTCGGGTAGCGCGATTAAAAGTTCATCAATGCGTCGCCGTTTTGCCAACTCCGCAATCTTCTCCCATCCGCCCAAGACTTGTAATCCATGCAGACGCATGGAGTGTTTTGTCACTTCGTCATCAAGAAAGCCTTCGACTTGGTAGCCAAGTTCAGGATGCGCCCGGAGTTCCGCCAGAACCCGTACCCCAGCGACACCGGCACCATAGATCAGGGTCCGCCTCGGTTTGATCGTGGGAGTGTGCCGGGACGGTGAACCGCTGCCGATCTCTACCCGGCCGCCTTCCACGAAAAGTCGAATCCCGGATCGGACTGAAACCTCCAGGACGAGGCACAACAGGAAGTCGAGTATATAAACTGATCGTGGCAGCAGCGAGCCAATGATAGTGCGCAGAATGACGGCTGAGGCAAACGCGGCAGATGCATGACCAGCGGCGATCCGAAGTAGATCTTCAAAACCTATATGACGCCAGCCTAAATGGCGCAATCCGAAAGAACGGAAGGTGAGGAATTTGGCCGCAAGCGCCCACGGAAGAGCCCGAACCAGCATGTCCAGGTAAAACGGCGTCAGTTGAAACTCGAAGCGTACCTGGAAGGCCAGAGCCAGACCAAGTGCGGCAATCGCCATTCCGATTGCTTCCGCAACTACGCGGCGGTTCTTGAGAAAGCGTGCCTTCATGATTTTTCTAAAATGATTCGATTGAATTGCTTGCGTTACGCGTGGTTAGCGCGGCCCGCACTGCGGGCCGGGGGTTCGGTATGATCCGTGGGCTTAGGGTAGTGTGTGACCACCACTGCTGCCCCCGGAGGTGGCCATGCCACTAGCGCTCCCTGTCGGGATGCGATCTGGAGCAGCACCGGGTCTGCGTCCCAGGCCGTTAACATCTTTAGCACACCGGCAAGTGCTCGCTGCCGGGAGATGGCTCCCAGCAATGTCAGCGCGATCACCTTCATATCGGTCCACACTGAGCCTCGTTCGATATACAGAAGAGCCAATCGACTCTTCCAGGGTCGGATGATCTGGTTATACAGCAGGTCGGTGTCTTTGGCGCCAGCAAGAATGGAACCCTCGTCTGAGAACACTATGGAAGCGAGGTCGGTAATCCCTGGCCTAACCGCTAGCATCCGCTGCTCCACGTTCGTATACAGAGTGACATCTGCTTCAACCTGCGGTCGGGGTCCCACCAGACTCATGTCACCGATCAACACATTCCACAATTGCGGGAGTTCGTCCAATTTGGCGCGCCGAAGAAGAGTGCCTACGCGTGTGATGCGTCGATCGCTGTTCGCCGTCGAAGATACACCGGATTTCCACGCGTCGAAAATCATCGTCCGGAACTTAATCATGAAGAAGCACCGCTCGTCGTCAGGGCCTGTTCGGTGCGCGACCCGTCGCCCCAGAAAGAACGGAGAGTTACGGTCTTCAGACCAAATCGCGATTGTGATCAGGAGTAGCAAGGGACTGAAGACCAACAATCCGATTGCTGCGCACGTTGCCTCAAATACTCTTTTCATATCGTTCAGGCCGGACGCTTGCAATAGAACTCATGAATGACATCGCAGATATAGGTTACGTCCGCGTTCGTCATGGATAGGTTGAGAGGGAGGAGGAGACAACGTTCAAACAAGCGGTCGGTAAAAGGCAGGGGTTGCTGGAACCCTAGAGGCGCCCATTGGTGGACAGGTTTCCCACCCCATTGAATTAGGGTTGTGACGCGACGGTCCTTCAAAAACTCACGAAGAGCGTCACGCCTTTCAGCTTCGATTTCGTAATTCTGGAAAATGTCAAAGTGATCGGCGTCGCTATCGGGAGCAGGCGGTAGCGAAAGCTGCGGGAATCCGCCGAGACGCTCCTGATACAGCCGGGCGATCGCTCGCCGCCGCTCGACCGTAGCCGGGTAGCTTGCCAATCGGTAGTCGAGGATCGCAGCCTGCAAGTTATCCAGCCGCGAGTTCAGTCCCCAACTGACGACTTCGCCGTCTGCTCGGCGGCCGTGATCCCGCAACTGCAGGAGTCGCTCATAGACTTCGTCATCATTAGTGATGACAGCGCCACCGTCACCCAGGCATCCCAATACCTTCGCCGGATAAAAGCTAATCGACGCCGCAGACCCAAACGTACCTGCTTTCTTGTTCTTGAATTGAGACCCGAGCGCTTGCGCAGCATCTTCTACGATTCGCAGGCCGTGCCGATCCGCCATGTGCTGTAAAGCGTCCATGTCCGCAGTTCGACCGTTCAGTTGTGTTGGCAGAATGGCACGGGTCCGTGGCGTGATGGCAGTTTCCACCGCTACCGGGTCGATCAGGTGGTCTGGGCCGCATTCGACCGGCACTGGTGTCCCTCCGGCAAAATGAATCGCTGCCGCAGTGGCGACCATGGTGTGAGAACTAAAGATTACTTCGTCACCAGGTTGAATGCCTGTCGCGCGCAACCCGATGATCAAGCCGTCGGTTGCATTGGCGACGCCCAAGGCGTACTTCGCGCCCAGGTAGGATGCCAAGTTCTTCTCGAATCGTTCGAGGTCTTCTTGCAGAATGAATGCTCCGCGTTGTCCGACATCGCGGAATATGGAGGTTAGTTCCTCGGCCTCGGAAGTGAACAGATGCGGGTAGTCGAAAAACGGTATTGATCGAGTTTGTGTGGGCGTCATGGGCTCGGGTGTAGTAAATGAGTCGGTGAGTTGCTATGTTGGGCTAGTTGGCTTTCGGAGTGAATACTGGCTCAGCTTGATCTGTCCCGGTTGGACCGCCTGAGGCGGTGGCCGCTCGAGCCTGCGGCCTTTCTGGCCTCGGAGCCTGGGTATCGCTTCTGTTTGACCGTTCTACCAGGAACCGATAGCAGCCCCAAATGCTGCCTGCCCCGTAAGCCACGTGCAAGCCTGCAAATGCGAACGGAAGCGTCACCAGTAGCTTCGGACTCCGCCGCGACACTGCTTCAACAAAGGAAATACCAAGATTGGCGAGAACGTAGCTGCCTACAATGGCAACTCCCATCCAGCGAAACCACGGGAAGGCCATACCTACAGATGCTGAGATAGGCAGAGAGCTGACAAAGACTAATGGAATCAAATGGCGAACCCGGACCGGCAGTTTCCCCAGGTAGGCGGCAGGCAAAATGGACCAGATCCCGTTGGACCAGTTGTGTCGGACATAGGCCCAGAAACGGGACTTGGCGAAATATGTCGTTTGGGCGGTTGGTACCAGCCACAGGGTTCCGTCAGCAGCAGCGATGCGGGAGCTGAATTCGATGTCTTGACTCCGGACCAGCTGTTCGTGAAACAGGCCGATCTCATGAAATACCTGGCGACGCCAGCAGCAGTTAAAAACTGTGTCGACCTGGATCGGGGTGCAACTATTCTGCTCAGAGATCAGCGTCCGAAATTGGGAGTTGCCCACGCCGAAACGGTGACTGAGGACAGTACGAATAGCATCCGCAAACATGCCCGCGCCATCCGGAACGGTGGTCATCATTCCACCTGCGCCCCAAGCCTCGGGATGGTTTTCCAGGAATTCGACGGCCAGGGAGATATAGCGGGGCGACACCAGCGAGTGGGCATCAACCCGCAGGACGAATTCGCCATGAGCTGCCGAGATCGCGCGATTCAATCCTACTGGTGTAATTCGCGCGGGGTTCTCAATCCATCGAAATCGCCGATCTAAGGCGGCGTAGTAGGCAAGCAGCCCTCGCGTTGAATCTTCGCTTTCTCCGTCGGCTACGATTACTTCCAAGCGTTCAACTGGATAGTCGGAAGCTAGTACCGAGTCCAGACAATGGGACAGAGCAGCCGCTTCGTTACGACACGGAACGATAACGCTCACGAATGGTTTCATGAAGTCTCCCGTACCAGACTCCAACCTTGGCTGGGATTCCAGTGCAACTGCGAGGCGGGACGCCGTTTTCGTCTGGGCCTGCAGGAGAACATCAGCACGAGCACTGGGATGAGCGCCCCTTCAAGAATCAGCCCCTTGTAGGCTTCTGGACCAGCGCGTAACATTGGAGGCAAGCATGCGACAAACAACCACGGCGCGACGATCGCAAAAAGGCGGAATCGGAGGCCAGTCTTGTTCCGCACGCGATACCGGGCCGTGATGCAGTAGCCCCACACTAGACCCATCACAATCGCACCCAGAGCGACACCCAGGTATCCGAAATTCAGATACCATCCTGTGGCGTGATGCAGGGAATAGCCCTGGTTCTGGACGGTTCCCACACTCTCGCTGTAGTAGAGGTAAATATCGCGAGGACGATCGGGCCACAGCACACGCGGAACGATGGAGCAAACCAGAGAATATATGCTGTACCCAAACCACGGTTCGATGTGTTTGGATAAAACGCCGTACATTGAGAAATGCGCTGCGTAGGCCTCGTTGCTGGAGGTGACGAACCTACCCACTTCTGTAGCTTCGCCAACATGCTGTGTGAAGGCGGTAGACATTTCGGCCAATGGGTAGCCCCGAAAGAACTCGATCGCATAAAGGAACCAGAATCCCATCGCAGTCGCCAGCGCTACCTTGAACCAGTTGGGCCGCCGGACCGAACCGACATAAGCCGTCAGTCCCGCGATCAGGGCGGTGAGGATTTCGTTCTTATTTCCTAACAGGAATGTGAAAAGACCCATCCCGCCCAAGACCAGCGCGTACCCGAGCAGCGTGTAGCGCCTCCGCACGCTAACAAAGTATCGCGATCGATCGCCAGCGAATAGAGTCGCGAGCCCGATCGCCGACGGAATCAGCGCGACGCGGTTCAGCACCTGATGCAGGGTGAACCATTGGTCGGTTTGCGTGCGCGTATAGATGTACGCTGAACTGTGCAGGACATAGGCGGCGCTCAATTTGTCCCGAATCAGCAAGACGCTGCCGACCGCGGCGATTGCGCCAATAACGATGATCGGTTCATGGCGCAATTGAAGGCGGGGCAGCGGTCGTTCCCGACTCTCCGGCATCGTGATCAATAGGGTTAGTTGCAGGATGATGATGAACGCGGCGTACAGGCAGAGCGAGATCATGTAGTCACCATCCAATACGATCGGAAACATCTTCGTCTCCAGATACTGGTAGTGTTTGCCGCTGAAGCCCCCCGTCTTGTCGATGACGATGTACCAGGCGCCGAACAACGACCAGTAGTAGAGCGCCGCAGTACCCAGCAGAGTTCCGATGTCCCGCGTTTGACGAAATACGGCAACGGCAAGTAGTGCGATGACCAGCGTTGCTGCGGTTAATAATGCGTAGAATTCCATAAGATTCGTCAACCGATACTTTCCCGATAAAGCCTCGCGAGTTCGTTGGCAATTCTGGTGGAGGCTACTTCAGCAGCTCTCTGCTTCCCCTCCGAACGTTGTCTTGTACTCAGCATGCCGGCTACCGCGGCTGCTAGCGTTGCCGGATTTCTTGAGCAGATGTGGGCGCCACGAACTCCGGCCAACCTCTCAACTATGTCGCCGACCTCGACGCTTACAATTGGCAGATTGCAGGCCAAAGCCTCCTGGATCACGGTGGGTGAACCCTCGCGATCGCTGGTCAGCAACAGGCAATCTGCTGCGTTCATGAGGTCCGGCACCATGTCTGGCGGGACTTCGCCGCGCATCACCTCTAGCCGAGCCATCGGAATTTCGCGTCGGACGATTTCAAAGACAGCTTCGGCAACGTCCAGCCGTTTGTTGCGCGCGTCATGACCGGCGTTGAACAGCAATACAGGGACATCGAGAGGCCAACCCAGCCGATTTCTTACTTCGGGTTGCGGAAGTGGCTGAAATCGCGTTATGTCGACACCGCTCGGCAGCACCACAGCGGAGGATTGCCTCCACCACAACTGCCTCCGTAACGCCGCACTCACGCACACAAGCTGCGTCGCCCCCAGAGCGGCAACTTGCGAAAACACTCTTCCTAGAAACGCTCGTGGAGCTTTGAGAAGTGAGACTGGATTGAGGTCACTGCCTCGGTAGGTGATCACGACAGGAAGGTTGCGTCGCGATCCGTCGACCGTATTGAGTAAGCGTGATGCGAGCACCGCAAAAAGCGCAGTAACGGTTCCAAAATGTGCGTGCACAACTTGCGAATGCCATTCGGTGACTTGACGGCGAAAGTGCAAGAAGTTGGTTAGCAAGATCCATGGCGAGGTTCGCGACGTCAGAGTGAAGACGTCCACTACTAACCCTTGTCTCCTTAGTTCATTGGCTTGACGCCAGGCAAAGATCATGGAACTTGGAGAGGAGTCGCCGACTCTCTCGCTGCAGGACTCTATCGCAGAACCGGGGATGATGAACGCTATGCGAAT
>JBDTUY010000262.1:0-7218 GCA_040007495.1 Acidobacteriota bacterium | reverse complement strand
CCCCGGTCCCCCCGATTCGTCCCCCCTCACCCGATACTTCCTCCATCCTCCGAGTCGAAACTGGTCCGATTGTCAAAGGCCTCGCTGCCTTGGCGGTCGCCTACGGCGTGACGTGCGTTCTCTTCTCCAGTCGCTGTCGATTTCATGAGGAACTAAGGACCACAGCCCGTGGGAAAGGCGCTGCGCGATGGATTGAGAGCCGACCGCTGTCGTCACTTGTGCGATGCGTGGTATCAGGTCATTTCCGGCTTGCTCAGGCACTACTGCTCGGAAATGTTGGTTGGGTGGGTTAGAACGGATTCACAGTCAACGTATCCGACGCGTTGACCTTGTTGAACTGCATTGGGTAGCTGGTGCCGTTGTGGTAGCTGTTCCATTGATCCCAGTAATGCCAGGAGAGGATCTGGCCCGATTGGCCGAGCGTGATGTTCGCTACTGAATTGTCCAGATTCCCGAGGTCGGCGACCATGCGGAAGGAGGGGCCTAGCTTTGTTGTCGTCTGCTTCACGGTGGTTGACGAGCCCGACATGGAGACTGGTCCCAGGTCAATGTATTGACCTACTACCGGCAGCCTGCCGAGCACGGGGTTCGGGATGAATACGCGATTGTACTGGCCGTAGTCCCACCGCGATACGTCGGAACCTTGAACCTTTTGGCCTTCGGCGACGGCGGCGGCCAGGGAGTCCACTAGCCAGACATCGTAGTTCGGGAACCAACCCGAAGGCCGCTCCCGAAGTAAGCGTTCGAGAACAGGCGCTGCCATGCGGCTGGTGTATTCGCCAGCGTTCTTGCTGGCCGCTGCTGCCATGGATGAACGCATCTCCTCGTAGAGCAACGAGGCGAGCATCGGTGCGGCCTGCTTGATCTCCATCTGCCCATTCCAATTTCGCAGTACGTCCACCGCACTCTGCGGAACGTCCTTCGCCTTGGGCTTTTGGTCCCAGGCCTTCACGGTCTGCTGCGCCAGGAAGTGAAGGAAGCCTGAGTAGACATCCTTCTGCAACGCGAGCATCTCCGGCACTTTCCATTGCTCATGCATTTTGAGCTGGTCTTGAATCTGGTGGGCGCGGTACGTCGGGGCGAACACGCCGGTGACTGGATATTTGTAGTCTTCGGGAAACGGATTCTGGTTCGCGCTGACGATCATGCCGGAAGGCGGATTGTAGACTTGAGGAAGATCCGCGTAAGGAATATAGCCGCGCCATTCGCAATCCGCAGTTGAGCCTACGGTTGGAACGTCGCCTGCGCAAGGGCCTTTGGCGCTGGCTCGGATTGGTACCATGCCGGCCACGTGATAGCCGATGTTGCCATCCGCATCCGCGTAGACGAAGTTTTGCGCGGGTCCCGAGAAGCGCTGCAGAGCTGTATTAAACTCGTCCCAATTTCCAGCGCGATTCATGGCTAAGAACGGAAAATCGAGCGTCGTGATGTCATTCGGCACCCAGTGCAGCACATAGTTTCCACTTTGGTCGGATACGACGAGCGGTCCGTGGCGGGTGACGATGTTCACGCTGTCGAAGGGCTTCTGCCCCTTGACCGGAATCTTCTCGCCTTCCAGATGGGCCTGCTCGATTTGGTTCTGATACTGGTAGCGGCCGCTTTGCGCGTCCATGTTCTCTTTGTAGAGATCCTGCAGGTCGAACTCGAGATTCGTCATACCCCAGGCGATGTGTTGATTGTGTCCGATGATGACAGCCGGTACGCCGACCAAGGATGCTCCGGTGACATCGAGATCCGGCGCTTTCAGATGGATCATGTACCAGGGGGACGGTTCGTTGAATTCGAGATGCGGATCGCTGGCGAGCATCGGCTTGCCGCTGGCTGTGTGTGCTCCGGAAAGCGCCCAGGCGTTCGATCCGGGGGCGACCTCATCACCCAAGCGCGCGGGATAGAGGAATGCGACCTTGGCCGCATCGCCCGATTGCTGCATATGTAACTTGCTCAGTTCGCCCCGCCAGGAAGTGGACAACATACGATGCATCTGCAAGCTAACCAAAATCGTATCGCGCACGCGCCACGGTCGAGGCTCGTACTGCAGAATCGTGAATTCCAACGGCAACTGTTTGCGATGGGTTTCGATGAAGTAGTTCACGCCGCGCGCGTAGGCGGCGAATACTGCTCGGGCATCTGGGGTCAGACCCTTATCTTGGACTTCGGCCATGCGATCCAGACGCAAGTGTCTTGCTTCGCGATCCAGGTCGAGCGCCGAGGGTCCGATGACCTCAGCCAATTCCCCGGCCGCGAGCCTGCGCATCGAATCCATCTGGAAGAGACGATCCTGTGCGGTCGAGTAGCCTTGCAGGAAGATCGCATCTTGCCAGGATGCGGCCGTGATGTGCGGCACGCCCTGGGCATCGCGAACGATATTCGCCTTGGCTGTGATGGGAGCGCTGATCTCGCCGGAGGTTTTGGGAAGCGGCCGCCACACGAACCAACAAACCGCCGCTAGAAGGCCGGCCAACAAAACCGCTATGCTCAGATTGATCGCCCGCAGTAAATAGGTGGTCACTACTTGCTCGATTGTAGCGGGAAATGTTCCTTCGTTTCATCTTATTAGTTGGTATCGTCGCGCTGAACGCGTTCTTCTCCGCAGCTGAAGTGGCGCTGGTGGTCGCGCGCCGATCGCGCTTAGAAGAACTGGCAAAGCAGGGCGACCTTCGCGCCCGCGCTGCGTTGGGCATCCTGTCGAATCCCGAACGCCTGCTGAGCGTCACGCAGGTCGGCGTCACGCTGGCCAGTCTCGCGCTGGGATGGGCCGGTGAGGAGACGATGTACAACGGCATCCTCGGTTACGTGCAGCCGTTGATTGCCGCTGGTCACGAAGGTCTGGTGCGTGGTGCCTGCTATGCGGTCTCATTTCTCGCCACCAGCTACATTCACGTTGTGATCGGCGAAGTGGTCCCCAAGAATCTTGCGTTGGATCAAGCGGACCGATTGGCGCTGCTGGTCGCCCCGCCGCTTTTGTTGTTCGATAAGCTGTCGTCGCCGTTCGTTTATATCGTGGAATGGTCGTCCACGGGATTGTCCCGTTTACTCGGCATTCAGTGGCGGCACGGTGGCGGACATTCGTCGGAAGAGCTGAAGTTCATAATCGAGGCCAGTGGTCGTGAGGGGCACCTGGAGGGATTCGAGCAAGCCGCGATCCAAGGGGTGCTGGGATTAAAGGATGTGTACGCGCGCGAGGTGATGACGCCGCGTGTGGATATCGTTTCGGTTTCCGTGGACGCGACGCTGGACGAATTGCTACTGCTGACGTTGGAACACAAATACTCGCGCCTGCCGGTGTATGAAAACAAGTCGGAGAATATCGTCGGCATCGTGCATTACAAAGATCTGATGCGGGCATGGAGGGAACGCAAGACTGCGGTGGATAGCCGTCGTCCGATCCGGCCGTTTTTCCTGCGTCGATACCTACGCGATCCGCTGGTGGTGCCGGAGACTAAACCGCTGAGCCAACTGGTGGACGAGTTTCGCAGCCGCCACACGCATCTGGCGATGGTGGTGGATGAGTTTGGCACCATCACGGGTCTAGTAACGATGGAAGATGTGCTGGAGCAGATCGTCGGTGAGATCGGCGATGAACACGATATACGTCGCGTGTTGCCTGCGGTCGGCGCACCTGTGATCGAGGTCGATGGCAGCACCAGTATTCTGGATCTTTCCTCGCAGTATCAGATCGAACTGCCGGGGGATGCGGGCTTTGAAACGCTGGCAGGATTTCTGCTATTCAAGCTCGGGTACATTCCTGCACCAGGCGATACGGTGGTGCACGAGAACCACACGTTTACGGTGCAGGAGATGGATAGGAACCGCATTGCTCGGGTGAAGATCGTGTTGCAGCGGGAGCCTGAGGCGAAGGCGGGGTGACGCGGTAGGAGTCAGGAGTCAGTCCGTTTGCGGACGCTCAAGACGCGGAGTCAGGAGTCAGAATATCTGTGGACTTCTGAACTCTGCGGACGTCCTGATCTTTCACTTTGGTTAGCATTCTTCTGACGGTTAGATTGTTTGCTGGATGGTGGAGGCCGGGGGCTAGTTCGGCCAGAGGCTCCAGCACGAATCTACGCAGGGGGATGCCGGGATGTGGAATTTCCAGGCCCGGCAGGTTCACGATTGCGTTGCCGTATAGCAGGATGTCCACGTCGATCACACGGGGGCCTTTCGGGGCGGTACGAATGCGGCCCATCATGCGCTCGATTTGCTTGCCGCGTGTGAAGAGTTGGCGCGGGAACAGATCGGTTTCTACTTTGACCACCTGATTCAGAAACCACGGCTGGTCCAGCATGTCGCGCGGCTCGGTTTCCCAGAGTGACGAGACTCGAGTGACGCGGAGGCGGTCCGATTTGAGTAGTTCGATGGCCCGCGCTAGATTCGCTTCGCGATCACCGAGATTCGTGCCGAGGCCGATATACGCTGTCTTGGTAGGCTTCATGCAGTTAGAACTTTTTTCGAGTGAGGGTCACTGACAACCGCTCCCTGTGGTCCCGGCTCTGTATGGACATGCGGTCGAAACCACCACTTACTGAGCCGCGACCAAAGGGAACGGGTGCTGGGGCCAAGGATCTATTTGCCTGATGCATTGATGCTAAAACAGTGTGTTTTGAGAACTGGTCGCCCGGCGCGCGATCTTGAAATACTCGAACGCCTGCGGAGTGCCTACGCGTCCGCGCGGCGTACGATCCAGGAAACCTAGCTGCATCAGGTACGGCTCGTAGACTTCTTCAATCGTGTCGGAGGCTTCATCAATGGAGGCCGCTATGGTGTTGATTCCGACTGGACCGCCGCCGTACTTTTCCAGCACTGTCAGCATGATCTTTTGATCGATCTCGTCCAGGCCATGGCGGTCGACTTCCAATAGATCCAAGGCGCGCTGCGCGACTTCGGCGTCGATGGTTCCGGCGGCTCGTACCTGCGCATAGTCTCGAACGCGGCGCAGCAAACGATTCGCGATACGCGGTGTGCCACGCGCTCGGCGGGCGATTTCTTCCGACCCCTGACGATCCATTTCCACATCCAGCAAGTGCGCGGAACGCACTACAATTCCAGCCAGTTCTTCCACGTCGTAGTGGTTCAGCCGCAGAACCAAGCCGAATCTTCCGCGAAGTGGGGCACTGATCAAACCCTGCCGTGTGGTCGCGCCGATGGCTGTGAAATGTTTGATATCCATCGAGACCGTGCGTGCGCCGGGGCCGGTGCCGATCAGAATGTCCATGCGGAAATCTTCTAGCGCGGAGTAGATCATCTCCTCCACGTCCGGCTGGAGGCGATGGATTTCGTCGATGAAGAACGCTTCGCGCTCCTGGACGTTGCTCAGGATCCCGACCAGGTCGAGCTTTTTTTGCAGAACAGGACCCGAGGTCTGCTGCATGCCGACGCCTAGTTCTGCTGCAATGATCCCAGCAAGAGTCGTTTTGCCGAGGCCTGGAGGGCCGTAGAGCAGCACGTGATCCATCGCTTCGCCGCGCCGCTTGGCGGCTTCGATCGCGATGGCGAGGTTTTCCTTTACCTTGGCTTGACCTGTAAAGTCGGCAAGGCGGTGCGGACGCAGCGCGGTCTCAAATTGACGCTCCTCTTCGCGCAGCGACGCCGATACAATGCCCTGTTCCTGCATGAAGTATCAGTGTAGAGGATTTTGGTTGGTCGACAAAAGAAAAGACGAACGAGGCGATAAACTGAAGCATGCAAAAGGGGCAAGTCAATTGGTGAAAAAGGTCAACGTACCGAAGGCTGTCGTCCGCCAGACCCCGGATCTGCCATCAACGTTTGACGAGGCGATGGAAGCAGGGTCGCTATTCGAGGAGAGGACGCTTCAGTTAGAGGAGCAACTGGTAAAAGGCGTCCGAGTGGAGGGCCTCGACTTTTCTACTTGTCGGTTGGAAGCGTGTGCGTTCGACACTGTCGCGATGCCTCGATCCATCTTGCGTTCGGCGAAGTGGAAGGATGTTCGGTTCACGAATTGCGACTTGGCGAATTGCAAAATTCTCGGACTGGAGGCGGTGCGGGTGGAGATGGTCGGATGCCGCACTACAGGTATGGAGGCGGTCCAGTCCGAATGGCAGAGCCTTCTAATCCAGGGCGGCGATCAGCGCTACGCGCAGTTCCGTTTCGCGAAGTTTCACGCTACGGAGTTTGAAGATTGTGATTTCGAAGACGCAGACTTCCATGGCGCGGATCTCACAGGGTGTGTATTTCGGCGCTGCAATCTGAAGAACGCAGAGCTACATAAAGCAAAGCTGGCAGGTACGGATCTACGAGGCTCGCAAGTGGAAGGCCTGAGGATTGGTGCGGAAGATCTGGCAGGGGCGATCGTGGATGTGGGGCAGGCGTTGGCGTTCGCACCACTGCTCGGGATCAGGATTTTGTAGGGAGCACTACCGTTTGTTCCACAGGATCGCAAACTCGTTCGGGCTGATCTCGACATCCCGAAGAATCGCACGTAGCGTTCCGATTCTTAGATTGTCGTGCCCATGAACTGGAACTGTAGTTCTCAGGATGCCGTTGTGCATTACGTGATGGCTTCCACGAATGCGAGCGACGACAAATCCTTGAGATTGGAGGAAGGCAACCATTTCCTCGCCAGTCGGGCAAGGAAGTTTAGGCACGCACCAGGTCTTCCAGTTCCAAGTCGATGGCCCTTAGCGCGGTGGGTTGGTTTAAGCGCGAGAGGGCATCGTTCAAACCGAATTCTTCGATATACGCGGTCAGCGCTTCCCGGAGATCGGCGATGGCCTGTTCTTCCGTTGTTCCCTCACCGTACGCCGGGATGTCGGGAATACGAGCCGTGAACCCACCCTGTTCAACGTCCGGTATCAATTCCACCGTCAAACGTTTCATGCGATTATTCTATCGGATCGACGGTTTTATCGCACCAACTTCAACGACCTTCGGAACAGGGCATCAAAATCATTCGACTCGCTTGCGGACTTGCCCTTGGTTACCGCAGCCTCTGCCGCTGCGCGTGTTGCGCCGAAGTTTGCTAACGCTGAGATTACGTCTTCTTCCACTTGGCTGAACGCTCCAGCGGTTGACGCTACTGCGCCTGGTTTCCCTGACGTCGGCAGCATGTCGAGTTTGTCGCGCAGTTCCAAGACCAGTCGCTCGGCGGTCTTCTTGCCGACGCCCGGGATCTTTGTCAATTGCTCTAGCGAACCTGCTCTGATGGCCGCCGCCAAATCCGGCGCGTTCATTCCGCCTAGTGCAGTGACCGCTAATTTAGGTCCC
>JBDTUY010000261.1:0-7244 GCA_040007495.1 Acidobacteriota bacterium | reverse complement strand
ATCGTGGGTCATGACGATCTCGAAGCGTTCGCCGGTTTCTTCCTCCACCAGCAGCATGCACTGAAATACCCAGTTCAGGCAGTCGGCTTTGGATGTCGGCCCGTCATGCGGACACATCGCCAAATGCACCTGTGGAAATCGCCTCGACACCGCGCCGACCGCTGCCTGACTCTTAGGGTCATTCGGATAGCAGCCAACGAAGAAGTGATAATCGTCGTAGCGAATCGCCGCCAGGTTGTGTTCCAACATGTGGCCGATGACCTCATGCTCCTGCCATAACGGAACGAAGATTGCGATCTTCACGCGTGGTGCAACCGCCAACTGACGAGGACCTGGAGGGAAGAGCCGAGCCGCCGGCATCAGTTTGGACTTGAGCCACAGCCAGCCCCAAGCGATGTCCACCACCAGATCGTCGACCCCACAAATCAGGATCGCGATCGACAGAGGAATTAGCGCGGCAAGAACCAGGCTGTCAGTGAAGGCACCGATCCGTTGGCTGTTCGAACTCAGCCAGTGAAGGATCGGAATAAACTGAGTCAGCATACCCCATGAGTAGTGGACGGGAGGCGGGAAGATTCTCAAGAGATTTCATGGCAACCGAAGTCAGAGTCCTAGCAGGGCGGGGCGACGCGTGTTCCTACTCGGAGCAAAGGTTGAAGACAACTCTACAGCGCTTGGTTCACGCGACCTCATCGGGCCGCACGGGCGCGATGTCACCATACCTGTTGAAGTCCCGTGGGTTGTAGGTGAGCAGGCGCGAAACATCGTGGGCCTGCAGCGATGCGAGCGTCGTGCACTTGAATTCCCTTAACTTCGTGCTGAACAATGAGCTTTCTCCAGTGCGAATAGGCGGCGGGGGTATCGCGCAGAACTGTCAGGATGGAGTCGAGGCTCTTCAGTCGCTTCTCAGTCTCCAGCGGCGTGAGTCCAAGGCCGTTCTTGTCTGCCGGTCGAGTGCAGACGTTTCAGAACTCCGCGACATTTTGCGGAAGCACGTAGATGATTTCGTCTGCCGCTAGCGGCAACTCAATTGCTCGGATAGACGCTTCCTGCCAGGGATGGCCCTGCTGGATGCTGAAGATCAGAACATTCGTATCCACAAGAACCGCCACTGGTTAATCCTGCTGATACATACTTTCGCGGCTGATGCTCTCAAGGGAGAGCACTGGCAAAGAGGCTGGAAAACTTTTGGCCCAAGACCGAAACACTTGCGCCTTCTCCGGGCCGCTCGAAACGAGAGCATCGTTCATCACGGATACAGCACATTCGTGTTCCAGAATGTGCTGTATGAGGCTTTCGAGGGGCTGGCCGATAGAGCGAACCCGCGCGACAAGTCGCGCTTCAAGCTCCGGCTCGATATTGACGCTTACCGTCATGTCGCTTTAACGCCTCGATTCCATCGTAGCAGAATAGGGCTGGCTGGGAGCCTGATGTTTTTCAGTCAGGATTATGCGAAATGATTCAACGGACCATGTCCTTCGCCGAGTCCAGGCGCGGAAGAAATTGCCTTCGTAATAAACAGTTTAGCGGCAGTAGCTGAATCCAAAAGCGAAGCACCTGAGGCCAGTCCGGCCGTGATTGCAGCAGAGTAGGTGCAACCGGTCCCGTGGGTATGGCGGGAATCGATTTTCTCTGCCGTAAGCAGCCGGAAATCGCCATTTTCCAAGAGTAAAAGATCGATGGCGTCTCCAGGGAAATGTCCGCCTTTTATCAATATGTTACGCGGCCCCATTTCTAGTAACACTTTAGCAGCGCGCTTTGCCAAGCCAAGATCTTTGATCGGAAAGCCCACAAGTGCTGTCGCCTCATCCAGATTAGGGGTGAATACAAACGTAATCGGAAGCAGGCGTTCGATCATCGCTTGTTTCGCGTCCGGGTCAAGCAAGGATTCTCCCTGGCTGCTCATCATGACCGGGTCCACAACCAATGGCAGGCCCCTCCCCCGCACGGATTCAGTCAGCGCTTCCGCCACGGCTTCCACAACCGCCCGATTCCCTAGGGCACCTGTCTTCACCGCGTTAGGCGGAATATCCTGCAGAACCGCTTCAATCTGCTGGCGCACCAGTTCGGGGCTTAGTACTTCGACTCTTGTGACCCCCCGAGTGTTCTGCACTGTGATCAAAGAGATGGCCGCTTCGCCGTAGACCTGGAAGCGGTGGAACGTCTTCAGGTCCGCCTGGATGCCGGCTCCTCCACTGGGGTCCGAACCGGCAATGGTCAGCGCGATGGGAATCACAGTGTTCAGAGTAGCGTTTCGTCCCCGGGCGCGTCTAACTGAACTGAAAGGGTACTGCCTCGCAAGTACAGCCAGGAACACAAGAACCTGCTATTCTCTTAAACAGAGGTGGGTTCTCCCCAACGCCTATGAATCGCAGATTTCAGTACGCCGTGGTTGCCTCTTCAACCTGCATCGTTTTTCTGCTCCTATTCGGAGCGATCAAGGTTCACAGCGCATCGCCTGACCAGCCCTATACACAATTGGGCGTGTACAGCGACGTCCTGACCAAGATCAAGCTTGAGTACGTGGAAGAGCCTGACATCAAGGCCGTCACACTCGGCGCGGTTAACGGAATGTTGGAGTCCATCGATCCGTTCGCCAGCTTTCTGGATGCAACGCAGTACAAAAAGTATCAGGCTGAACATGGGAAGGGCGCCGCCGATGTTGGGCTCTATCTCTCGCGTGGTCCCGGTTACCTGCGAATTGTAGACGCTCTGCCTGGGTCGCCCTCTGATAAGGAAAAGTTGACCACCGGAGATGTGATCGAATCGATCAACGGGATTTCGACGCGCGATATGCCGTTGGCTTACGCGGAACTTTTGTTGCAAGGTGCTCCGGGGACGACCGTGGAACTGGCCGCGCTTACCGCACGCCAAACAGATCCTCTGATTTTGAAGCTCACGCGTGCGGCCGTGGTTTATCCTGCGGTAACCTCGCACATGGTGACCGATGGTCCGCAGCCGGTGGGCGTAGTGACTACCGGCACGCTGATGGCAGGCCAGGCGAAAGAGATCGCACAAAAGGTCTCGGCGCTAGAAAAGCAGGGCGCAAAGAAGATCGTTCTCGACCTTCGGTTCTGTGCGCTAGGACCTACCGAGGAGGGCGTAGCCCTTGCCGATCAGTTCATGGACTCCGGCTTGATCGCCTATACATCGGGCCAGAAAGCTCGCAGACAGGATTTTACGGCAACCCCGGAAACGGTGACCAAACTGCCTTTGGTAGTTCTGACCAATCGCGGTACGGCGGGTGCGGCGGAAGTCGCGGCGGCGGCCTTGCAGGATTCAGGGCGTGCGCAGTTGGTCGGTGAACCGACCTTTGGCGACGCCGCCATCCACAAAGCGATCACTCTGGACGACGGCAGCGCGATCATTCTGGCAACCGCCAAGTATTATTCGCCCAAGGGCAAGGCCATCCAGGACGTGCGGGTAACGCCCACGGTGCTGCAAGCGCAGTATGAAGCGCCGACAGCGGAGGACGATCCCAACGCGGTCACGCCTGCCCCCACCTCTGCGCGAGACCTTATCCTGCGCAAAGGATTGGGAGAACTGCCCGCGATCCTCAAGAACGTGAAATAGTTCCTGTCGGCTCCGGTTAAGCTAGAAATCGAACATGCCTCTTTACGAATATCGTTGTGAGAAGTGCGGGAACGTATTTGAAGTACTGCAGAAGTATTCCGACGCACCGCTTACAGTGCATGAGACTTGCGGTGGTTCGGTCGAGAAACTGATCTCCGTTGCGGGTTTGCATTTTAAGGGCAGCGGCTTCTACATTACCGACTACTCGCGAGGTTCAGCTCCTGCCTCGGCACCAGCCAAATCGGACGCCTCTGCCAAGGCTGGAGCCGCTGAATCCAAGCCGAGCGATAGTTCCACAACGAAGTCGGCCGAAACATCGTCGACTCCCGCTCCTGCGGCCACGAGCACTCCGGCCGCCTCCACTACTAAGTCCGATTAGTTTTTTGCCTGGATGGCCGAGCCACATCCCCAATGGCAAGCTCCCGTGAAACGTCCCCGCTCCAAATCGACGTTGGGTAGTCGCCCACGTCGGCGCGGGTGGATCGTCGCGACACTTTTCTGGTGCCTGACGCTCCTGATCGGCCTACATGCCGTCTTCGCTGCGTCCTTGCTCTACCTGCGGTTCTTTAACCCGATTACGACCGGTGTGCAAATTCAGCGGCGTGTCGGGGCTCTGTTTGCTGGCAAACCCTACCAGAAGCGTTCAGAGTTTGTGCCGATCTCTAAGATCTCACCCAACCTGATTCATGCCGTCATTGCGGCTGAAGACGGCCGTTTCTACCAACACTCTGGCATCGACTGGCAGCAGGTACAAAAAGTTGTTTCCCAAAGCATGGAAACGGGTGAAGTCTCTAGGGGCGCATCTACGCTGACCCAGCAACTGGTGAAAAACCTCTTCTTTACCACCCATCGGAATCCGGTTCGAAAGCTGCTGGAGTATACGGTCGCTCCTATGGCCACCGTCATTCTTGGCCGCAACCGCATTCTGGAGCTGTACCTGAACGTTGTGGAATGGGGACCTGGCGTGTTCGGAGCCGAGGCGGCGTCGCAGTATCATTACCACTCGCATGCGAGCCGTCTGGATCGGGATCAGGCGGCCCGGCTCGCGGCCTGTTTGCCTGCTCCTCTGCGCTGGCGACCTCAGGCGATGGATCAGTATAGCGGCATCATTGAGACGCGTATGACACAACTGGGCTGGTAGCTCGACGCCGGAGTTCGCTTGCTACGCGGGGGCGAGCGCACCTGAAGACACCTGCGAATCTACGGTCTGGGGCGCGACGTTTTTGGGTGCCTCAGGTCGCCGAGTAACCGAGGAAAGTGCCTTCTGCACCATGGCCCGAAGTTCCAGCGCGTTGATCGGCTTCATCAAATAATCGTCCATGCCATGATAGAGGCATTTCTCCCGATCTCCGCTGAGAGCATGGGCCGTCACGGCGATTATGGGAGTGTGCGGGCTGTCGTTTTGTTCGAAGCGGGAATTCTCCGCGTGCGCATAGGAGGAGTTCGCGGGAGCCTTTGCCTCGCCTAAACGAATCGCCTGTTCCCGGCGGCGAAGTTCCTGGGTTGCGGTGAAGCCGTCCATTTCCGGCATCTGGCAATCCATCAGAACCAGATCGAACGGAAACCTGTCCAGCGCGGCAAGCGCTTCCAGGCCATTGCTGGCTAGATCCACCGCGTACCCCTGGCTTTTCAGCAGACGAGCCGCCACCTTCTGATTCACGAGATTGTCTTCCACCACCAGGATTCGCTTCGCGGATGCCTCGATCCGGGCCTGAGCTTCCGGCGGGGGACCGGACAACGACGAGGACAGCGCTTGGATGGAGGCCTGTACGGTTTCGAGCGGCTGGGATTCCGGAACTATATCCGGTTGAAGGGTGGACGGAGAAGGCGCAATGGGACGCTGCTCAGCGGAGGACGAACTCGGGGTATCCGCTAGGGGTAGCTCCGCTAACTGCAATAGGGAATGACCTGTATTCTCAATCTGGTCTACATACAGTTGCTGTACGCCGGGAATTTGGGCAGATATCAGCTTCGGTGTAAGCGTGAGGATTCGTCCAGCCGCCGAGCGAAGATCGGACTGGAGTTGCAGCAAGCGCGCGAATGCCTCGTCTCTGGCCACCTGCGCCGCGTTCTTGTTGGCGACAGCCGCCTCCAGAGCCTGTCTTGCGAAGGTGATCTCTTTACCGCGGAGGTGGAAGTTTCCCTGTGACAGTTCCGCCCGGATACGGAAGGAATACCAGCGGACGCTCGCATCCGCATGCTCCGCGTCATCCGGGCGGACGCAGCGGCATTCAAAATCCTGTGGGGGCAAACCGCTCACGATATTGCGCAATTGGCGAAACGCGGTCGGTGCATCTTCCGGGTGCAGCAAGTCCGTGAACCGGCCTGGCAGTAGCCGGTCGATCGAGACCCCCAGGGCGCTTTCCCAAGCGGGATTCAGTTGCCGGAATTTTCCGTCCATCCCAATGACTGCCATCAGATCCGGTGAGAGGGTGAACAGCCGGTCCCGCTGATGTTCGGCGCGGCGCTGAGGGGTAATATCCCGCATCACAACTACTAGCCGGGCGGGAGGCACCGTCGCCTGGTCATTGGTTTCGCCTGTGGCGGTGAGCGCCGTGAAACGGGCATCCAGGGTCCGGTAGTATCCATCTCCGGCTCTCATTTTCATTTCGATCCGGAGCCTGGATGTCTGACCGTTCATCAGCGTCTGAAGCTGTCTGACCAGTACCTCGCGATCATCCGGATGAATTCGCTCCACCCACCAGCGCGGGTCTGTCTCGGCTTGCTGACGGTATACGCCAAACATCTCATACGCAACTGCATTCCACCATACGGTCCCTTTTTCGAGGTCACGATCTAACAGGATCGCAGGCGCCGACTCGGCTAGAATCCGGAGTCTTTGAAGTTCGCGCCGAATAGCGACGACTTCGTCCCCGCCGGTCTGCCCGGATGGCGGTCCAGGCGAAGGATAACCGGCCGAGCGAGTTCCCAGATCCGGCTCTGATTGCGGAGCTTGCAGCATGGAATAGACGAACGTTAGGCGGAGGGTGTTTCGCCCACGGGCATCTCATCGGAGAGATTGATGCCTGCAAGAGGATAAAAACGACGGATCCGATTTACTGGAGAGATCCGACCCGGTCCAGCGGCCAGTAGACAAACACCGCCTTGCCATAGATATAGTGGCGCGGCACGGTTCCCCAACTGCGGCTGTCGTTGGAGGAACTTCGATGGTCGCCCATCACGAAATACTCCCCATTCGGCACTACCTGGGAATCCACTGAGACGCGGTCGCGGTATTCCTCTGGAACGTAGGGCTCGTCGAGATCATTCCCATTTACTTTGACCTTGCCGCGGTTGATCTCGACTCGATCGCCTGGAATGCCGATCACCCGCTTAATGTAGGACTTCTTTGGGTCGCCAGGAAAGAAGAAAACCACAGTATCCCCCCGGCTCACGTCCGTGATGCCGAAGCGGTAGCCGAACTTGTTGATAAAGATTCGCTCCTGATCCACCAGCGCGGGCATCATGCTGGTGCCCTCGACCTTCACCGGCTGATACAAGAACAGAATTACTACCAGAGCGATCAGCACGCTGAGCGACAGATCGCGCAACCACGCCAGCGTTGCACGAGACCCATGAGATTCACCTTTATGGGTTGCCTCTCCATGCGCATCGGTCGTGATTGCTGCTAACGGGGCAGATTCGGGCTGTGGAAGGGAGGCTTCAGGGTC
>JBDTUY010000260.1:0-7261 GCA_040007495.1 Acidobacteriota bacterium | reverse complement strand
CAGAAAATCGCCCACCTCGACCGACGAATCCACCGTCAATGCGTGGGCACCGCCGGGCACGCTCTCAGTTCCACGGCCGATGAAGCGTAAGATCAAAGAGACCACTACTAAGCTTGAAGCCAAGTCTGGTAGCCTGAAGATCAAGACCGTCTCTCCGCGAGCAAAAGGGCGCTCGCGAAGACCACCGGAGCGCTCGGCCATTGCCAAAACTTGAACCTTCCAATCCCTCTCATTTGGGACCTCACGCCCGCAGTACGAAAATCGTTGTCACTTTGGGACCGGCCACCGATGATCCGGCTCGGTTGGCAGAACTGTTTGACGCGGGCGCAAACGTTTTCCGCTTGAATGCGAGCCATGGAAATTGGCCGGAACGCCTTCGCCGTCTGGAAGCAGTTCGGACCATGGCGAAGCAGAAGGGCGCGCACGTGGCGATTCTGCTGGATCTCCAAGGCCCGAAAATTCGTCTGGGCAACTTTGCGGGCGGGTGCTGCACTCTGGAGCCTGGCACCACGTTTACAATCACAACGTCCGCGTCCGCGCAATCGGTTTTGGGTGATGTACATGGAGCTTCGACCACCTACGCGGATTTCGCCAAGGACGTGAAACCGGGCGACCGCGTTCTATTGGCTGACGGGAGTGTCGAATTAAAAGCGCTTTCAAGCGATGGTGTCTCGGTTGTCTGCGAAGTCGTCTGCGGTGGTCCGATCAGCGACCACAAAGGCATCAATCTTCCAGGCGTCGCACTCAGCACGCCATCGCTAACCGCGAAAGACATCGAGGACCTGAAGTACGGCCTTGAAGCGGGTATCGATCTTGTCGCGCTTTCGTTTGTGCGCAAGGCAGCAGACGTCGAACATCTCCGCACCCTGCTGAATGAGATGACCCCAGCCGGTGGTACGCAGGTGCCTCTGATCGCAAAGATTGAGAAGCCCGAAGGTTGGGAGAATCTGGATGCGATTCTCGATGCAAGCGACGGAGTGATGGTCGCGCGCGGCGATCTTGGTGTCGAGATGCCAATGGAACAGGTGCCTTTCATTCAGAAGCGCATCATCCAAAAAGCTCGAGATAAGGGTAAGTTTGTGATCACGGCGACGCAGATGCTCGAATCGATGATTCATGAGCGGACGCCGACACGTGCTGAAGTCAGCGATGTTGCCAATGCAATCTGCGATGGATCGGATGCTTTGATGCTCTCGGCTGAAACATCGGTCGGATGCGATCCGGGGCAGGCTGTTCGCACCATGGCACGTGTTGCAGAAGAAACCGAAACCTGGCTGCGGCCGGAAGCGTTTCGCCATTCGCCTGCGCGTTCAAATCCGACGAATGCAGAGATCATCGCCGATGCAGTGTTGCACGCGGCGCAATCGGCTGGTGTGGCGGCGATCGCCGTGTATACGCGAACCGGTTTGGGCGCGCGCCTGATTTCGCGGCAACATCCTCCGGTACCGATCTACGCATTCACGCCAGATGAAGTGGTCGCGCGACAGTTGGCTCCATGGTTTGGCGTGATTCCGATAATGAGTCCAGCGTTGCAGACCACTGATCAGAAGTTGCAACATCTGGAAGCGGATCTTGTAGCCAAGGGACTGCTGAAGGTCGGCGACAATGTGGTGTTCGTCGCGGGCCAACCGCGCGGTCCGGTATCTGGGATCGATTTGATCAAGTTGCATCGACTGGAAGGGTGATAAAGAAGGAGTCAGGAGACAGAAGTCAGGAGTCAGAATAATTCTCCTCCTGGCGGTCTCGTGATGCTTCCGCGCTTCTCTTCGGTGTTCCTTCTTCTGTAAATTTATCCGCGAAGATTTTCCGCCTGGGTTGAAAACCTCTACATCCAAATAACAGCAGCACTCGTATGGATCAATGAGTGCTGAGCTAAGAAAAAGACGCCGGGCACCGCAAGATACCCAGAGCCTCTGGATACGCGTATTCAAGAGAATGCGCACAAAACAAACAAGGACAAGAGGAGAACTACAATGAATCGTCGTACTGTATTGATGCTGGTTGGCGCTGCGGCCTTGATGGTTTCCAGCGCGTTTGCCAAGAACCCGATGGTTGGCGGACAAGAGATGTTCCCCACAAAGGACATCATTGATAACGCCGTGAATTCAGCAGATCACACCACATTGGTCGCTGCTGTTAAGGCTGCCGGACTGGTGGAGACACTGAAAGGACCCGGGCCGTTCACCGTGTTCGCCCCGACCAATGCTGCGTTTGCCAAGCTGCCTGCGGGCACTGTGGACACGCTGCTGAAGCCGGAAAACAAAGCGATGTTAACCAAGATCCTGACCTATCACGTGGTTGCGGGCAAATGGTCGGCTGCGGATATCAAGAAACAAATCAAAGCGGGCAAGGGCAAGGCTGAACTGAAGACCGTATCGGGCGGCAAGCTGTGGGCGATGATGGACGGCAATACGATCGTCTTAAAGGACGAAAAGGGCGGCATGTCCAAGGTCTCCCAGGCTGACGTGTTCCAATCAAATGGCGTGATCCATGTGGTCGACACGGTTGTGATGCCCAATTAGCTTGAGCTTGCAGCGGTTGCGGTTTGTGTAGCAGAGGACCCCGTCGGGATGGGACCAACCGGTCCTCCGGCGGGGTTGTTTATTGCTAACGAAAGTGCTGCCAGATCGGAGCTGAAGCCTGAATTTTGGAGGCACCCTTTAACGGTTTGAATCAGCGCCGGGGCATCCATCTGGTAGTGCGATCGCAGGTAGTTCTGACTTCCAACAATCGTAGCGAAGCAGGATCGCAAACCTACTCTGCGAAATACCTTTGGAACAATTCCTGCTTCAAGACAGGTTTCCGCGATGAGTCCGCCGAGTCCGCCATCGACCATGTGCTCTTCAAGCGTCACAATGCCGCCGGTTTCGCGACAGGCTTGAAAGATGGTTTCTGAGTCGAATGGTTTTAGCGTGTGGACGCTTAAGACTCGGGCTGAGATGCCTTCTGCGGCGAGGGCGTCAGCGGCTTCCAGAGCGACTCCGAGAATGCCGCCGGTCGCGACCAGGGTGATGTCGGAACCATTTCGCAGGGTTCGAATCTTGCCAAGCTCAAATGTTTCGCCGGGCTGATTGGTGCGTCCAGCGCTCGATTTGTCTAGGCGCAGATAGCAAACGCCCTTGTTGTCAAGCATGGCGGCCGTGGCTTCTTCGGCTTCCCACAGGCAACCGGGTGCGAGGACCGTGATACCGGGGATGGCTCGCAGGATCGCGAGGTCTTCGGTTGCATGGTGGCTCACGCCCAAGGCTCCGTAGCTGAAGCCGCCGCCGACAGCGACGATCTTCACATTTGCGTTGTGATAGGCCGCGTCATTGCGGATTTGCTCAAGGCAGCGCAAGGTCGGGAAGTTGCCAATCGAATAGGTGACGACGATTCGTCCATCGAGCGCCAGACCGGCGGCCAGTCCAGTCATGTTCTGCTCGGCTACGCCTGCATTGAGGTACTGTCCCGGAAATCGTTTGGCGAAGTTGTCGAGGACGCCGAAGCCCAGGTCACCTGTTATCAGCAGGACTCTGGGGTTAGATGCGGCTAATTGCTCGAAACGTGCGATGAATGCGTCTCTCATGTTCTTAATGACTCACGCCTTCGGTCAGCTCGCGCTTGGCCATCTCGTACTCTTCCCCCTTGGCGGTCCGGTAGTGCCAGAGGACTGAGTTCTCCATAAAGGAGACACCTTTGCCTTTGGTCGTATGCGCGAGGATGCAGGTCGGTTTGCGGGATTCCTTGGGGATCGTTTCCAGGGTTCGTTGCAGGGCTTCGTGGTCGTGACCGTCGACTTCGGCGACGCTCCATCCAAAGGCTCGCCACTTGTCGGCGAAGGGTTCGAGGCGAAGGGTGTCGGAAACCGGGGCCAGGCTCTGAAGCTTGTTGTAGTCGACGATCGCGACCAGATTGTCGACCTCATGATGGCCTGCGAACAGGATGGCTTCCCAGTTGGAGCCTTCGTCGCATTCGCCATCGCTCAAGAGGACGAAGACTCGGTGTTGTTTGTTGTCGAGCTTGGCTCCGAAGGCCATGCCTGTGCCCACGGAGAGGCCGTGGCCCAGAGATCCGGTGGAGAGTTCGACGCCGGGATTGCCTTTATGGGAGACGTGACCACTGAGGGTTGAGCCATCTTGATAGTGGCGTGAGAGCAATTCGACGGGGAAGAAGCCGCGCTCGGCTAGAGCAGCGTAGACGCCTGCGCCTGCGTGGCCTTTGCTCAGAATAAACCTGTCGCGATCTTCCCAGTCTGGTCGGCTTGGATCGATGCGGAGTACTACTCCGTACAAGACGGCAATAATGTCGGCCATCGAGAAGACGGCTCCGATGTGGGAACTGCCGCCTTTGCTGGTCATATCCAGCGCGTGGAGGCGGATTTTGCGGGCGAGTTCTTCGGTATTGATTCGTTCCAGTTGTGGTTTGGTCACGGGTTTTCGTCGCAGAACTGGAGGCGCGAATCGCCTGGTTCTATCTACGGATAGGGTGGGGCGGCGGCGGGAAAACTCTCAGGGAATGGGCGTGGAGGGGCTGCGGGTGGGGGCAAGTGTCCGCGTGTTCACGCATGACGGTTCGCAGGACAAGTTGGTGCTGTGGTCCTTTAGGTTTCGGACCCTCCGAGATTCGCGTTCGGAGTTACTGCTTAGGTCACTCACTTCGTTCGTAGTAATCCACTCTTATCCCCGCCCTTGCGGACGGGGCTTCACTACAGCGGCAACCGCTCCCTATGGTCACCCGTTTGCGGGCAAGGCGGCTCAGTAAGAAGCATGCTTTAAGGTCGACCCGAGCTGTTATTGGTTAACCTCCTACAGCAGGAGAACCACCTTCTTTACCCACGGCGGCTAGGGGCTCGTTAATGTACTAGCTAACAATCATCGCGCGCAGGCCCTTGTTGCAGTGTCCGGAATGCAACTCTTTACCCGAAGGTGGGGTCGATCCAGGCCGTCCGATGACAGACCGCCTCGAATTCCTGACTTGAGGGTAGAGGATGAGGTTCGGGCCAAAGATGGGTTGAAACGATAAGTGCGGCAGGGATTGGAGATTGAGGTGATCGGGACGTTGGGAGAACCTATTAAGCGTCCGAGTTGCCATCTGGCGGAATATCGAAGCCGATGCGTCGCTTCTTCCGCTCGGGAAGCGCCTTCATGTGTTTGACCTCGACAGCCATGCGGTCAATATCCTCAACCAGAATCTCGATCACCGAGGCGGCGCGATCCTGCCTTCGCTCCAAGTTCTCAATGCGGCCTGCAAGGTCTTTGTTGGGCGCGATCAGTTCTCGCATATGGATGAAGGCCTTGACCAGCAGGATATTCATCTGCACGGCTCGCTCGCTATTCAGTACAGAAGAGCATTACGACGCCGTGTTCGGTGAAAGCGTATGGCAGGAACCGGCGGCCACCGCGACCGACGTTTGAGGTGCCAAATTGGCACCTCAAATATTCTTCGTCCGTGAGTTGGAACATGAACTCGCCCGGAAACCTGTCTATGTTGCGTTTAACAGCGCGATTGAGTTGTTTGGTCTCTACTCCGTGCAGTACCGCCAGATCGGCATCGAGGGTGATCTTCTCGCTACGGACGACCCGGATGGGTGGGAAAACTCGCGGGCCGTCCCAGAGCCCACCAGCGGAGTTAGGGAGTTGAGGTCTTTGACCCCGATCTCCTTCCGATCTCCCCGATCTCCAAAATTGCTTTGGGGAACAAGGTTTAGCGAGCTACACACCAACCGTCCATGAATCGGTCCAGGAGCACCGATGCCTTCGCGCTCACCCCGTGATAGCTTGCCGATTCTCCAAACTCTCCTAAATACCGCCATCGCATGCCCCCTCGATCTTCTCCTCGCGCATCGGTGATTAGAACGAAATAGGCAACAGAGTCAACAATCACTTGGTCGTATCGAACCGTTTCCTGGTAACGAATGGAGTGCCAGACATCGCTGTCACTTGGTAGGCCCTTACTCCAGCTAGGCCCGGCGCCGTGAGTGATGGAGGATTTGCCGCTCGAGTAGGTCCGGGCCAGATAGTCCACATCTCTGCCGGTTTGATTGGCCTTCACACCGTCCAAGCGAGGAAATTTGAACTGACCGGCCTTGAGACTTTCATACTTCTGAGTTGAAGAGCATGCTGGAAAGCCTGTCGCGTATGGCGATGGCTGCAGGGTAAGCCGGATCTCGCCGTCCTCAGGGGTGCGCACGAATGCGCTCTCATAGCCTCCTTTACGAATTACGAACGCCGGGGCTCTCGTGTAGACATCAAATTCCCCCGACGCCCCGGTTTGAATCGACATGAAGCCCGCTCCAGTATGGTCTACCTGTGCGCCTGTGATCGGGTGACCGGATTGGTCCACCACGAGACCGCTGACGTGGCGAACTTGGGGTAGCAGTTCCTCTTTGAGAGTCTGGGCTCTTACACTCGTCAGGATCACCACGGCCAGGATCGTCAACTTCATGACGCCATGCTACCGCACCGGGAGTGATTGGAAGAGTAGGAAGTACACCCCAATAGGCATTTTCTTCAGAAGTATTCTTCCTCGCCTCTTTAGAAGTGCAGAAGTTGGGACACTGCTGCGCTAGGGTCCTTTAGGGAGATTGGTGGAAGGCGGGTCTACTGGCTTACGTTGCTGTCCGCTGCTTCACAGTTGCGGTTCGGAGCGGGGCTTAGAGCGTTCGCTTGTCGTGATTCAGTTCTTCGCGGCGGCATCCCTGCTAGAGAACATCGTGGACTGGAAAATCGGGTACAGGCAACGAAATTCCGCAAAGGAGATCTCAGCGTTCCAAGGATTTGAGCGTGCAGAAATTCGACGCCAGTCGCCATTTTCCGAAGATCTTAATCCCCGCGCTCGCGCACGGGCTGCATGGGTTGTGCCCTGAACAAATCCGAATCGTCGCGCGGGCCCACGGCTTTATCCCAGTAATTTGAAATGTGCTTGAAAGGTGATCTCCACTTGATCGGCGATTTTGTAGTGTGTGGAAATCGCGGCGGCAGAGAGAGCGGGGGACTTGGGAAGGCGGGCGGAGATCACGCGACCGTCGGCGAGGCGGACGGTGAGGAATTCGGGGCGCAGGAAGCGAATGCTGGCTGTGAACACCAGGTCTGCTCCGGACGCGCTTAGCGGCAGAAGGAAGATGGTAAGAAGGATTGCGGCGAAAGCGCGCAACCGAGCGGTGCCGCCATTAGAGCGACTACTCATGCTTCAGACCCGCTGCCAGGTTGCCGGGCCAATCCGAAATTCCCAACTAGTCTCCTGTCCCAATGGTTCGCACGTTAAGTGTTGAGGGGTGAGCGGA
>JBDTUY010000259.1:0-7282 GCA_040007495.1 Acidobacteriota bacterium | reverse complement strand
TTCACTTGGATGGGAACCGCGCTGGCATCGTCGAACTCCTGCTGGGTGATGTACTTATTCTCCAGCATCGCCTTCAGCACCAGGTTGCGGCGAACTAAGGCCTTGTCCGGATGCCGGAATGGATCGTACAATGCGGGTCCTTTGGGCATGCCCGCGAGCAGCGCGGATTCTGGCAGCGTCAATTGGCTGATGTCTTTGCCAAAGTAAACTTGTGCGCTCTGACCGAAGCCACGAACCCAGAAACTGCCCTGATGCCCCATGTCGATGGAGTTGGCGTAGTATTCAAAAATCTGTTCTTTGGTCAGCTTCTGTTCCAGATGAACGGTGATGAGCGTCTCCGGGAGCTTTCGCTTCAATCCCGCGTCGGCACCCAGGAACAGAGTTCGGGCCAGTTGTTGGGTGAGGGTGGATGCGCCTTCCTTACGATTCTCGAACACGTCGCGATATACGGCTCGCATAATGCCGAAGGGATCGAAGCCAGGGTGATGGAAGAAGTTCTTATCTTCAGCCGAGATCAGCGCGTTGACTAAAACCCTTGGGATCTCGTCGAAACGCACGATGCGGCGCTTCTGCCGCTGCTTGTCGAAAACGTTGCCGATCGGCTCCGGCTCCAGCATGTAACGATTTCGCTTCGCGTGATCTTGCAGTGAGGTAATGTCGGTGAGCTTGCCTTCCTCTATCTTGAGGACGGCTCCCTCCGGATCGAATGCATCCGGGCCCGGGTTGACCTCCACGGCGTCGGCGCGAATGCGGTACCATCCAACGCGGCTCCGATTGGAGTCCTCTGAGTAGCCAGCCCTTCTCAGATAAGCCGCAATTTCGACCGCCTGGATGGAGTCACCCACGCGAACCTGATGGGGGGCCGCATACAGCAAGCTGGTATCGGCAAACGGACCGGCCTCCAGCTTCTCCTCAATCATACTGTCGTACTGGTGATAGAAGTAACTGATCGTGCCCAGTGTGGATACGCTCAGAAAGACGAAGATGCCAAGAGCGACGCGTCTGGTGCGCGTGGCGATGAAGCGCGCTAGGAATGCCGATTTTGGAAGCTTAAGTTTAAACTGCACGCAGGGTCCTTGGCGGTTGCTTCATGGTATTGGCTCGGTCTTGATTGTGCGTGGGGCTCACTCTTTGGAAGACTTATCTAACTGAGAAGCTTTGTCCAGCGAGATCAGTTCCTTCCAGATATCCTCGTTTGCTTCCCAGTCAGGCTCAGAGTGTCCGGTGATCTGTAGATCCTCAATCTTTAGAGTACCGTGCCCATAAGGACAAATGTACTCGGTACGGGGACGGCTGAATAAAACATTTTTCCACGATCCTGTTGTAACCGGCATTCGCAGGCGCCGCAAGCAGGTCCGGCAGCGGAGGCGATGATCCCAGGTAACCGCGAAGATGGCGCTGGCGGTCAGCAGCCAGAAGGCCAGAATCAGGATCATGTAGCTGAGAGGTGGTTCCCTTACCACATTGAAAAGCTTGGGCGGCGGCGGGATCAGCCGTACAATGAACAGATCCAGCGCCTTCAAAAGCACCAGCAGGACAGCGAGCTTGGCTGCCAGTACACCCCAGTAGCGGAACGTTACCCAAGCGGAATTCCCGGTGTCCCCTGCGTCCTTCATCCTTACATTAGACACTGGCCGTGCGCCTCCGGTTCCGAATACTGTCACCGTAACGACTTCCGCTCAGTTTCAGCATATCAAACCGCTTCGGATACTCTGTATGCAGCGCCGAATCTACTAACAAGGACGCAGAAAGCTTGCGTGTGTTTCAATAAGTTGAAGGTTTATGGAACCAAGGTGTACCGAGGCTACGTCACAAAGCCGGAAGTTAAGTTTAAGTTAAGTTTGACCGGAGGGGGTCGAATGCAACGTTTCAAACTAGCAATAGTGACGGGGTTTGTGATCGGAATGTCGGGGTTGATACCTCTGGCGTTCGCTCAGACCGCTCTTTCTCCAGAAGTGAACCAACAGGATGGCGACGATGTGGAGCATGGCGTCGCCCGCATGAGCATCGTCACCGGCGATGTAAGTGTTCGCCGTGGGGATTCTGGCGAGGTAGTCTCGGCTGAATTGAACACTCCACTGGTATCGCTCGACCATGTCTTGACCGGTCGGGATGGCCGGACAGAGCTGCAACTGGACTACGCGAATCTTATGCGTGTTGGTCCCGACAGCGAAGTTCGGCTCGGACAACTGCGGGATAACAGCTTCTTGCTGCAAATTGAGGAAGGAACCATCACCTACCGCATTCTTCGCGATTCACAGGCAGTGGTGGAAATCAGCACGCCAACCGTGTCGATACGTCCGATGGAGCAGGGAACGTATCGCGTCACAGTGCGCGGAGATGGCTCCACTGTCATAACCGTGCGACGCGGACTTGCACAGATCTATAAGCAGCAGGGAACTACCGAAGTTCTTGCTGAGGGACGGACCATGGAAGTGATGGGTGATCCTGCAAATCCGCTGACATCCCGGGTCAGCACGCCCGCAATGGACGATTGGGATCGCTGGAATCAGGACCGCGATCGGGATTTGGAACAAAGCGTCAGCTACAAATACGTGAGCCGCGACATCTCGGGCGCCGAAGATCTGGACGCGAATGGACGCTGGGTTTACGATGCTCCGTACGGGAACGTGTGGGTACCGAATGTGGCGGATGGCTGGGCTCCGTACCGCGTCGGGCGATGGGTGGACGTCGATTACTACGGCTGGACCTGGTTAAGCGGCGACCCGTGGGGTTGGGCACCGTATCACTATGGCAGCTGGTATTCCAGTTCTTATGGCTGGGCCTGGTATCCGGGCAACATCGGCCAGCGTTACCACTGGCGGCCGGCACTGGTCGGTTTCTTTGGCTGGGGCAGCGGTGGTGTCGGTTACAGCGTGAATACGGGCTTTGGCTTTGGGAACGTCGGCTGGGTTCCTTTGGCACCATTTGAGCGATACCAGCCCTGGTACGGCCGTTCGGGCGGAAACCGGACCACGATCGTCAACAACATCAACATCACCGCTGTCTACCGCAACGCCAAGAATACAAGGGGCGTCACCAGCATGCGGACCGACGAATTCGGGCGCAGAGGCATCAACACTGGCAGCTATCTGCGAGCATCCACCGGAGACTTGAGCCGGGCCGGACGCGTAAATGGTCAGATGCCGCTAAAGGCAACGTCAGAAAGCCATCGCTTCTCGGATCGGCCGGTGAGCGCTACGGCGGTGTCGCGGGGAAACAATTCTCGACTTTCAAACCAGAACGCCAACGTTAGCCGGACCGGCATCAACGGCAACCGCGGGTCCAACAGCAAGGGCGGGGGGAACAATGGCAGCAACAATAACGGCACCACTATCAACCCCTCGGGTGGCAATGGTAACCGAGGTTCAAATGGCAAGGCCAACGCTGGCGTTGGTCAGGGAAACCCGTCCAGAATCAACAACGGAGGTGCTGCTGCTTCACCCAATACTGGAGTGGCAACCGCGCCAGATCTTAACAGCGGTCGCGTGAATGGTGGATCTCGTAACGGAGGCGGGTCCTCAAACAATCAGGGCGGCAATTCGAACAATGCTGGCCCCAACCCAACCAGCGGGCGCAGCGGAAACAATACTGGAAATGGCAATGTGGACGTTGTCGGCCCGCGCCGATCTCCGGTAGAGACACCGGTTCGAGTTGCGCCGAGCCTGCCGAATGCAGGTTCCGCCCAATCACAAGGAAGGCGCTCGCAGACGGTACCGGTTCAGACGGATCGGCGGTCGCCTGGTGCCTCTACAACTAGCCCCGCGTCGACACCGCAAAGCGTGCAGCGCCAGCCTCAAACCCAGGCTCCACAAGTAGAGCGACGCGCTCCTAGTACGCCTCAGGTTCAGCGGGCGCCTGCACCGGCACCTGCTCAGGTCCAACGTCCGCCGGAACGTCCTGCGCCGCCGCAACCTCAGGCACCGCCTCCAGCACGATCCGCTCCAGCCGAGTCCAAGGGGAATGACGGTGGGCATCGTAAACGGTAAGCGATCATCGTTTGGTCCATGGCAACTCAATCAGGGTCTGGTGGATCGCCCTTTATTGACATAATATCCGTTATCAGAAGTTACCAAGGTCAGAGAACAGGAACTCCATTTACTTGAAAGTTATACGTAGATCGTAGCCTATAACCAGTTGAATATTAATGCGTTATCGCCCTAAGGCCCAGGGCCAATTGGTGGTGCTCGATCCACAACGTGAGACGTTCCAGATATGAGAAAGTCTCAGCCCGAATCCAAAACACCGAAGCCCACTGCGGATGAGAAGTTTGTGGAAAAATCAACGACCAAAGCAAAATCCCAGGTCCGACGAGCCCCTAAGACGGCGACCCGTTGCAATCACCGAATCCGCCCGTAGATGGGACAGATGGCAGCATCGTCCTCCGTCCACAACACTAAGCGCTCGAGCTATTGCGAGTTCGCCAGCATGGCGCGGAGTTCCTGTGGCATCAGGTCGACCCGACTGACCCGGAGGACGTCAAACCCGGCAGCCTTTCCGGATGCGACGCCGGCATCTGAATCTTCGATCACCAGAGGCTTTCGGACGCCCAGCTTTTCGGCAGCCAGGAGGTATGGGTCCGGAGCCGGTTTGAGCCGGGATACATCCTCAGAAGTCACCATAATTTCGAAGTAGGACCGGATTCCGGCTACTTCCAAGAGTGGTTCAATCTCGGGCCTAGCACTTGAAGAAACCACTGCAAGTCTATGTTCCTGAGCGAGTTCTCTCACCAGATCTAGCGTTTGGCTGAAAAATGGTGGATTCAGCAGAAGGTTCGCACGAAGTTCTTTTTGCTTGTTGGCGACAGCCGCCGCCGGATTCGGTAGCTTTAATCGTTCTACCAGCATTCGGTCTGCGATCCCGACGCACTGAGTCAGATAGTCTTCCCAGGAAAATTGAATTCCAAAGGGTTCCAACGTCTTGTTCCAGCTGGCATGGTGCGCTTTTTCGGTATCCGCCAACACTCCATCGAAGTCGAACAGCAGAGCATCCCAAGGTGAAGGTCCCATTTAGTTTTTGAGCTGCAAACTACTGACAACAGAGTCAAAGCTTGGCCGTATTGCCGACCATTCGGTGGTGGGCGCGATGAACATGATATAGAACAAGCCGTCCGGGCGAGCGATAGTCAGCAGCATATCCACCTCGCGAGAATTGTTCCCGTAAGGGGATGCCGATTGCAGAGGCGTCAGGGTGGCTGGCTGACCGGCGACCTTCACACTCTTTGCTGTCTCCGTCTGCTGCATCCCGGCATTATTTCCCTGGATCTGTTTCAGTAGATCCGCCGTATCCCGCTTCAAATTCGGTTTCCCATCTTGCGGAAAGTAATAAGCGACGATGAAGCCGTAGGCCATCTGAGTCTGGCCCTTTGCGTCGGCAATCAGTGCCGCTTTAGGCGCGATGGTAGCGGTGGGTGAGTTCGGCTGTGCTAGCGCATCCCAGTTGGCAGGATAGTTGATACTGAAGTCCCTGCCCTGGAATGTCTTGAACTGACCCGAGGGTCGCACTTCAGCCGGATTCGCAGAAGCCGCAGCCTGACCATTTGCCGTGGCCGCGGCCGGAGCTTTTGGGGGAGGCGGCAACGAAGCGGCCATCATCTTGACCCTTGGCAACGCCCCGGAATCGCTCTCGAAGTACTGCTTCTTGGGCAGATACTTATTCTGATCCTGAACGTAATCAACCCGCCGACCTGGGGTCGGATGGTCGGCCATGATATTTGCAACCAGGCCGTCATTCTTCTTTCCCTCTGAGTTCAACTTGTCGAAGAAGATGGCCATTTCGTTGGGGTTGTAACCGGCGTCGTTCATGATCTGCGCACCGTTCAGGTCCGCCTGCTTTTCGGCATCCCGAGAGAAGCGAAGCACTAGTGATTGTGCTCCTAATCCTCCGGCAGTGGCTGCGATCGATCCCCACAGTCCCTTGGAACTAGCGGCAGCCCCGCCTATAGCGGCACCCATCTGTAATAGGTTCGCCTTGGAAACATTGTTCGTTCCGTGGCGCAAGGTGACGTGCGACATTTCATGCGCCATCACACCGGCCAGTTGCGACTCATTATCGATTACGGCCAACAGGCCCGTGTTGATGAACATCGGACCACCCGGCAGCGCGAACGCATTGATGCTCGGGTCGTTCACGATTTCAAAGGTAAACGGAAAGGCTTTGGTGCGCGGCGAAGAGGTTAGACGAGCCCCGATTTTCTGAACGAACGCATTCATTTCCGGGTCTTTGACCACTTGCATGGTCTTGCGAACTTCGTCGGCAGCTTCCTTGCCCATCTGGACGTCCTGATCCGGCGAATACAAATTCAGACGGGACGGTTTGAATTGCTGGAGTTGCCCCCAGGCCGAGACGGCAGTAGCGAATAAAACAAGAATGCGTCGCATTGGTTTGAGCTCCCAAGTGGTCTGCTGGTTCGGGTTTGGGCGTCTCCGCACCTTCACGTTATAATCTTCTAATGATACAGGCTACGGAGAAGATCTGGCACAACGGACGGTTGATCGCGTGGAAAGATGCCCAGATCCATGTACTCTCGCATGTTACGAGTTACGGCAGTTCGGTGTTTGAAGGAATCCGCTGCTATGAAACCGCGCAGGGTCCGCAGTTGTTTCGCGGTCGCGAGCATATGCGCCGCTTGCTCGATTCCGCCAAAATCTATCGCATGGCGATCCCCTACACGGTCGACCAGTTGGTCCAGGCCATGCACGATGTGGTTGGCGTCAACAAGATGCAATCCTGTTATGTCCGCCCCTTAGCGTTCCGCGGCTATGGCGATTTGGGCGTGTTGCCGACCAAGGACACCCCGATCGAAACCTACATGGCGTGTTGGGCGTGGGGAAAATACCTGGGTCCCGAAGCAATGGAGCAGGGCGTGGACGTGTGCGTCTCCAGTTGGACCCGGATCGGGCCGAATACCCTGCCCACGTTGAGCAAGGCCGGCGCGAACTACATGAACTCGCAGTTGATCCGCATGGAAGCCGCTGCCAACGGTTATTCCGAAGGCATCGCGCTCGATGTTTCGGGCTTCGTCAGCGAGGGTTCGGGCGAGAACGTGTTCGTCGTACGCGATGGCAAGATTCTGACCCCGCCGTTGGGTGCCAGCGTCCTGCCCGGAATCACCCGCGACTCAGTCATGCTGCTCGCACGCGATATGGGAATTCAAGTGATTGAGACGCTGATCCCGCGTGAGTTGCTCTACATCGCCGACGAAGTCTTTTTTACAGGCACGGCCGCTGAAGTGACGCCGATCCGGTCGATCGACAAGATCACCATCGGTAGCGGCCACCGT
>JBDTUY010000258.1:0-7299 GCA_040007495.1 Acidobacteriota bacterium | reverse complement strand
GAGATCTGGAAATAGATCTTGTTCTGGGCCTTCAGCAGGATCTCGCGGTCGTCAATGCGGCGCGACGCATACATATTGCGAAACGCACGAATATACACATCCCGCTCGGGCTTCACGCCCTGCAGGCCAGATTCTACGTCCATGGCAGTACCAGTCGACATAGCTTATACCGATCTAACCAAGCATAAAAGGTTTTGGAAGCCGGATACAAGCTGAGGCCGTGCCAGGGTCATGTAAGTATGGGTCTGGCCGATGATAGAATCAGAAGTACTGGACGCACGCACACCGTAGGTGCAGGATGCGCTGCGGAAATTACGCGGGGATGCTGGCTGGTAAACCACGCGACACCAATAGGAAAGACGGAAGGAACTTCATGGCGACAGGTGCGGGTTTAGAAGGAGTGGTCGCGACGCAATCGCGGCTCTGCTACATTGACGGCGATCTTGGAATATTGAGTTATCAGGGATTTCGGATTGAAACGCTCGCCGACCACGCCACCTTTGAAGAGGTTGTCTACCTGCTGTGGAATGGGCGCTTGCCCAAGGCGTCCGAACTCGCGGAGTTGAAGGCCGCACTGGTCGCGAACCGCAGCCTACCCGCTTTTATTGAAGAATTCCTGAAGAGCCAGCCGAAAGCCGCGCCGATGCATGTGCTGCGTACTGCGGTCTCCATGCTGGCCCTAGCCGACCCGGATCCGAATAACGTCACAGCGGAAGCTGCGGCCCAAAAGGCGATTCGACTGATGGCGCAGACCGCGACCATCGTAACCAGCTTCGACCGCTTGCGTAAGGGCGAAGGCGTGGTGCCAGGCGATCCATCGTTGAGCTTCGCGGGGAATTTCCTCTACACACTGACCGGCAAGAAGCCGGACGATGTGATGGAGAAGACCATGGACATCGCGCTGATCCTGCATGCCGAGCATGAGTTGAACGCTTCGACCTTTGCCGCCCGCGTGACGGCTGCGACCTTGAGCGACATCTATTCCGCTGTTACTGCGGCCATCGGTGCGTTGCGTGGTCCGCTGCATGGCGGCGCAAATGAAGACGTGATCAAGATGTTGCTGGCAGCCGGATCTCCGGACAAGGCTCTGCAGCACGTGAAGGACATGCTTGCGGCCAAGCAGAAGGTGCCGGGCATGGGACATCGCGTGTATCACACGCTCGACCCGCGAGCGACCAGTCTCAAGGGGATGGCGGAAGAACTCGGCAAGCGGACCGGTCACGAACAACTCTACGAGGCTTCGCAGCAGATTGAGAAGTACATTAAGGAAGCCAAGAACCTGAACGCGAACGTCGATTTCTACTCCGCGTCCACCTACTATTCCCTTGGCATCCCGGTCGACCTGTTCACGCCGGTGTTCGCCGTCAGCCGCATGTCGGGCTGGACCGCGCACATCATGGAACAGTACGCCAACAACCGTCTGATCCGTCCGCGCGCGGAATACCTGGGACCTGAAGTCGGCCAGAAGTGGGTCGATATCGCCGCTCGGTAGTTGCCAAGCATCCAAAGGGGCCAGAAGTCAGCGGTTGGACGTCAGCAAGAGCGGGAGCTCCTAGCTGAAGTCTCGCGGCTGACATCTGGCCTTTTCATTTTCCGACATACACTTGAGATCTAGAGGGCACCATGTACGATCTGAGTTTTTTCCGCACAAACCTGAACGCGATTGCCACACGTCTGGCGGATCGCGGCTTCACTGTCGATATCGATGGTTTCCGCAAACTGGATACGGAACGGCGCTCAGCAGTCTCCGAAACTGAGGCACTGAAGGCACAGCGCAATGCCGAATCGCAGGATATTGCAAAAGCCAAGAAGGCGGGCGAAGACACCGCTGATCGTCAAGAACGCGTTCGTGAACTTGGCGAACTGATCAAGAAGCTGGACACGCAGGCCGCTGCTCTTGACGATTCTTTTCGCGAGATGATGGCGGGGATTCCGAACACGCCGCATGAATCGGTGCCCACAGGGCGCAGCGCCGAGAGCAATGTCGAGGTCCACAAGTGGGGCACCCCGACTCAATTCGATTTTCCGGCCAAACCGCATTGGGACTTGGGACCCGAATTGGGCATTCTCGATTTTGAACGCGCCGCCAAGGTCACTGGTGCGCGCTTCGCCGTCTACTTCGGATTGGGCGCGAAGCTGGAACGGTCGCTGATCAACTTCATGCTGGACGTCCATACCAACCAGCATGGCTATACCGAAGTGTTACCTCCCTTTGCGATCAATTCTGCGAGCTTGTTCGGAACTGGCCAACTTCCGAAGTTCGCAGCCGACCTGTTCAAGTTGGAAGGAACCGATTACTGGCTGGCCCCCACCGCCGAGGTCCCGGTAACCAACCTGCATCGCGACGAGACCTTGGACATGGACTCGCTGCCGATCAAGTACTGCGCTTACACGCCATGCTTCCGCAGCGAAGCGGGATCATATGGACGAGACGTGCGCGGCATCATCCGGCAGCATCAATTCCAGAAGGTCGAACTGGTGAAGTTCGCCCGGCCGGAGAACAGCTACGAGGAACTGGAAGGCCTGACGCGCGACGCCGAAGTTATTTTAGAAAAGCTCGGGTTGCCGTATCGGCGAATGTCGCTGTGCACGGGCGATATGGGGTTTGGATCGGCGAAGACTTACGACCTTGAGGTATGGCTGCCAGGTCAGAATGAATACAAAGAGATCTCCTCCTGCAGTAACTACGAAGGCTTCCAAGCCCGCCGTGCAGGCATTCGCGCCAAATCCGGCAAGGGCAAGAACGACTACGTACACACGCTGAACGGAAGCGGCTTGGCCATCGGACGCACATGGCTCGCGATCGTGGAGAACTATCAACAGAAGGACGGTAGCGTGGTCGTGCCTGAGGTGCTCCGGTCCTATATGGGCACGGATGTAATTCGCGGCGTGAAGTGAACCTACTGGAGCAACTCGACTCCAGGCAAGGATCGGAGTTTGGCGTCGAGTGTTAAGAATCGGGCCTTGTGACGCGTTGCCAATTCGATCAAATATGCATCCGTTACCTGGCGGTGACCCAAGACCCTTTTGAAAGCCTCCCCCATCCTGACTGGTTCGGGAGAAGTGTCCAAATAGGAATGCCGAGAGTCTTCCAGCATGGCACCCAGTAGATCCAAAGCGATGAGCGGCCCGATTGACACGTTCGTGAACGCCGGGGTGAGTGAGACACGCAGAAACCCAAGCTGCGTGGTCGCGCAAGTCGCCCATCGCTCGCAACGTTCCATGTAGCGGCTAGCGATTGCGTGAAATGGGTGGTGAGGCCACGCGAGCGCGACCAGAACATTTACGTCCAATAAGAGCCTCGGCGGCTGCGCCACCTAAAATATGCCTTCTTCGTCCCAAAAATCTTCGATTTTCTGGGAGGACATTGGCGGTGTTCCGGGCGGGACAGAAAATGTAGGAAATCGCCTCCCAGTCCGCTTAGGTGAAGGAGAAGCAGTCGAGGGATGCAGTCCTCTGCGAGCTAGCTCCGATAGAACTTTCCCCAGACGCTCACCTGAGGTTTGCGACATCTGCATCGCGGCTTCGTATATGTCGGAATCGAGAGTAACTGTAGTCCGCATATCTATAGACTGATACAGTGATGTAGTGATGTCAAGATGACACTGCTCTGTCACCGCACCGACTGAAACCGAATCGCCACGCCGCCGCCTGGTGCGAGCTTTACTTTTAACGTCGTCGAACGATTCACTTGCTGCTTTGTGACCGTCGTATGTGTCGGAGTTGTGGCCGCGTCGGCAGCGTCCGCGTAGATCTCCGCAGTAAAATTCCCCACTCCCAGGAACGCCAACGGCAGGCTGATTTCACGCGCGGTCCAGTTCGTGATGGCTCCGAGGTACCAAGCGGTACCTTGCCTGCGCGCTACGGCTACGTATTCTCCGACTTCGCCTGCCACGCCGACGGTTTCGTCCCAGGTTGCTGGAACGCTACCAATGAAATCGTAGTCCGTCTGATCCCCGTAAGCATCCGGCTCATCCGCGAGCGTCTGCAAAGGGCTCTCGAAGATCGCGAACAGCGCCAATTGATGCGCCCGCGTGCCGAGCGTCATTGGCTTCTTCTCACGCGGACGGAACTGCTCACGCGTGACATTCACAAATCCCCCCGGCGCGTAGTCCATGGAGCCCGCGAGCAAGCGAGTGTAGGCAAGCATCACATCGTGATCTGGCGTGGCGCGTGCGGTCGTTTTGGAATATTCCGAGCCCTGAACAGCCTCGCGTGTCAGGACATTCGGAAACGTTCGATTCATGCCGTCCGGCTTAAACGCGCCACGAAAGTCGAGCATCAGGTGATGCTCCGCGGCGCTCTCTGCCACTCGCCGGTAGAAGTTCACCATCCACACATCGTCGCGATTCATGGAATCGACCACGACGCCTTTCACACCCCACTTCTCGAACAGCGCGAACGCTTCCTCCATCTGCGAATCGACCGATTGCCAGTTCGCCCACAGCCAGATACCGACCTTCTTCTGCTTGGCGTATGCAAGAACTGCGGGCATATCGATCGCGGGAATCGGCATCGTCAGGTCCGGTGTGTTGCCTTCCCCCGCCGCCGACCATCCCGCGTCCAATGTCATGAACTGCAGGCCCGCCGCCGCCGCGAACTCAATGTTACGTTCGATCGAAGCCGTGTTCCGGGTGCTCTGTGCCATCCATGCATCTGACGCAGACTTGCCCGCCTTGATCCACGACGTGTCCGCAATCTTTGAGGGCGCGTTCAAGCTGGTGACGATATTCGATTCCAGTAACTTTGCCGGATTGTCGTTGATCAGAAATACGCGCCAGGGCGTTGCCACAGGCGTACGATCCCGCAGAACCAATCCCGACCCATCGAGCATCGGCGACAATTGCGCGCGAAATGTTTGTCGATTCGGGGTGCCTTCTACATGCGACAGATACAGTCCCGGATACTCGTCGATATCGGCTTCGGTGACCGCCACCCAACCGACCCCGGGCTGCTGCACTAGAAATGGCAACGCAATCAGCGACTCCGGGTGAATCGCGCTCAACGTCAGCTTGCTGTATTGCTCCTCGTAGGCGGTCTGATAATCGCGAACGATCATCGGGTAGCTTTCGGCATCCTGCGCAAACGCAACCTGCGTGCCTTCCTGCACGATCAGCATATTTTCCAACGCGGCAGTAGGCGGCACGAAGTAACGGAACGCCACACCATCGTTGAAGGCACGGACCTCGATCGTCATGCGGCGGCCAACGGTCCCATTCTGCAAATACTCCGCTGTGACGCCGTTGTAGTGGTTGCGAATCAGCTTCGCCTTACCGGCCGGTAGAGTGTACGTCTCGTCCTTGCTCGCACGGGTCGTATCGATCAATCCAAGCTTGTCCCCGAAAGGCACCTGATCGAAAATCTCGAAGCCCAGATACGAGGTGTCAATCAGCCGCTTACCTTGAAAATCGACTTGATAGGACAGACGGGGATGAGAAAGCCCCTCAGATTCTGCCGGCGGCCCGTCGAGCAGCCGGAACTGAATCCGACCATCAGGCGACGCAACGGAAACCACGTCCTGCGCCGCGAGGGTCGCCCCGAATAGGGCCAAAATCAGAACGGCGAGCAGTGAACGCGGATGCATATCGGTTGTCTGCCTCCCATTCTAACGAGAACGACGCCCACTAGCGCTGCGAGCAGTCAGCGAACGCAAGAAATCAGCCCCCCAAACGCGACAAGGGCCGTGAAACCCGCTGATCTGCGGAGTCTCACGGCCCTGTCTAAATGGTTTGGATTTTGTGTGATTTGGGTTTATGCCAAGCTAACTTGCTCGGCTTGCAGACCCTTCGGACCCTTCTTCACGACAAATGTTACGCGGGCGCCTTCATCCAAGCTGCGATAGCCGGAAGCTTCGATCGCGGAATAATGTACGAATACGTCTTCACCGTTCTCACGTGCGATGAAGCCGAATCCCTTGGAGGCGTTGAACCACTTCACTGTTCCTGTTTCTTTCATGTTCTCTATGCTCTTTCTAGCTATTATTGTCGTCCGGAAAATCGTTGAGGCGGGTGTAGGGTGTTGAGGGTCCTATGTTGCGCGGTCCTATATTGCAAGGTTCAAACGAGTTGCTAGACTTCAAAGCTATAGGGAACATAACACAACTCTGAGGCCAAGAGCAACCGAAAAATGGAATATGCCGCTTAACAATTTCCGGGAAGGGCGGCGAATGCGGAAATGCCGGCCCTGGGAACAGCTACTACTCACGACGGAAGCTGCCCCAGATCCGCCTGGGTTGGGTATCATCCGGACCTGGAAAACGAGATTCTGCCACAGACCGACAACGTCATAGCCGAAGCCGAGCGGCTGCTGAAGTATTAACTTGGCTAGCGGAGGCGACGCCTCCGCGCGGGGTATCGCCCCGCCTTCCATCGGACACACCTCGGGTGCCGTTAGCCCCGTCCCGTGAGGGCGGGGATAAAACAAAATGACGGATCTTTCACAACCGATGCCTTCGCGGACGGGTTGACGTACTAAGTAGGAGGCGGATAATATCCGCCTCCCGGGTTATGTTCAAGGGGCCCCTTTTGCCGTTTGTCCCTTGACAGGGCTTGCTGCGGCTCGCTCAGCCATTTCGTAACCCGCAATGGCCTGGGGCTGGAGAAGAGTTCCAGCAACAGTCGGCACCACGCACGCCCGCAACGGCTATCATGAGTCGCCGCTCTTGGCGGACCCAGGTTATCGACCGACCGACCACCTCGGGTTCCTTGAGCTTAGGATAGGGGATGGTTTTGTGTTGGGGTGGTCGGTGTTTCGGGATGTAGTGGAAACAAGGCGGATTTAGCTGCAGATGAACGCGGATGAGGTGGATTGGGGTTGTTGCGGGTGGATCGTTTAGGAGTTGAGGTCTTGAACCTTTCAGTCTCTTGGGAGTTTGAGTGTACTGTCCCGAGTTCCCTGCGGTCACCGAATCACATTGCAGACATGCGATGGCTCGTTTCTAGAATCCAAGTCGAGAATCTTAATTGGGCCTGCGCAAATCTCCCCACAATATAAATTTCTCCGGACCCAACGAGCGCCACCATCCTACTAGAGTGTGCTCTTCATCGCCTACCCTGAGTACAGTCATGAGTTCTTGCACATCTCTTCTTCTCTCGTTAGACGCCTTCGTTGCAAATGAACTGATCACGGTGCCAAGCTTTTGCATCGGTATGCCCGGATAAATTCGACCGCGGCCAATGGATGCTGGAAGAAGCGCTGCGGACACTCGGAGGAGTCTTTGACCTCTGCTGATCGACGGCCCTGTAGACTGCCTAATAACCATAACAACACTAGTGTTGCTGGCCGCAATTCCACGTTTGG
>JBDTUY010000257.1:0-7311 GCA_040007495.1 Acidobacteriota bacterium | reverse complement strand
CTGTGATAAGCGAATACTGATTCAGAGCCGCGACCACAGGGAGCGGTTGCTGCTTTCGACCACCCTCAATCTTTATGAAGCATCTTTACGGACTCATCCTCGCTGGCGGACGCGGAACGCGCTTCTGGCCCCGCAGTCGGCGTAGCAGCGCCAAGCAGGTGCTCAGCCTCTTCGGCGAACGCTCGCTGATTCAGCAAACAGTGGACCGTTTGCGTCCCGTTCTGCCGCCGGAAAATATCTGGATCCTGACCAACGACCATCTGCGCGCGGAGATCGTCAAGCAATTGCCCGAAGTCCCGGCCCGGCAGATCATCGCGGAACCAGCACAGCGCAACACCGCGCCCGCCATCGGGCTCGCTGCGCAGATCCTGAACAGCCTCGATCCGGATTCGATCATGGGCGTGTTCCCGGCCGATCACGTGATCGGCGATCCCCGCACTTATGTCCGCATGCTGAAGCCCGCCATTCGTGAAGCGCAGGCTGGCAAGATCGTGGTGCTGGGCATCAAGCCCCGCTGGCCTGAAACCGGCTATGGCTACATCGAATTTCCCAAAGGTACGCAACCCGGCGGAAAGGATCTGCTGAAGGTCCGCAAGTTCCGCGAGAAGCCGGACGCAAAGACAGCCGCCAAGTTCTTAAAAGCGGGTAATTTCTATTGGAACGCAGGTATGTTCTTCTGGCGGACCTCGGTATTGCTGGACGCGCTGCGGGAGCATCTGCCGAAGACGTCGAGTCTGCTGGCGAGCCTTCCCCAGTTCGGGCAGCGCGGTTTTGCGTCTCGTCTGACAGAGACTTTCCCAATGTGCGAGAACATCTCGATTGACTACGCCGTGCTGGAGAAGTCCAGCAAAGTGGTCGGCCTACCCACCGACGATTTCGGTTGGAACGACGTCGGCAGTTGGGATGCAGTCTATGAACTGCACGGCTCAGACGCGGCACGCAATAGTGTTCGCGCTCCATCGATCGTCGAATCGAGCACAGGCAACTTCGTCGACGCAGGCAAGAAGTTCGTAGCGTTGCTAGGCGTGCACGACCTGATTATTGTGGACACACCAGATGCGCTGCTGGTGGCGGACCGTCGCCGCGCGCAACAAGTCGGGGATCTAGTGAAGCTGTTGGAAAAAGCGGGCCACAATCATCTGCTGTAAGGACGTAAATTAGCCGCAGATGAACGCTGATAAACGCAGATTTAGGAGGTGCAGTTATCTGTGTTCATCAGCGTTTATCTGCGGCCAATAGCCTACACCGCTTCCGGCGCTTTCGTCTTCTTGAATACACCTCTCAGTACAGCAATCGCCCGATCCACATCCTGTTCGCACAAGATGTACGGCGGCAGCATCCGCAGCACGTTCCCATGCGTGCAGTTGATCAGCAGACCTTTCTCCATACAGTCCAATACGATCTGCTTACCCGCGAAATCGAGCTCCACCCCGATCATCAATCCGAAGCCGCGCACCTCGCGAATGAACCCGTAGTGCCGAGCCAGCTCCATCAACCGCATCCTGAAGTATCCGCCGACGTGAATGATGTTCGGCAGCAGTTCTTCCAAGATGTCGAAGAACTCCAGCGCTGCGCGAGTCGCCAGCGGTCCTCCACCGAACGTCGTCCCGTGTTGACCCGCCGCTATGGCTGATGCCGCACGATCGGTCGCCGCGACGAAGCCCAACGGAATTCCGCACGCCAGCGGCTTAGCCGCCGTCATGATGTCCGGCATCACCACCGGGTCCATCATCTGATATGAGAAATACGTCCCTGACCTGCCCACGCCGCACTGAATCTCATCGAACACCAACAGAGCGTTGTGCCGATCCGCCAGTTCACGAGCCCTTCGCACGAATTCCTGCGTTAGAGGATGCACGCCGCCTTCGCCCTGCACTAGTTCGAGCACGATACCGGCCGTGTTATCGGTGACGATCTGTTCCAGCGCACCCACGTCATTGCGGCGCACGAAATGCGCGCCGGGCAGCATTGGTTCAAAGTCGCGGCGATAGTTTTCCTGACCTGTGATCGACAAGGCCCCGAACGTACGCCCATGAAACGAGCCTTCGAGAGCAATGGTTTCGTACTTGGTCGTACTGATCTTCCTGCCGTGCGCGCGAATCACCTTCAACGCGCCTTCCATCGCCTCTGTACCGGAGTTGCAAAAGAACACCCGCTCCATGCCGGAAATCTTCGCGATGCGTTCCGCCAGCTTGCCCTGATATTCGTGATAGTACAAATTCGAGCAATGCAGCATCTTGGCCGCCTGATCGCGAATCACCTTCACCATGCGAGGATGCCCGTGACCCAGAGCGTTCACCCCGATCCCTGCAATCAGATCCAGATAACGCTTGCCGGAGGTGTCGTAAACATAGCAGCCTTTACCGCGCGCGAGTACCAACGGGAATCGGGCATAGTTCTGAAACAGATATTGCTTCTCAAGATCGATGACTGAGGCGGGATTGGCGGCAACGTTTTCGGACATCTTCTTATGATACAGATCTCCCACAAAAAACTCGCTGGAAACTCGATGTCGAGAAACCAAAATCCTTCGACGCGTTAGAATAGGACCTTGCCCCCCTTTTCGCTCCCTGAGTCCGTCTTGTTGTTGGCCCGTGCCTTGGACCATACTTTGCTACGGCCCGACGCCAGCCAAGAGGACATCGAGGCGCTGTGCAAGGAAGCGCTACAGTATCCGTTTGCAAGCATCTGCGTTCAACCTTACTGGGTACCCTTCGTCGTGCCGCGTATGTATGAAAGCGGTGTAGCCGTCAGCACGGTGGTCGGTTTTCCTCTGGGCGCGAACACGACGACCATGAAGGTCGCCGAGACACAGGAAGCCGTGGCTGCAGGTGCCACTGAAATCGACATGGTGCTCAACATCGGCGAGCTGTGCGGCGGCAATATCGACGCGGTGTTTCGCGACATGGAAGCCGTGATCTCGGCAGCCCGCGAAGAAGGCGCGATCACCAAAGTAATTTTGGAGACTGCGTATTTAAGTGACAGCCGCAAACACGCTGCGTGCGAAATGGCGCGCGACGCAAGAGCAGCATTCGTCAAGACCTCCACCGGTTTCGCGAGTTCCGGAGCCACCGTTGCCGACGTTGCTCTGCTGCGATCCTCCGTACCTGCCACCATGGGCGTCAAGGCCTCAGGAGGCATCCGGACGTTGGATGACGCGCGCGCGATGCTGTCCGCCGGGGCTAATCGCATCGGGACCAGCGCCGGTGTCAAAATTATTCAAAGCGCCCTGAGCGAGGTTGCGAGTGAGAGCAACACAGAAAGAGCTGCCCGACTCTAGAGTCATCTTTGACATATGGCCGTTACACCCAAATCCGTGCAATTTCGTGAACGAGCAGAGCTGCTCGACTTCCTGCTGGAAGTGTCACGCGTCAGCGCAGAGACGCTCGACCTTGACGACCAATTAGCCGCGATTGCCAACATCATCAAAGACGTGGTTCCCTACGACCTGTTCGCGATCCTGCTGTATAGTGAGCGCAGCCAGGGATTGAACATCCGCTACGCCATCGGTCATCGCGAAGAAATCGTCCGCAGCGTGGTATTGACGTTGAAGGAAGGCATCGTGGGCGCCGCTGCTTCCAGCCGCGAACCGGTTCTGGTCAAAGACGTCCGCACGGACCCTCGCTATCTGAACGCATTGGATGCGGTTCGCAGCGAGCTTGCGGTACCGCTGATCACGCGCGGGAAATTAGTCGGCGTGCTGGACGTGCAGTCCACGCGAGTCGCGACCTATACGGAGCGCGAAAGTACCATGCTGCGCCTGATCGCTTCGCGCGTGGCATCGTCTATCGATAACGCCAGACTGTATCGCCGCGTTGAACGTCAGAACCGAACGCAGCGAACGCTTGCCAATCTATCGCGCGAGTTTAGCTCGATTCTAGATCTGGATGAGTTGATTAGCCGCATCGCAAAGGCGATTCGCGTCCTGATCAACTACGACGCCTTGGCGATCTTCCTGGTGGACGCTCCGAACAATGTCCTGCGTACGCGCTTCAGTGTCCGCTACGACAAACGCGTCAACATCGACAACATTCCTTTGGGCAAAGGCATCAGCGGCGCGGCGTTTGAAACCCGCCAAGCGGTGCGCGTGCATGATACCGGTGCCGACGATCGTTACATCGCCTCCCATCTGGGTATTCGTAGCGAACTTGCGGTCCCTCTGATCGTGCAGGATCGAGTTGTCGGCGTCCTTGATGTCGAGAGCGAACGCATGGGCTTCTTCACCGAAGACCATCAGCGAACGCTGTCCATGCTGGCGCAGCAGATCGCGAGTTCCATCGAAAATGCGCGCCTCTACGAAGAACTCGCACAGCGCGAACAGCGCATGGAGTATGACTTAAAGGCTGCTCGTAAGCTGCAGCGATTGTTACTGCAAGCCGCACCCGAAGTCGAAGGACTTGAGGTCGCGATCCGATCCCGTCCCGCACGCGAGATCACCGGCGATGTCTACGATTTCTTCGATTCCGGCCTGAATTCGGCCGTGATCGCTTTTGGCGACGTCAGCGGGAAAGGCGCAGCAGCCGCCCTTTATGGAGCGCTTGTTAGCGGACTGCTGCGCATCCTGGGACCACGCCGCAAAGGGCCTGCCCTGCTGATGAAATCTTTGAATGAGACGCTGTTGGAACGCAAAGTGGACGCGCAATATGCGACGCTGCTGGTCGCCTTCTGGCATCCCGACGATCGCAAGCTGCACATGGCCAACGCCGGCGCTTTCCCCCCAATGATTTTCCGCCAAGGCGAGATCATCAAGGTTGAAATTGAAGGCGTGCCGATAGGCCTGCTGGAAGATCGCGACTATGAAGAGCGCGAAATCATGCTGGAGCCTGGCGACGTAGTCTTAATGCACTCGGATGGTGTTGAGGATCAATTGAACGCAGATGAACAGGATTTTGGTGCGGCTCGTGTGGCTGCTTTATTAAAGAAACACGCCGCTGAATCGCCCAAAGCAATCGCTGACGCAATCATTGCTGCAATCGATGACTTCCGAGGCACAACGCCGCTGTCGGACGATCAATCCGTTCTCGTAATGCGAGTTCCCAAATAGAACAAAGATGAAACCTGTTACCTATCAAGACCGCACTCTCACGTGCGATGGCGTCGCGCTGGCAGACATCGCAGCCAGCGCCGGAACACCCTGCTACGTGTATTCCGCCGCGACGATCCTGGAAAACTACCGAGCTTACGCGACCGCGCTGGAGGGCATTCCCAACACGGTCTATTACGCGATGAAGGCGAACTCGAACCTGTCCGTACTGCGTCTCTTGGCCGAGGCTGGAGCGGGTTTCGACATCGTCTCAGCAGGCGAGCTTTTCCGTGTGTTGAAGGCAGGCGGCGATCCACAAAAGGTCGTCTTCTCCGGCGTGGGAAAGACCAGTGCTGAGATTGACCAAGCTCTGCGAGCCGGAATTTTCGCATTCAACTGCGAATCGGAACCGGAACTGGCGCTCATCGATTCCTTGGCGCAACGGCTGAACGTGAAGGCCCGCGTCGCACTGCGCGTGAATCCCGATGTGCAAGCCGGGACGCACGCCTACATCTCGACGGGCAGTAAGCTGAATAAATTCGGCATCGATATTGATCAAGCCGAAGCCGTCTATCAGCGCGCGTGCCAATTCAGCAACCTACTTGTCGAAGGCGTTAGCTGCCACATCGGATCGCAGTTGTTCGATCAGAAACCCGTCCTGGCCGCCGTCGACCGTGTCCTGGATTTGATTGAACGTCTGCGAGCTTCGGGAATACCCATCCATCACGCCGATCTCGGTGGGGGTCTGGGAGTCGCCTATAAACCCGACGAGGTGACGCCCGTGATCGCCGATTTCGTAGCAGCGCTGCGTGCGAAGACCGCTGGCCACAACCTGCACATCATGCTGGAACCCGGCCGTTCTATCGTCGGTAACGCTGGAGTCCTGCTGACGCGCGTTCTGAATCGCAAGCAGACCGGTAAGAAGGATTTCGTGATCGTGGATGCGGCGATGAACGACCTGATCCGCCCGGCGCTCTATGACGCGCATCATGAAATTCTGCCTCTACGCAAAGTAGATGCTCGCACCGTAAAGGCCGACATTGTTGGACCCATATGCGAAAGTGGGGATTTTCTGGCGCATGACCGCGAGATGGCAGACGCGTTCCCAGGCGACGTGCTCGCTGTATGCACCGCCGGAGCTTACGGCTTCGTGCAATCATCCACGTATAATGCCCGCCCGCGCCCGGCGGAAGTGCTGATCGAGGATGGCAAATGGCGTATCGTGCGAACCCGCGAAACCTACGAAGATCTGGTTCGCGGCGAAGACTAAAGCCAATTGAGAGTAACATAGAGGCATGGCGACGGCGACTCTAATTTCCGTTGACGAGTACCTCAAGACCACCTACCGGCCTGATTGCGACTATGTGGACGGGGAGGTCCTGGAGCGCAGCTTGGGCGAACAAGATCATAGCGACTTGCAAAGCGAGTTAGTGTTCTACTTTCGCGCCCGAAGAAGGCAATGGAAGTGTCATGCATTTGCGGAACAGCGAGTTCAGGTTTCCGCGAAGCGTTTCCGCATCCCCGATGTGTGCGTCATCCTGGGGGCCAAACCTTCAGATCAAATCTTCCGCACGCCGCCATTCCTGTGCATCGAAGTTCTCTCAAAGGACGACACGCTCGATAGTCTGCAGGCTCGGGTCGACGACTACTTGAATTTTGGCGTTACCTACGTTTGGGTCATGAATCCGCGCACGCGCCGTGCCTGGGTTTACACGGCGTCCGGTATCGAAGAAGCGAAAGATGGCATGCTCCGAACCCAGAAGCCTGAGTTGACAGTTTCACTAAAAGAACTATTCGCGGGCCTCGACGAGTAACTTTACTTAGCCGAGGCGACAACCTCGATCGCCATCAATGCGTCCTCCGAGGGCAGCGCTTCAAACAATCGGACCATTGCGTTGCGTTGGGAGACGTTCTTGATCGCAGCGTTCGTCTTCTCGCTTATCCCGCTCGTCGTGTAAACATTCACTTCCAAAAGATGATCCGCATCTCCGCCCGCGAGCACCACACTTTTCTTTAGTCGATCCCAGCCGAGTTGCGTGTCGCTATCCTGCTCACCGAATATCATCTGCGGCGCCGTGAAGATCACACGTCCACTAACGCCGCTTGGCGCTCGTGCAATCCCTTCACAGCTTGCCGCTGACCCGGCAGCAAAACGGCTTGACTGCACAAAGACGCTCTCTGCCTTGCCAAAAACCCGACTGGCGGCCACCCTCATTGGCTCGATCTGTTCCCTGGCATTGACGAAGCACGTCATACGCAGCGTGTCTGTTGCAGGGGACTTCACGCCC
>JBDTUY010000256.1:0-7326 GCA_040007495.1 Acidobacteriota bacterium | reverse complement strand
GGAGTGCGTAGCTATTGCTGCCACTCGGACCATCCGGCGGCGCGCCAAAGATCAAAGTCGAAAATGCTGAGGATGGAAAGGAGTAGGTGTCGACAGCATTGGCCGTCCCAAAGAATGTAACGTCACCCCCTCCGATGTTATAAAGCCCCCGGATATAGTCGGATGGCACGATGTTGGCAATCAGAGCCGTTGTCTGGAATTGCACCAGTTTCACCACAAATCCCGGCAGCACCTGGATCGTGAGAGTTTCGCCCACATTCACGCGGCCATCAGCCACACCCAGCCCAGAAGCATGTCCGGGATTTCCTGGAGCCTCAGATGTAGCCAAACTTGCACAAGCGGTTCCGCTAACCGGCGAAGCGCAGAACAGGATTCCCGAACCGGTCAACGTCAGGGCCGCTTGGACCATATTGCTGGGATCCCCGAGACTCAGCACCGTTAGCCCTAGGCTGTGTCCGGTACTATCATCTGGAGAACTAGGCCCTCCTGGAGGAAAGGTAGAATTTGGAATCGACACCAGATTCGCTCCCGTATTGAACACATAAGTGATTTCTGTAGCTCCCGCCGAGCCAGCCAAAGCCATGAGGTAAGCGCTGATTAATAAAAGTCGTTTCAAGGAGGTCCTCCGAAATTTGCGTTTAATTGTTTTACAACTGCATGCGAAAAGGACCGGCGCCATCGGGCACAATCTCCAACTCGGAAACCCTCGATGGGCCGTCTCCAAAGCGATGTTTGGAGCTGCACGTCCTCGCTGGTGGAGTAGATGGTGATCACTGTTCTTCTCACGCAATAAGCCACAAGAGTTAAGTCCCAAAAGAAAGCCTCACCGTATTGGGACTTTCCGCCGATATACATCCTGCAGACCGAACATGAGTCTCATGAGTAACGCGAACAGCCCGATTCTGGATTTCGAAAACGCGCTCTCGCGGGCAGGTGGCGATCTAGACCTGTTGAAGGAGATTGCCGCTCTGTTTCTGGATGAGTATCCGCGGTCCCTGGCAGAACTCCGGCAGGCGCTGGCGGAAGGCGATGCGGAAGCGGTCGGACGAACGGCACATGGTCTAAAGGGTGCAGTTGCAAACTTCGGCGCCCAGCCGGCAGTGGACGCGGCTTTCACTTTGGAACAAATGGGACAAAGCCATGATCTCGCCGCCGGGTCGGAAACCCTGGCGAATCTGAAGCAGGCGCTAGCAGATCTTAAGCAAGAGCTGGAACAAATCCCCTGATTCCTCAATCGCGATGCTACTCGCGTTCTGATAATGAATGGGCGGAGCTTTCCCGAAGTACCATTTCCTCCTCCGCGACTGGCTGCTATGATGGTGTACATTCCGAATGCCACCCGAAGCAGAGATTGTCTGCGCCCATAGCCCCGATTCCGACGACGCGTATATGTTCTATGCGCTCGCTACCAAGAAGGTTCGCAGCCCTCTATTGACGTTCCGGCACGTGTTGGACGACATCCAAACATTGAACCAGAAGGCTCGCGTCGGCGAGTACGACCTCTCGGCGATTTCTTACGCCGCCTATCCGCATGTAGCCGACAAGTACCGGCTGATGGCTTCCGGATCCAGCGTCGGCGATGGCTACGGTCCAATGGTGGTGGCTGAAAAACCGATGGGCGTCGCGGACCTGAAGGGTAAGCGCATTGCTGTGCCCGGCAAGCTGACCAGCGCCTATTTGACACTCCGCTTGATGGAGCCGGATTTTGAGGCCGTAGTGGTCCCCTTTGACAAGATTCTGGACACCGTCCACGATCAGGCGGCCGACGCTGGCCTAGTGATTCACGAAGCGCAGTTGACCTACAGCCATGGCGGCTTTCACAGCGTGATTGACCTGGGCCGTTGGTGGAAAGACAAGTATCATTTGCCGCTGCCCCTAGGCGCGAACGTCCTGCGCCGCGATCTGTCGCCGGAACTCACCACAGAAACTTGCCGCATGATGCGCGAAAGCATCGAATACGCGATCAGCCACCGCGAGGAAGCCCTGGCCTACGCACTGCAATTCGCGCGCGATACGGACCCGGCGTTGGCAGAAAAGTTTGTAGGGATGTACGTAAATCATCACACCATCGATTGCGGCGAAGATGTGCCTAAAGCCGCGCAGTTGATGCTGGATATGGGCTACGACGCTGGCATTATTCCCAACAAGGTGACCGTCGAATTCGTACGGTGAAACAGCTAGCAACACATCGGTCTCGGGTAGCGGGCTTTATGGCCCGGACGGTCCTGCTGCGATCGCTAATCGCGTTAGGGGCAATCGCGGTTTTAACACCGCTCGCTCCGGCGCAGGCGCAACCCGCTCAACCTTCACAAGCCCCAGCCGCCCCAGTTGATCCACAAATTAAAATTCGCGCCATCCGAGCGTTGGCCGATCGCGGCGAAGACGGCCTTGCGGCCATAGCTGCGTATGCCAACGATCCATCGATAGACGTTCGCGTCGAGATGGTCAAACGCATAGCCGAGATCGGTGGACCTCGCGTCCAGCCCGCTCTTCTACGAATTCTGCGCGACCCCGATCCCGAGATTCAAATTCGCGCGACCGACGGCCTGGTGAACATCTATCTGCCCGGTTATCTGAAAACCTCGGTCAGCCGGAACCTCGCACGCACGAAAGACGGCGTCCGCGTCAGCTTCGACGGGAATGAACAGGTAGTGGATGGGTACGTCACTGTGCCGCCAGAAGTGACAACTGCGTTGGGCGACGTGATGAAGAGTTCGCCGAATTTCGACAGCCGGGCCAACGCCGCACGGGCTCTCGGCGTCCTGCATGCCCAATCCGCCGTACCCGACTTACTGCAGGCGCTCTATTCCAAGAACGACCAGTTGATGTTCGAATCCCTGATCGCTCTGCAAAAAGTTCGCGATCCATCTGCAGGTCCGCGCTTAGCGTTTCTAGTTCGCGATCTCTCCGAGCCCGTGAAGATAGCGGCCCTACGAACCGTCGGTATTCTTCGTACCAAGCAAGCTCTGCCCGATATTCGTTATCTACTGAGGAATTCAAAAGGCAAGGCCGTCGAGCGCGAAGCCCTTACCGCATTGTCACGCATCGCCGATCCCACCGATCACGACGAGTTCGTACGCTATCTGGTGGGGAAAGATGCCAATCTGCGGACTCTCGGGGCGGAAGGCTTGGCGCGTATCCACAATCCTGCCGACCTGCACCGTTTGACCGAAGGTTTCCTAGACGAAAAGGATATGGGCGCACGCCTGGCAGTTTCCTTCGCGATGGTCGCATTGGGCCGCGTGGAAACCACGCAAGTCGCGCCTCTGGGCTATCTGATCAACACGCTGAACCGCGTAACCTACCGCTCCGTCGTCCTGTCTTACCTGACGGAACTAACCCGCGACGCCAAGGTTCGCCAAGCGCTATACCCAACACTCGTCGCCGCGTCGCGTTCCGAAAAGACCGGCATCGCGATTGTCCTGGGCTGGAGCGGTGAACAAGACAGCGTACCGTTCCTGGACGCGATGCGCCGCGACTCGGATTCCGAAGTATCGCAGCAAGCCACAGTAAGCCTGCGCAACCTGGAAGCTCGGCTGAAGCAGTAGTATCTCGTCGTTCAGACAGCTCTTTCGCTATATTGCTACCATAATGTTGTGGGCAATATCGAGTTCGCCTGGGACCAACGGAAAGCTCGATCTAATTTGGCCAAACACAGGGTCTCGTTCGAGGAAGCGAAGACTGCTTTCCTTGACGAGAATGCCCGCTTGATTGACGACCCAGACCATTCGGAGGATGAAGAGAGACTTCTGCTTCTGGGGTATAGCTTTCAGGCTCGCTGCTTGATCGTGACCCATTGCTATAGGCACTCAAACTCTGTAATTCGAATGATCTCAGCACGTCGGGCGACACCATCTGAAGAGCAAACTTATTGGAGGCTGAAATGAGAGCAGAATACGATTTCTCCAAATCCCGGAAGAACCCCTACGCAAGTCAATTGAAGCGGCAAGTGACGATTCGGCTCGATACTGCCGCCGTAGACTACTTTAAAGAAATGGCAACTGAACTCGGAATGCCGTATCAGAACCTGATCAACCTCTTCCTGCGAGACTGTGCGGTGAACAAGCGCCGCCCCACTGTTGCATGGTCGGCTGCAGAGCCGAAACGATCAATTGCGCGCTAATCCCATCCAATTCGCGCTACACTGGTCCGGTGGCCTCCAGAGAAGAAACGGCGAATATTCAGGGCGAGCTGGCGCTTTCCGAAATCGAATTAGCTCTACCCCAAACCACCCCAGCCGACGCGCTGCCTGAGCATGCGAAGCAGAAGATCGCAGCTCGACAAAGCGGTCTTTCCGGCGCCATCGCTCACTTTGAAGCTTGGATGGCACATCCGGATTCACCGGTCCGCGCGATCCGAAAGCAGGAAGCACGCGCTGGCGACTATGTCGATTTTCCCGCAACTCTGGCCCCCGCGCTTACCAAGGCGCTAGCGTCGCGCAACATTCGCCAGTTGTACTCGCATCAAGGCGCATCCTTCGACCACGTCGCGGATGGTAAGAACGTTGTGGTCGTAACGCCGACCGCCAGTGGCAAGACGCTCTGCTACAACCTTCCGGTACTGAACGGTCTGATGGAGGACCCGCATGCTCGCGCGCTATATCTGTTTCCGACTAAGGCCTTGGCCGAAGATCAGAAGCATGAGATGCAGGCCGCGTTGGACGCAGCGGGTTCCGACATGCGGGCGTTCACCTATGATGGCGACACGCCTCAGGATGCCCGTCGCGCGATTCGCGAACGCGCAAACATCGTCCTCACCAATCCGGACATGCTGCACTCCGGCGTGTTGCCGCATCACACCAAGTGGGCCAAGGCGTTCGAGAACCTGAAATACATCGTCATCGACGAGCTGCACTACTATCGCGGCGTCTACGGTAGTCACTTGGCGAACGTCCTCCGTCGCTTGAAGCGTATCTGCGAGTTCTACGGATCAAAGCCTCAATTCATCTGCTGTTCCGCGACCATTGCCAATCCGAAAGAACTGGCCGAATCGCTCACAGGCGAGCCTTTCGAGTTGGTGGAAAACAACGGCGCACCCTCCGGCGACAAGTACGTGGTGTTCTACAACCCGCCCGTAGTCAATCGGGCACTGGGCATCCGCCGTAGCTATCTGAATGAGACGCGCCGCATCGCGCGCGAGCTATTGGACCGCGGTCAACAAACCCTGGTGTTCGCCAACAGCAGACTCGCGACCGAGATCCTACTCACATACCTGAAAGACGACCACAGTGGTGTACGCGGCTATCGCGGAGGCTATCTCCCCAAGGAACGCCGCGAGGTCGAACGTCAATTACGGGATGGCGACATCCGGGCCGTAGTCGCGACCAACGCCCTGGAGTTGGGCATCGACATCGGATCGCTAGACGCGGTGGTGATGGCCGGTTATCCCGGCACCATCGCATCCACCTGGCAGCGTTCAGGTCGCGCCGGACGCCGCCAGACATCGTCGCTAGCTGTGCTGGTCGCCTCTAGTGCGCCCATTGATCAGTACATCATCGAACATCCTGAATACTTCTTCGATCGTCCGCCCGAACACGCGCGCGTGAATCCGGACAATCTGGAAATCCTCATCGGCCACTTGAAATGCGCCGCGTTTGAACTTCCAATTCGCGATGGCGAACTATTCGGCAAGCACGAAGTCGGCGACCTCTGCCGTTTCCTGGAAGATCAGAAATTACTACATCATTCCGGCAGCGGCAAGAATAGCGCCTGGCACTGGACCTCCGACAGTTATCCGGCTGACGCGGTCAGTCTACGGTCGGTGTCGAGCGATAACTTCGTGGTGGTGGAAATCACAGGCGACCATCAGATCATCGCCGAGGTTTCCTTCACTGCGGCTCTCACTACCTTGCACGAAAAGGCCATCTATCTACACGACGCGCGCCAATATCAGGTGGAGCGCTTCGACTACGAAGGCCGCAAAGCCTACGTCCGCCGCGTGGACTCCGACTATTACACAGACGCGATCGATTACACACAGGTCAAGGAGTTGGAGGAGTTCGACGGCAATAGCGTAGGTAGCACCACCGCGAAAGCCTGCCACGGCGATGTGCGCCTGAACCGGCAGATCGTCGGCTTCAAGAAGATCAAGTTCTACACGATGGAAAACGTCGGGTCTGGGCACCTTTCGATGCCCGAGCAAGAGATGCACACCACCGCGTTCTGGCTGCATTTTCCAGCGGATTTCATGGGACGCTTTGCCGATCTCTCGCCCACCGAACGGCAAGGTGGCCTGGTCGCTCTAAGCGCTCTGCTGCGAACTGTCGGCGCGCTGTGCGTCATGTGCGACCCGCGCGACCTGGGCGTCTCCATCACCGAAGACATCGCGGGCAGCATGGCGAGCTTCGAGCCAAACCTCTACCTCTACGACAACTATCCGGGTGGTATCGGCCAGAGCGCCGCGCTATTCAAGCTCGCACCACAGCTATTGAACGGAGCCGCAAAACTGCTCGCATCCTGCAAATGCGAAACCGGCTGCCCAAGCTGCGTTGGCCCGATAGGCGAAGTAGGCGAGCGAGGCAAAGAAGTCGCGGGTAGATTCTTAGGCGAGTTACTTGCCTAGCGCCAGACCAACGGGCCGATACAATTGAACATATGCCTCGCAAGTCGGTAGTCAAGACCCAAACACCAGTCGACAATCTGGACGAGCACGAAAAACAATTGGTTCGGGGCGGCATCTTGCAGCTACCATCCAAACCCTTCAACGTCGAGGAATTCCTCGCAATTGGCAAGGACCTACCCTATGAACCCATAAGCAAGAAAGCCATTCGGGACGCAATCGACTGGGCAAAAGCCGACATGGACATTAGCTCTTTAAGGTTTGGTCCGCGTAAGAAGGCCGCAACTAAAAGATCGGAAAGATAAATAACATTTAGGCCAACAACATCTTAATCAGAAACGAGTAGTTAAACGCCGTCTCCTTCAAGTGCTCATACCGCCCCGACGCCCCGAAGTGACCTGCTCCCATATCGATCTTCAGCAGCAACAGATGATCGTCAGTCTTCATCGCGCGTAACTTTGCCACCCATTTCGCTGGCTCCCAGTAGGCGACCCGTGGATCGTTTAATCCGGTAGTGATCAGGATATGTGGATACGCTTGCACCTGCACGTTTTCATACGGCGCGTAGGACTTGATGTAGTCGTAGTAAGGCTGACCCGCCGGGTTGCCCCACTCCTCCCACTCGCCCACAGTTAGCGGCAACGTCGGGTCCAGTTCTGTGTTCAGCGCGTCAACGAACGGCACTCGCGTCAGGACGGCGGCGAATAAATCCGGGCGCAGGTTGATCACAGCCCCCATCAAGAGCCCGCCAGCGCTGCCTCCGTAGAT
>JBDTUY010000255.1:0-7367 GCA_040007495.1 Acidobacteriota bacterium | reverse complement strand
GTTCATTGAGATCAATTGCGCCGCGATCCCGGAGGAGCTGATCGAGAGCGAGCTGTTTGGCCATCGCAGAGGCAGTTTTGCAGCGGCAACTGAGGACAAGCTCGGCAAGCTTCAGAAAGCCGACGGCGGGACGTTGTTCCTGGATGAAGTCGGCGACATGTCGCTACGGACACAAGCCAAACTGCTCCGGGTGTTGGATGAACAGCGCCTGGAACCAGTAGGCGCAGCCGAGTCCATTCAAGTTGACGTGAGAGTCGTCGCATCCACGAACAAGAATCTGGAAGAAGAGATTGAACGCGGCAATTTTAGGGAGGATCTTTTCTATCGGCTCAACGTGATCCCCTTTCATGTGCCGCCTCTGCGCGAACGCATTGAAGACGTCGGGCTGCTGGCGGAACATTTCCTAAGGGAGTTCACAACCGCATACGGGCGAAAACCCAAGGAACTGACCGACGAGGCTCTGCGAACACTGAAAGACTACCCCTGGCCGGGCAACGTGCGGGAACTGCGCAACCTTATGGAACGCATCGTGATCATGAATCCGCAATCCCGGATCGATGCGCGGCACATCCCGCTCGACCCAAGCCGAAGGGGCGTTTCCTACAAACCCGCAGAGCGCTTCGGAAGCCTACAGGAGGTGCGCGAAGCGGCCGAGCGCGACTATATCCTAAAGAAATTAGAAGAGACCAAGGGTAACGTGACCCGGGCTGCGGAACTATTGGGGTTAGAGCGCAGTCATCTCTACCGAAAAATGAAAGCGCTCGGACTCGCTACGAAAGAAAGCTGACCTGCCTGCACCTTGGGTCAGGAAAAGAATCTTTCAAACAATCCGCGCACCTCACTCCGGATGCGGTCCAGATCGGACAGAGGCACTGGGGTCCAGCGAGGCAGGATCGCGTTCAGTGCCTCTAATTGCGTCGCCGACCGCGGAAGGCGTTCTTCCGAATGACCTGAGATGACTCTGAGTGCATGGTCAATGGCACGATAGAACGTAGCGGCTTCGCTCAGGAAGTGCGCATCGGATCGACTCAACTGGCCCATGGTCTCCAGGACTTCGATTCGCTCCAACGTATTCAACACGGAGTAGTACACACCTGCATTCTTCAGGCGCAAGTACAGCAGCAGGAAATCGATATCGTAGTAGCCTCCGCGACCCGCCTTGAGTGATCGCGTTGGCCCTTGTTCGCGTTCAATCCGCATGCGCATTTCCCGCAAGCTGTGACGGGAGCTTCCAGCCTGACCGTAGCGGTCCCCGTAGACCTGTTGCAGCTTGTGCAGAAATGCTTCAGCCCGCCTGCGGCTGCCCGCAACCGTCCTCGACTTCAAGTAGGTGATGCTCTCCCAGGTCTCGGCACTCTCCGCGAAATAGGCGGTGATGCTGCTTTCGGTCTGCACCAAGGGTCCCGAATTGCCGTTCGGACGCAGTCGCGTGTCTACCGTGAACAGTACCCCTTCACCGGTATACGAACCGATCAATTGCACGATACGTTCTGCTACGGAGGTCCAGAATACGAGGTGATGCGCATCGCTATCGGCGAGTACAAACGTCAGATCGGCATCGGAACCAAGGTCGAACTCGCGCATACCGAGACGACCGAGAGAGATCAGAAAAAGTTGATCGTTAGCGACGTATTTTGGGGAACCATGCGAGGCCTGAACCTCCTCCACCGCGAGTCCATACGCTCGTGAGATCACGGCGTCGGCCAAGTCGGAGGTCGTCGCTAGCGTGTCAAATACCGGTTCACGCTGGCACACGCTGGTCGCCTCAATGCGCAGGATCCCTCGGCGATACCATCGCCGCAACTCAGCGGGATTGGAAGGCACAGCCTCCTCTACGATCAATTTGGCGGCCGGCGCCAACACTTCGTCGATCAGTTCGGGGCGGCGAATCAACTCTTCTCCCAAGTGTGGGCTGTACTCAAACAGATCCAGGACAGCTGCAATCAGACCCGGATCGGCGTCCAGCCGAGCCATCAAGATCGTGTCCGATGAGATCCGTTCCAGGAAATGTTCAAACGGCTTGGCTCCTCTTTCCAAGTGCGTTTCTGCCAAAGCCTTGGCGATTGCCGGAGCACGCTGGTCGAGCGTTGGCATTACACCCGCCGTCTTCAATTTCGCAGGAGAGTCGCCATGGTCTGATCCCGCAGGTGCATGCACCAAGCGGTCGTAGATCGTAAGAACATTTGCAAAATGACCCTGCAATTCCTCATGGAGCGCTGCTTCGGTCAGACCTCCGGGCATCCGCCTCGCCACCAATTCACGCGCTTCCGTATCCGCAGGAAGCGTGTGCGTCTGTCGGTCCTCATCGAACTGCAAACGATGTTCCAGGTTGCGCAAAAACTGATAGGCCGACGCCAGCCGACCGTACTCGGTGTCTTTCAGCACGCCTTTGTCGTGCAAACGCGCTAGAGCCAAAAGTGTTCCTCGATGCTGAACCCATGGCTCGGTTCCTCCATGCAGACGCTGCAAACATTGCACTAGGAACTCAATATCGCGAATCCCTCCTCGGCTCAGCTTGACGTCGCTTGCCCCCGGTTTTGGGTTGCGCTTGGACAACAGCTTTTCATTCAGACGTTCGCGAGTGGCTGACATCTGTTCGATCAAAGTGAAGTCGGTGGAGGATGCGTAGGTCAGCGGCTCTACGAATTCCAAGAGCGCGCGACCGGTCGCCTGATGCCCGGCCGCAACCCTGGCCTTGATCAACATCTGTAGTTCCCAGTCACGTCCGCGCGTCGCATAGTACTGCTGCGCCGCGTTCAGAGAGATGCATACTTCTCCGCCACTTCCATCTGGGCGAAGACGGAGATCGACCCGATAACACAAGCCTTCCGCTGTGAACGCGGACAGCATCGTAGTCAACTGATTGGCGGCGCGCTTAAAGAACTGCGTATTGCTAACAACCTCGGGACCTGTGGTTTCGCCGTTCTCCGAATACAAAAACATCAAGTCAATGTCGGAGCTGTAGTTTAGCTCTTCCGCACCCATCTTCCCCAGTGCAATCACCGCGAAGTGGCATTCGCCCGAAGCCGATATCGGCACGCCATGACGCTCCACCAAAACCTGATGAATACGCCGATAAGCCACTTCTAGCAGCGCGTCAGCCACTGCCGTCAGTTCTCCGGTTATCTCCGGCAAGGTAGCGATCGAGCAAACGTCGCGGACCATGATGCGCAAGTGGTGGCGTCGCCGGAAGCGGGCAAACTCGAGCGGGGATGGAACACCGGGGCTGAGTTCAGATTCCAACTGCGCCGCTAACTGATCGGCGGGCACCGGATGGTCCAGGTAGCCCTTTGACACTAACTGATCGGCCCACGCGGGATGTTCCAGGATCTCTTCCGATAGGAAATGGCTATAGGCGAATACGGTTACCAGAAATCGCAGTCCGTTGGCCTGATTTGCGATACGCGTCAGAGCGGCGGGCCATTGCTCGGCAAATCGAGACAAATTGCGAAGACCGTTTTCTGGAGAGGGCGAAGTCGACAACAGCGGCACTAGCGACGCGATGGCGTCTTCAGTCAAGTGACGTTCCAGCGTCAAGACTTCACGCACAGCGGCAGCACGATCCTGCAACGGTAGCTTCAACAGCCTCTGCATTAGAATGGCAAAAGGAAACAGATCGGACGAACTAGGCCTGTTCCTGAATCAATCGAATTGCGTCGCCAGGATGAATGGTGCCTGGACGCACTACAGACGTATAGAAGCCAGCCAGACCCCAACGCGGTGACGCGTAGTTGCCAGCTTTAACTTCAGGGTCGTAAACCGCGCGTTGAATCCCAACACCGTACGGCCGCAGGGTATCGCAGGGCTGACGCACCTTGGTAATTTCGACCTCGATCTCTCCAATCCGGTATCGCTGGCCGAGTCGAACCGTCCGCCGATCCAGACCCTGAGTGGTAATGTTCTCTCCCAGCGCGCCAGGGTACAGCGGATACCCCTGCTGCATCAGTTCCTCCAGACTTTCCGAAGCCAGCAGCAGCAGTGCCTTCAGCGGTCCACCATGGATCTGCGGATGCGCATGCGAATCGCCCACCAGCCCCAGCGACGTAACAATTCCCATGGCTATCGGTCGCTTGGGAATGCCCCCTTGGGATACATGAATCTGAAGAATGGTTGCAGACATGCCAATGCGCTATTGTAGCGAGCCGAGGGGGCAAATCAGAAGCGCAGTGCCGTGAAACCGAGATTTGTGTGAAGAGAACAGTGCTGTTAGATTAGCCTGAAAAAAGAAACGGCGGGAGCAGATAACCTGCGCCCGCCGCAATACTGGCAACTCGCTGTTACTGGATTAGAACTGATTCCATAGCAGCTGGTTGTAGACTTCGTGATGGAACTGCACTTCCGACGGCTTCACGATCGTGCCCAACGCGCGAGCGCAACGATCCGCAGAACCACGCTTCAGGTCCGCATAGCGTCCCTTCACATCTTCGCCGAGAATCTGGCTGGTCCATGCCGACTTCTCGAAATGCGTGAGAGCGTCATAGATATTGTCAGGCAGGTAGCGTTTCGCGGTGCGGATGTTGGCAACCTTTGAAATCTCTCCGTCCAGACCGCTCTTGAACACCGAGTAGAGCGTCATGTAAGGATTCGCATCCGGACCTACCGAACGCACTTCGATACGCGAGCTCTTTTCGTTGCCGATCGGGACGCGAACCATGGAGCCACGATCTACAGCCGACGCGATGATCTGGTTGGGCGCTTCAAAGTGCGGGTCCAGACGGCGGTAGGCATTGACGCTGGCGTTGAATACCAGGCACAGGTCATTACCCACGGTCAGGATGCGATCCACGAAATCCCAGGCGTACTTACTGATTTTCTCTTCGCCCTTGGGATCCCAGAACAGGTTCTTGCCTGCCTTGGTAACGCTGACGTTGGTATGCATGCCGCTACCGTTGACGCCGACGACCGGCTTCGGAAGGAAGCAGGCAGTCAGGCCCATGGTGTTGGCAACCTGGCGGCAGATCAACTTATACAGCTGGATTTGATCGGCAGCAGTGACGACTTCACCGTAGCTATAGTTGATCTCAAACTGCGACGGTGCCACTTCCGGATGATCCTTTTCGTTCTGGAAACCCATCGCGCGCTGCACTTCGGCCACGCGGTCGATGAAGGTACGCAGAGGATCGCCAGGCAGGCAGTGGTAGTAGCCGCCGGTGTTGACGTATTCAAACTTGCCGGTTTCCGAGAAATGCCGTTCCGCTTCCTGCCCCTTGAACAAGAAGCCTTCGATTTCGTTGGCTGCGTTTAGGGTCAGACCGTCTTTCTTGAACTTCTCACCCGCGAACTGCTTCAACACGCCGCGCAGATCGCCGACGTACGGAGATCCGTCCTTGTCGATGACTTCGCCAAAGACCAGGACTTTGCCCGAACCAAAGTAATCCGATGGTGCCCAATAGAATGAGTGCCAGTCGATTCCAAGCCGTAGATCGCTTTCCTTCTGCGCGGTAAAACCACGAATCGAGGAACCGTCGAATGTCAGATTGTCCCAGCTCTTTACGAAGAACTTCTTATCGTAATCGAGCATGTGCAGGCGGCCTTCCAGGTCGCTGAACATCAGGGTTACGGCTTTGATGTCTTTTGCATCGGTCAGGTACTTCAGTCGCTCTTCGCGAACCTTGTCTAACGGGACGCGCTTCATGCGCTGCTCTTTGGCGGCCAGATTCTTGGTTTCCAGTTCGCCGTACGGCATTTCTAGAAAATTATGCAGAGGGTTGCTCATGGATCTCCTTGGCTCGGGGCTTCTACTGTGATTCTAAAAGACTTGCTTGAGCTAACGCTTACGGGTGGGGTGATCCAAACTTCACGCCGAACCTACCCCCGCTCATTCCCAAATTTCGACTATTTATAGATTGTCAACGATGGGACCCGGTTTGGCAATGACTGAACCCATAGAATGTCTTTATGGGTCGTATGTATTTTTCTTGAGGACCCTTCGAGGGACGTGCTGCCCCTCCAAATTTACCGTGCAGGTTGCTCGGACCAATTATAAACCTGCAGACGAAAAAATGCGGTCGCACTCCCCGCGAGCACAGGGGGAACCGTCTCCCCCCCAATGCGGCGGGGATTAAGCTAAGTGCGACCGCTGGTAAAACGGATCGGTTAGACCTATTTCGGCCCAAAGAACACAACCAAGCCTAACGTCAGAGTGTCCTGGAACTTCCGGTTGGCATTGCCCGCGGAACGATCGAAGAACGCCACATTAGACCAGTCATGCCGGTACTCGGTGCGCATCAGGAAACCCTGCGGCAGCTTGTACTCATAGGTCAAAGTGAGTTCTTTTACCGACTGAGCCACACCCGTCGAGAATCCGTCGCGGTCCTTGAACCATTCCACGCGAGGCGTAAAGGCACCTTTGGCACCCGCAGCGATCTTAGCGGCCACTGCAATGCCATACCATTTTGCCGTGGAGCCGACGTTGCCGACGAACGACTTGTTCATGCCGTAATCGAAATTGATATAGGCGTTAAACTTGTCACTGGGCGTCAACAGAACCGTCGTGTCGTACAGATTGCGCCAACCCTTATTCGTGCCCGCATTTTCCGGCCCCGTGTAGTAATTGTTCAACCACGAAGCTTTCTTGCCCGTAAAGTTACCAACTAGACCAATGGTTTTGCCACTATTATTATCTTCAACGTTGTTCCAACCGTTGACCAGTTGAACACCACCGGTGAAGTGACCGACGGTGTCGGTCAAGCGGGCACCGAAGTGATAGTAGGGAATCGCCCAACCAAATAACAGAGAACGCGAGTAATTCCAATTGGTGTGAGATTCAATGACTTCCGCGCCAGCGCTTGTCACGAACTTACCGAAGTCGAACTGGAAGCCCGAGTCCTTCTTCGGCTTCAAGCTAACATAAGCCTGCTCGACGTTACGCATGATCGAAGGTCCACCCGGCTCACCCCCATTGATCATGTCGAATGCGCGACCGAAGCCCAAATCAATCTGGAAACCCACCGGGTCCGCCGTGTGCGACATGCTTAGCTTCATCATGTTCAGGCTGAACTGATCCGACCTGGTATTGAAGTTATACAAAGAGTTGTTGCCGGATGCCGGGTGATTGAAATTCGTATCGGCATACACGTCAACTAAGCCACTGAAATCGATGCCGCCTGCTGACCAAGGTGGTGCCGGGGCCGCTGCAGGCGCCGGAGCGGCCGCCGGTGCCGGGGCGGGCGTCTGCCCGAAAGCAGCCACACTCATAAGGGTACAGACACACGCGTAGCGTTTAAACAAGGAAACCTCCCATTTTTCAATGATTGTTCGAGGAAGCGCGAGAACGACTCCCCACGACCAGCCTACGGTGGAATGCCTGAAACGTCCAATCGATTATTTTTATCCGTCCAATCGAAACTTTGTTACCTCTTGACGGC
>JBDTUY010000254.1:0-7390 GCA_040007495.1 Acidobacteriota bacterium | reverse complement strand
TCGGATGCGAGCGACGTTGCCCGCGTTGAGGAGCGGACCTATATCTGCTCCCTTTCCAAGGACAACGCGGGTCCGACCAACAATTGGATGAACCCGTTTGAAATGCGCAAGAAGATGAAGGATCTCTTCTCGGGCTGCATGAAAGGGCGCACGATGTACGTGCTGCCGTTCAGCATGGGTCCGGTGGGTTCGCCCATGTCGCAGATTGGCGTACAGCTGACCGATTCCGCCTATGCTGTGGTCAATATGCGCATCATGGCGCGCATTGGTAGTCCGGTGTTGAAGGTGATCGATGAGACCGATCAGCGCGTAGTTCCTTGTATGCATTCGGTCGGCAAGCCGCTGGCCGCGGGCGAAAAAGACGTACTGTGGCCCTGCAACGACGAGAAGTACATCGTCCATTTCCCGGAAACTCGCGAGATCTGGTCGTATGGTTCTGGCTACGGCGGCAACGCGCTGTTGGGCAAGAAGTGTTTCGCTCTGCGCATCGCATCGAACATTGCTCGCGACGAAGGTTGGATGGCGGAGCACATGCTGATCCTCGGCGTCGAGAATCAGCAAGGTGAGAAGACCTATGTAGCAGCGGCCTTTCCCAGCGCTTGTGGCAAAACCAACTTCAGCATGCTGGTACCTCCCGCTGGCTTCGACGGCTGGAAGGTGTGGACCGTCGGCGATGATATCGCCTGGATCAAGCCGGATGCAAAGGGCCAACTGCGCGCGATCAATCCGGAAGCTGGATTCTTCGGCGTGGCTCCGGGAACCTCTGTCAGCACCAATCCGAACGCGATGGCCGCGTTGTCCAAGAACACCATCTTCACCAACGTCGCGCTGACGCCGGAAGGTGGCGTGTGGTGGGAAGGCATGACGGATCAGCCACCCGCCGAATGCACGGATTGGAAGGGCAATAAGTGGACCCCGGCGATCGGGAAGGAAACAGGCGCAAAGGCCGCGCATCCGAACTCGCGCTTCACCGCGCCTGCCTCGCAGTGCCCCACCATGGATCCGGCGTGGGAAGACCCGACCGGTGTGCCGATCAGCGCCATGGTGTTCGGCGGACGCCGCGCGACCACCATGCCTCTCGTATATCAAGCGTTCAACTGGACGGCTGGCGTGTACGCCGGTGCAACCATGGGTTCGGAGATGACGGCCGCTGCTGCAGGCACTGTCGGTCAGGTGCGCCGCGATCCGATGGCGATGCTCCCATTCTGCGGCTATCACATGGGCGATTATTTCCGCCATTGGATTCAGATGCAGAGGAACCTGTCTGTAACGCCTCGCATTTTCCACGTCAACTGGTTCCGCAAAGATGAGAACGGCAAGTTCATCTGGCCGGGCTTTGGCGAGAACATGCGCGTGTTGAAGTGGATCGTTGACCGCTCCAACGGCAGGGCGCTGGGTCGCGAAACCCCGATTGGCTGGATGCCTCGCTATGAGGACATCGAGTGGAAGGGCATGACGTTCCCCAAGGAAACCTTCGACCAACTGCAGCACTTCGACCGCGAGGCATGGAAGAAAGAAGTGATGGGGCATGAAGAGTTGTTCAGTATGCTGCACGATCACTTGCCGCCGGAGATGGTATATGAGCGGGAACTGCTGATCTGCCGCCTGTAGGATAGGCGGCCATTTGTACGAAAAAGCGCTGCGGAGTGGACCGGAAAGGTCGCTCGCAGCGCTTTTTTGTTTTACGTGCTGGAATGCTCAGAATCGATCAGGTGGTCGATCCTTCTTAGTGGACCAGTTGGTCCACCTTCCAAGTGTCCGTGAGTTTGAAACGGAAGACCGGATCGGCCGCCGCCGTGAACTGATGCTTGTGTATGCCGAGCAGTGGCATGGGGCCGAAGCAAGGATGGTCGATGATCACCCCTACCTTCGCCGAAATGATCTTAGTCTGTGGATCTTCGTCGGTGATTTTTTGGATTGCGGGTGCAGCCAGTCGAAAATCTCCCCGGATTTGAACCCAGGCCGGTGTCCCAGTGAGTGGATCACTCATTACCACGTCGTCATCGAAATGCAGTGCTTTGGCGGCCGGCAGAAGTTGTGCTTTCCCGCCACCGTCCGGTTGCCGGTTCACCGTCCAAAGGTCCTTCTGTTCGCCGCATGTGATCTGGTCATCCGAGATAAGCACCTGCTCGCCTTCGAGCTTGACCGGTTGAGCTGTCAGAATCCCCGCAGCTTGGCCCGCATTGAATCCCGGCTCTTCACAACTGGTGAGAGCCAGCAGCGCCAGAACCAGAGCTGCCGCCAAGCCGTATCGTTGAACACAGGTCTTCACGCTAGGTATATCGGCGGTTTCTACCTATGTCTTTAGACGACTTAGGGCGTGGGGAGGGTGCAATTCCGGCGCGAGTCAGAGGCTCACGCCGGAACCGGGAAGGGAGGAGCGGACGAGTTACTTCTTTACGGGCCAAGCTTTGTCGATCGGCTTGCTGGGGTCGGCCGTAATCGTGATATCCGCGCAATGGTGATACGTAAAGTCGCCGTCCTTATTGCGGCCATGTTCAGCCATAAACTGCGCAATCTGCAGCGTACACTTGGCGCAGGTGATGTTGGGAAGGCGAACATCAGTTTCCCACGGTTTCTGGGTGACAAAATCGGTTTCAGGCGACTTCAGGCCATGAACAAACAAACCGTCGGCCAGCAGCGGCGGTTGGACCGGACTCTGAATCACGGTCGAAACCGACATGGGTCCCTTGGCTCCGTCCTTCATCACAACATCGGGGTCTTTTGGAAGCTCATCGCGGGAATTGACTGCCAAAGCGATTCGATAATGCCCGGGATGGTACACCGTTTCCTGTACCTTGATATGCAGCATCGACCCGCCGACAGCTTTGCTCACCATGCCAGTCACGGCGCTGGTCGCCGTCGCGGGACCGCCGCACGGCCACACTTTTTGTGGATCGCCAAGTTTGCTCTCACTCAACCAGGAGTCCGGCGCAAGCAATTGGAAATGGGCGGCCGCAAAAGGAGCCGCAGCTGTTAATAAGCTGGCAACCGCCAGCACTTCTCTGAAGCGATTCATGTGTAGGATCCCTCGCGATTGATGATAGCGCACCGCGAGCCTCTGGTCACGGGAGATCTCTGGACGAAAAGCTTGAGTGAAAGGCGATGGAAGGATACTTACGTAGCAATAATTGTCAGGGTGCGAATGGTCTTACGTTTCCATGCTGAATTCGGGCATCGCTGACGGCTGCGGCGCCGGAGCCTGCAAGGGTAGGGGAAGTTCGAACCAGAAGGTCGATCCTTGTCCCGACTTACTGTGTACGCCGATCGTACCGCCCATCAGTTCAATCAAGGTTTTGGAGATCGCCAAGCCGAGTCCCGTGCCTCCGAAGCGGCGGGTGATGGACGGGTCGGCCTGGGTGAATTTCTGGAACAGAAGAGGTTGGATCTCATCTGGAATGCCGATTCCTGTATCGGTGACCTCGATCCGGATTCTAGCCCGGCCGCTGGTTACCTCCTGGCAAGATAAGCAGATCCTAACCTGGCCGGTTTGCGTGAATTTGACGGCATTGCCCGCAAGGTTCAGCAGTACTTGCCGGATGCGACCGTCGTCGCCGACCAGCAATCTGGGAGTACGACTGCTCCATACTGTGCTCAATTGCAAACCGTTTCTTGCCGCATTGGGGCCAAGCAGGGCGGTTACGGCGTGGATCAATTGCTCCAGGTCGAATGGGCGCGGTTCGATCGAAATATGGCCGGCCTCGCCCTTGGAAAAATCCAGGATATCGTTTAGTAGGCTCAACAATCCCTCGGCGGAGGAGTGCGCTGTTTCCGCCAAGTCGCGCTGATCCTCGTCGAGCGGTGTGTCCAACAACAATGTCGTCATACCCAGAACGCCATTCATCGGAGTCCGGATTTCATGGCTCATGTTCGCAAGGAATTCCGACTTAGCGCGATTCGCTGCATCTGCGGATTCGACCGCGTCGGCCAAGTCTCGGGTACGTTCCGCCACCAGAGCTGCCGCAGTGGCTCCGGAGGATTGCAGGCTCATCACAAGGCCGGCCATCAGGAGCGATAACAAACCTGCGCACGCTGCGGCCCAGATGGAAGGCCAGGGACTGACGTTCGGAAAATGCGCCGCTCTGGAAAACCCCAGGGTCCAGGATGATCCAGCCAACTCGATATCCTTGGTTCGCTCAAAAGGTCCGGCGGGATTCCCGTCTTGCGAGAAACTGACCGAGTCGCTGGTCCGGTTCGTGTCGAATACGGTTAGCGAGACCTGGTTATCGATGGCCTTAAGAATGGTCTGGAAGAAGTCGTCGGCCCGGATTGCAAACAAGACCCAGGCCCGCAGACCCGCGCGTCGTTCTTCTACTGTTATCCGCGCGGCACCGGCCTGATAGACCGGAACAAACAGTGCAAATCCTTTTTGTCCGCCCGCAGTGCCCGACATGGTGATCAGCCTGGTAAGAGCGGCGTTGCCCGTGTCTCGCGCCCGTTCTGCAGCCTCACGGCGGTTGGCGTCGGCACCCATGTCGAGCCCGATGAGCGGCGCGGGCCGATTTTGAGTAGAAGGCTCTGCCGCGACCACCACGAAGGAATCGTCTGGTGCGATGACGGGCGGAAGGGCTCCTGCTGGCTGGAAAACATCGAAATCCGGTATGCCGCGACGCCGCTCTTCGGCGATCCATGCATCCCGATCGGAGAATTTCACCGGCACCAATACGGCAATGCCCGCTGTCGATTTGTAACGCGCCCCGATTTGTAAGGATTCAACGTAGGTCCGCCAATCCTGCCATGTGATCGGCACCGATGACGCACTCCAGTATCCGGCGCCGCCAAGCAGGGCATTTTCATACAAAATGAAACGTTCCTGGATTTCGCGCGTTACGGTATTCGACATCGCCATAAAACGAGCCTTATCGTAACGGCTCCGGTCGCGCTCTAACGATGTAAAAAACCAGGCCGTCAAAGTCCAGCCGATCAGGAGAATGGCCGTAGGCATTAGCCATCGACGGGAAATTCCGAACGCAGTTACTCCGGTCGTGGCTCCAGATGTCGCAGAGGGTGGCGAAGGCGGCGTCAAACAAGGTTCCCCAACGCGCTTATCGGTTGGCGAGCCTCAGGTAATAGCGGACCGGGCGGCTCGCGTTGCTGGAGGAGATTAGGAAAAATCCACCACCACTCGTCCGACCGGACCGAAGTCCGCCTCAATGTGGTCGCCGGGTCCGGCTAGGTAGATGTCGGTAGTGACGCCGGTGGTGACATTGTCGCCCACCTTTAACTGCAAGCCTCGTGCATTCAAAGCATTAGCAAGCCACAGCAGCGCATTCAAGGGATGACCCAACACCGCCCTACCGCTCCCCGTATCCTTCAGCGTCCCGTTGATCCACAATTCGACCGGCTGGGCGGCAAGATCGAGATGCCTCCAATCGGTCACCAGAGGCCCGTGGACCCAGGCACCGTGGCAGGCATTATCGGCGATCAGCGACGGTGTCCCGACCGTGGTCCAGCTATCGTAGCGGCTGTCAACAATCTCAATTCCCGCCATGACGCCTTCAACTGCTTCCGAAGCCTCCTCGACCGTGTACGGGCGTCCAATCGGCGGCAGGTCGCGAGCCATCCGGAACGCAAATTCTGCTTCCATCACCCGCATGAAGTACGGCGAGGGATCCAGGCAGACCGGACTGTCGTAGCTGGTGGCCGACAGCATCCTGCCAAAAAAGGGATGGCTGACGCTGAGTTGCCGCTGCGCGACTTCGTTAGTGCAAGCGATCTTGTAGCCCACCACCGACCCGCCAAAATGCTCAAGCAGGTGCGGAATCAGCTGATCCTGGCAGTGGTAGGCCTCCTCTAGGCAGGAAGGAAGGTCCTCGCCAGACAGGTGAGGCAGTCTATGCATATGAACGCGGGCTTCAGTAAGTAGATGGGCGGCAGGCATGGATCTCTCTTGTGATGGAGCGTAAGTCTTCGATCATGATCGCACGGTGCCGACCCCCTCTAACGATCCCGCCGCTCCGCCCAATCTGTTCTCCGCCTTCCTGGACCAATTGGGTTTGAAGTGGGAAGCGACCAAGGAGCGGACGGAAGTCTTTGTGATCGATAACGTCGCGAAGCCGTCGGAGAACTGATGCGGCTTGGCCATCTGCTAGCAGTGCTATCATTGCTAGCAGATGGCCACGATCACGATTCGCAGGCTCGACGATACCGTCAAGGGACGATTACGCGTCCGGGCTGCGCAGCATGGACGATCTATGGAAGAAGAAGCGCGGGAGATCTTGACGCTAGGCGTTCAAGCGCCGACGAAGTCAGCTGCACCAGGTAAGGAGTTGAACTGGGTAGACGAGATCCGGCGGCATTTCGAGCCCCTCGGGGGAATAGACCTCGATATCCCAGCGCGTGAGCCGATGCGCGATCCTCCAGACTTTAGCGGCTGGCTCAAAACACAGAGCAAGCCGGGAAAACGGGCACGTTGATCGTACTCGATACAAACATTCTCTCGGAGCCAATCAAACCTCATCCGTCAAAGAATGTATTGGGGTGGCTAGCTCAGTGGACGCCATCCTCGCTTTACACCACGGCCGTATCGCAGGCGGAAATCCTGGCTGGAGTCGAACTCTTACCGTCGGGAAAACGGAAAACCTCCCTATCCGATGCTGTGAGCCGAATGTTTCTGGAGTCCTTCCCTGAACGCATCTTGCCTTTTGATCCCGCGGCCGCGCAGGCTTATTCCAAAATCGTCGCGCACAGTAAACGTGCGGGCCGTCCGATTTCGATGGCCGATGCGATGATTGCAGCAATCGTTCAGACGCATCAGGCGACCTTGGTTACGCGAAACGTCGAAGACTTTTCGCAATGCGGGATTCGGCTGATAAATCCGTGGAAAGCGTGATTCCAGGGAGAGGACTGTGCGAAAGGCCTAAACTCGGTTAACCCTTGCTCTGTGCGACTTCCGACTCCGGCTCGCTGCTGCTCCGCCGCCGTTTCCGCATGGGGGGAGCACTCGCTTGGGAAGCGAACAGGTAGCTGGTAAAAATCCCACCCATGACAAGCTTCACAATTTCCGTCCCGCCGAACAGTTGCCATTCCACCCAAATCTGCTTTTGCAGCGATACCACCGCTTCCGCTGATTGAAAATCCGCCTGCCGCCCCAGAAACTCGAGTTCCGGAATGTAGAAGTAGTATTGTAGCCACACCATCACACCCATACCGGCCGTCATCCCGATGGCGATGAAGTGTTTGCGCGGAGCAAACACGCACATTAGCAGAATGCCTCCAACCAGAATCAGCTGAACGGTGCCCCAATTATTCAGGTAGCCGCGAACCTGCTCAGCCGAGTAATGATCCACCAGCAACCTGGCATTATCTGTTCCGATTTTGTTGATCAGCTTGCCGGCTTGCGGCAGCGCGTTGATGATCTGGTTCTCGGCGTTTCGCGGACTTTGAAGGA
>JBDTUY010000253.1:0-7433 GCA_040007495.1 Acidobacteriota bacterium | reverse complement strand
CGATTTAGCGCTAGGTCTGCAATCCAATGTAGCCGAGGCTGGGGCCTCGGCGCGGGACTGGGGTCCCGCCCCCCTTTATTGCTGCTGCTGGCGCTGTTGGTTGCTGCTTCTTCATTCGCGAACGACCCTGACGGCACGACCCCTTTGCATTATGCAGTTCGCAATCAGAATACGGTGGTGGTTCGTCAGTTGCTTGCGCAGCATGCTGCTGTGGATGCTGCCAATCGCTATGGGGTCACGCCGCTCACACTTGCAGTGGAGCAGGGCAATCTCGACATCGTTAACGCGCTGCTCGCGGCGGGTGCAAACGTGAATCATGCGTTGCCGGAAGGCGAGACGGCGTTGATGACGGCGGCCCGGACGGGTAACGTCGCGGTGTTGCAGACTCTGTTGCGCAAGGATGCCCGGGTGGAGACTCGCGACGGCTTCTATGGCGAGACGGCGCTGATATGGGCTGCGGCTAGCGATCAGGCGCCTGCGGTTCGCACATTGCTGGACTCGGGGGCGGACGTGAACGCGCGGTCTGCGTCTGCCAAGTTCGCGCGGCGCAATGCGGGACTCACGAGGCTTTCGCTGGGTGAGTGGACGCCGCTGATGTATACGGCTCGCGATGGCGCGATGAGCGCGGGTGCTGTACTGATCGAACGTGGGGCTTTGGTCAACGCGGTCGATCCGGATGGGACGACTGCGCTGGTGCTCGCGATCATCAACTATCATTACGATTTCGCGGCGATGCTGCTGGAGCATGGTGCAGATCCGAACCTTGCGGATACGACTGGCATGGGTGCTTTGTATGCTGCGGTCGACATGAGTTCGCTGCCGTGGATGTTCGGGCGGCCTGAGATCCCGGCGGCTTCCAAGGTAACGGCGCTGCAGTTAGTCGAGATGTTGCTGAAGCATGGTGCGAAGCCGAATGCTGCGCTAACTGCGGTCCAGTTTCAGCGAGCGCACACCGATGGCGATACGGCGTTGGGCGTGGGTGCTACAGCGTTTTTGCGCGCAGCCAAGGCAGCGGATGTTCCGGTGATGAAGGTTCTATTGGCGAACGGGGCGGATGCCAAAGCAGCGATGGCGAACGGCAATAACGCGTTATTGTTGGCCGCTGGACTCGGCTATCGCGACGGCAACATGGCGGTGCCGACCAAGGATCGCGGCACGCCGCAGGAAGTGATGGCGGCGATACAGGTGTGCCTGGATAGCGGGCTGAAGATTAATGCTCCCGGCTCGAATGGCGATACGGCGTTGCATCATGCTGTCACCACTCGAGGCGAACTTGATGTGGTTAAGTATCTTGTGGAACACGGCGCTGATCTTATGGTGAAGAACACGCGCGGACAAACGGCGGTGGAAGCTGCCAAAGCGAGCCGCAAGGATCGCAGCGATATCGTTAAGTATTTCGCGGAACGCTAGGATTGCAGCCTAGTTTATCTGCGCTTGAGCGTCGGCACAATTGCCGACGTTGCACGCAAGAGTGCGTACGCCACGTCCTTAAGGCATTCTGCAACTGAAGTTGGAAGCATCGTCGATACTGCCGGCGCCGGAATAGCGAGCTACTTGCGGATACGAACACAGAGGGCGCGTGCGGGTCACCTTGCCGGCTACGATTTTGCTGGCGATAAGCGACGAGGGTGCGGAGCCTTTTTCTACCCAATTCACTACGGCCGTCACGGGATCCACCTGGTCGGGACCAATGCCGCCGGCGCAGTGCGACATACCAGGAACCATAAACAGGCGGAAGAAATCTGTGGTGCCTGCGCCGTTCTCAGCGACCGCCGCCTCAAAGTACTTCACGCCCATCATGGGTTGCAGGATGGGGTCGGCCCAGCCGTAAGTCATTAGCAGCTTGCCGCCGCGTTTGCGGAATTTCGAGAGGTCCGGGTTCTTGGCGTCAGCCTTCTTGCTCCATTCATCGAGTTGGTTAATATCCGTATCGTAGTTGAAGGTGATGTAGTCGTAGTCGGGTTTCGGCGGAGTCGGTACCAGGTAGCGCATGGTGCCCTCGGCAAGATTGAAGTCCGCTGCTTTCGCAGTGGGGTTCGCGGGTACCAGAACGCCCATCCAGTTGGCCTCGCTACCGGGCATGTAGCCGGTGAAAAAAGGTTTCCCGTTGCTGGTCGGACCCTGATAGATCTTCATGATCGCCTCCGCCTGCGCAGGCGTTAGGCAATCGTTGGTGTCAGCGCCTGGCTTGCAGGCTGGAACGTCAACTGCAGCGTTGAAATTGCACTTGCGCGGGTCGTCGATCAGGTTGTCTTTCAGACCGTCGAGTTCATCACATTTGGCCATCACGCTGGCGGCCAACGTGGCGACCTTGCCGGCGTTCAACGGCGCAGCGCTCAGCGCTTTTTGGTTCCACATGGCCCCAATGGTGAAGCCGGTTTGGTCCACCCACGGCGCGTTGGCGATGATGCCGTCAAAATCTTCGGGGAAGCGCTGCGCTTCCATCGCACCCTGCCGTCCTCCGTTGGAGCAGGAGTTCCAGTACGATTTCGATACTGCTTTGCCGTAGTACTCCTTCGTAATGTCCTTCGCGGTGATGGCTGTGACGTGCACGGCGCGGTAAGCATAATCGATGGCTTTCTGCGCGTTGCTCATCACGAAGGACGCGCCTACCTCCTTGCGCGAATCGTGGCCGGTGTTGGTCTGCGCGAAGGCGAAGCCGACTTGGAGAGCGGCGTTGCGCTGTGAGACGCGGCCTGCGTCCTCCAGCGATTCGCCTGCGTGGCCGCCGTTGCCGATCATATAGAAGCGACCGTTCCAGTTATCGGGCAGGCTGACTTCAAAGGCTACTTCCGGCGTAATCACGCCCGTGATCCGGCAATGCGCGGGTACGCCGACACTGGCAGCGATGGAGGCGGATTTGATTTCGGCGATTTCCTTCGACTTGAACTTGCCAATGGCTTCACACGTCTTGCGAGGCTTGTTGGCGGATTGCGAGTAGTCGATCAATCCGCTCTTGAGGTTCGCGAAGGCTTGCGCGTGGGCGGATGCGGCGCTAGCGATCAACAATGCGCCACTTACAATCGCCGAAGAAAATCGAACTGACTGCTTCATTTGCTTATGGAACATATTTGCCCCTTCCTAAAACCATGTAAATCCCGGACATCGCGGAAAACTGGTGACAGACAGCTATTTTCGCGATAGTTTTGTCTCACTGCAACAAGGCCTCATCGCGAAAATAGTGTCAGTCACCAGTTTTCACGCCAAACCATTCTGATGCACGACCCGGCCATTGACGATGGTCATCGCCGAGCGGATCTGCTTGATCTCCGCTTCGGGCACTGCGAAGTAGTCGCGGTCCAAAACTGCCAAGTCGGCCAGCTTGCCTGTCTCAATAGAACCTATTTTATCCTCCATGCGCAGGAACCAGCTATTCTCGCGCGTGAACAGGCGCAGGGCTTCGGCGCGCGTCAGGTGTTGGCCAGGGTTTACTTGATCGCCAAGGGAATTGATGCCCGTCACTGCATAGTAGATGTGCAGCCACGGATTCAGCGGCGCGATGTGGACGCCGTCGCCGTGAATACCGACCTTGATGCCGTGGTCAACGATGGTGCGGAACGGCGGCCCGGCAACGACTTTTGGATCGGATGACGTGACCCAGCGGAAGGCTCCCATCTCGACGCCACAGCCCATCGCTTTCAGGCGATCCAACAGATCCTTGTTGACCTCAGGTACGTGATGCACGGTCCAACGTTTCTGGGTGATGTCGAATTCCTTGTTCAGCGCTTCCCAGTTATCCACTACTTGCTTGAGTCCGGCGAGGTTCTGGACGGCGTTTTCATTGTGCCAACCGGCCTGTGCGACCAGACGCTGGGCGTCGCGCCATACTGCTCCGCTGGTTAGAGGCGCGGCCCATTCGCCAATGGACCCGGTTTGCAGCATGTCGTCGCCGAAATACTGGAACTGATTGCGCAGACGCTCCTTCAATTCAGGCAGCGCGGGGTCGGTTTGATTCTGCAGGAAATTCATCTGCAAGCGGATGATCGTCTTGTCCTCTTTGTGGAGTTCCAGCCACGCATCGTACATGTGGTACTGATCCAAATTTGAGAGGATCTGGCTGGGATGCAGAGGCCCGGGAGTTGGGAACAGGACTTGATCCAGATGCGTGGTCAGCCCGACGCTTGCGGCGTACTGCATCGCGTCCATCGTGCTGCGCTTCTTGTCGGCGAAAGTCTGCATCCTGCGCAGGTAAAACAGCGCGGAGGCTGAGGGTCCACCGCCTGCGAATCCTGCGGCTGCGATAGCTCCGGTGGCGGAGACCTTTATCGGCAGGACGTCGGGATGCACTTTGGGTGCGGCATCCGCGGCATCGAAGAACGCTTTGCCCAAACTGTTGGTGACCGCGGGGCCGGTGAAGCGTTCGTAGAGTAAAACCGGATGGTCCGGAACCGCCTCATCCAGTTCCTTCATCGTCGGATGGCGACGTTCCTTCCATTGATTGGGATGCCAGCCGCCCATCGAAGTGATCCATGTGCCCGCCGGCGCGTCTTTGCGGCGTGCGGCTAAGGCGTCCTGAACCTCGCGGATGGAGTTCGTGTTTTCGAGGATCGTGTGATAGCCGGGTCGATTGCCGAGGCTCACGATGTGTATGTGCGGCTCGACCAGGCCCGGTACAACGGTGCGCCCTTTGAGATTGATGATGCGGACGCCTTTGCCTGCCTTGGGCGTGGCTCCGCCGACGGAGACGAAGCGGTGGTTGCGAATGGAAACCGTATTGACGACCGTGTCGGTACCGGCAATGGTGTGTATCTTGCCGTTGGTCAGAACAATGGTCTCGTCGTCAGCCGCGATTTGCGCAGCAGGGTTTTGTGCATTCGCAGTCGATCCGCCAGTCAGAAGAGCTGCGCCTGCGACGGTTTGGAGGAAACGACGTCGGGAGGCTTCTTCGCGATTGAACTGTTTGGACATTTGGAAATCTCCCGGCGCTGTGGATTGGCCAGCGCTTACTCTCACGAAGCTTATGCTTTTTGCCTGGGAAACTCAAGTGCAGAGGAGGGTACGCGAGTCTCAGGAGCTTTAGGTCCGCTATCAGTATTCGGTGGGAGGCTGAAGCCCCCGTGCTCGATAAATCGCGCGCCACATCTAAAGGGACTGGCTTCTCGTTGAGTGCAATTGTGGTGGCGGCAGGATAGAATTAAGCGCTTATGTGGAAAACGATATTGGTTCTGGCGGTTGCCATCGATTGTTGCGCGCAGGCTCCGGTTGCCTCGCCCCCTGCTGCAGCCGGGTTGGTGAAGGGCGTTGGGAATTTCATCCACGATGTGGCGGACCTGGATCAATCAGTCCATTTTTACAAAGACGTGCTGGGTATGGACGTGCCGCGTCCGGCTGGCGATTGGCAGACCTCAGAAGGCGTGATCCGGATGTACAACGCCATCGGCGGTAAGTATCGTGTGGCCAATGCGCAGGTGCCGGGTGTGGCCATGCGAATCGAGCTCGCTGAGTTTCAGGGCGTGGACCGCAAGCCGGTGAAACGTACGCTTGGCGTGGCGGGTGCGTCGTTGCTGCTGCTGACCGTTGTGGACCTGCAGCCCGTGATCGATCGGCTCGCGGCGGCGAAGTGGCCGCTGGCAGCGAAGCTGAAAGAGGGCTGCGATGGCAAGGCGATTGCGGTCGCAGATCCGGATGGGTTTCAGATTGTGGTGATGCAGAAGGCTCAAGCGGCTACGGCTCCTGCGGGCAAGAACTTCGTGAATCTGCGCTTCGGTTACACGGTCAGTGGGGATGCGCTGCTGAATGGTCCGTTCAAGGCACTGAAGCTGGATGGTGCACCGGTGGCGCACACTTGCCGGCCGATTGAAGAAGCGATCCTGAATGACAGCAAGCCTACGACGGTCAAGCTGCCCGATGGATTCGAGATCTTATTGGTAAAAGGCACCAAAAACGACTCGGCTGCAATCCGTCCGCAGGACCCGGGTGCAGCGGTGCTGCGGCTGATGGTGAACGACGTGGATGCGGCAGTGCTCGCGATGGATCAGTCTGGGACCAAGGTCGTATCGGCGGAAGGCGCGATCCAGACGTTGACGCCAGGGACAACGCGGGCTGCGATTCTGGGTGCTCCGGATGGGCTGCTGATTCAGGTTGTGAAATAGCGGGATTTCAATGATCGGTTTGAGCGGGTAGACCAAGCAATTTCTTCGCTGAATCACCCGAATTTCTGCACATTGCGCGACGTCGGCCCGAACTATCTGGTGATGCAGTTTGTTGAGGGCGAGTTACTCTCGAAGCTATTGGAACGCGGCCCACTGCCACTGGACAAAGCTCTGGCCTATGCGGTGCAAATCGTCGATGCGCTGTCTGCCGCGCATGTCAACGGTGTGATCCATCGCGACCTGAAACCTGGCAACATCATCATTACCCGGAACGGTGCGAAGGTGCTGGATTTCGGGCTGGCGGAACTGAGTTCAGAGCGCGTGCCGACGGCTGTTCTTCATGCGTGAGGGAACCTTGAAGACGCAACCCTTCGATGCCGGCAAGCTGCAGTTGCAGGGCGAACTAGTGCCTGTGGCAGAGCACGTGGGAATCGCTTCGGCTAACGGGCTTTTTTCCGTGTCGCCAACCGGTGTCTTGGTCTATCGGACGGGAACGAACCAAAATACGGGAGATGGTTAACTCACTTGGTACGACCGCGACGGGACCCGCTCTACGAAAAATCGGCCAATGGCTCCGGCGACGAGAAAGAATTGCTGAACACAAAGGGCGGGACCGTGACACCCACCCATTGGTCCCGCGATGGCCGCTTCCTGCTGTACTACCAAAATACGGGGCAGTCCACAGATCTCTGGACACTTTCACTGGAAGGCGAGCGTAAGGCGGTTCTGCTGCTGGGCACGAAGTTTAACGAAGGCTATGGCAGCTTCTCGCCCGGCGGGCGCTGGCTTGCCTATGTTTCCGAAGAATCCGGCCGGGCCGAGATCTATATCCGACCGTTCGATGCATCTGGACCTAAGGTGGGTGAGGGAAAATGGCAGGTCACCAAGGACGGGTCCGCGTCGGCCACACCCAAGTGGACCAGCGACGGCAAGGAAATTGTGTTCGCAGCGTCGGGCAATGGTCCCATCATGGGAGTGACGGTAAATGGCACCGGCCCCGCATTTCAGATGGGCACCCCGAAGCAAATACTCCAACGCGCGGGCAACGGTTGGGGCATGACCGGCGATGGCAAGCGATTCGTGATGGCGGTTCCCCCCTGCCAAGTTCAGGGTCCGGCGCAAGCTCCGATCACGGTGGTGCTCAATTGGTCGGCCGATTTGAAGCATTAGGTGTAACGTCGGCAATTTTGCCGATGCTCAAGCGGAGAACACGTTATCCGACAAGTGTTGGCACAATTGCCAACATGGCAAGCAAGTGCTCGCGCCACCTCGGGTGGGCCGGATATTAGCCCACCTAAGGCGGATTGTGTGGGAGATACGCGGGCACTTTCCTTGCAACGG
>JBDTUY010000252.1:0-7438 GCA_040007495.1 Acidobacteriota bacterium | reverse complement strand
CCACCAGACGAATGGTCGGGTAGGGAAGGAGCGCCTCAAATGATTCGATCCGGGCATCCAGATCCCAACTCTTCATCAGTTTCAGAAGGTAGTCGGCGACGGCTTTGGAACCGGGAGATCCGGCATGATGCGGGGCTGAGGCCATCTTCTCCATATAGGTGTGGAGATAGGTCGCCTCCGGCAGTGCTTGGGCCTGTTGTTCCAACTCGTGCTCAGCGGGCCACGCGGCGGGCGCGAAACCCTTGATTGGGTTCTGGGCCTGCGCAAGGATCCCAGTGGCTGCGAGCAATAAGCAAGTAGTGAGATAGGTAGAGAACCTAAGGGGCCGGGAATTCAGGGGGGCGGGACCCTTGTCCCGCGCCGAGGCCCTTGCCTCGGCTGGTCTGTTTTGGACAAAGCTAGCAGCCAGCCAATGGGCTGGCTGCGGGACTAGGGGCCCGCCCCCCCAGGATGCTGGATGAGTATTTCTTGACTTCGAAAAGTGTCTGATAAGCAGGTCGCGCACGGATGATTCTCAACTACTCAGATCGCGGGTTGGGTGGTTGACGCTTGGGGGCCTGCGGGTTTTGGGGCCGATGTCAACGCCGACTCCAAGAAGGATAAGTACTCCTTCACGTTGCGAGTAGATCCCGGGAAGGTCTTGACCACATGCTGTTCGGAATCCATCAGGACGTAGAACGGGTTCGCCACGGTTTGGAATTTCTCGTCTTCCAAGCGCTGATTCTCTGCCGACGAAGCGTCTTCGCCATCCGTGTACAGCTCGACCAACACAAACTCGTTGAGCGCGGAAGCGATCTCCGGCTTGGTAAACATATTCGCCTTCATCCAGTGACAATTGCTGCATGCGTAGCCAGTGAAGTTCACCAGCACCAGCTTGTTCTGCTCCTTAGCCAAATCCAGAGCCTGGCGAAGCTGGTCCTTCATCCACGCCGGTCCCGTGCTCTTGCCGCCTATGCTGGACGTTTGGGTAACCACCGGAACAAACGCCTCCAGTTCGCCGAGTGATGCTCCGAACATTCCTGGCACCAGGCTGATGGAGAAGATCAACAGACAACTTCCTATCAATAGGCGGGGAACCCCCAGTGTCTCGGCCGGATCGATCCCTTCCAATCTCAGCAAACCCAACAGATATAATCCGGCCATCGCAAACAGAACTACCCAGGCCGCCAGAAAGCGTTCGCGGGTCAGGTAGCCCGTTTGCAGCACCTGATCGATATTGCTTAGGTACTTGAACATCACCGCCAAAAGTATAAAGCCCATCACGACTTTTACGCGCACCATCCACGAGCCTGATCGCGGAAGCTTGGACAAGTAAGCCGGGAATGCAGCTAGGAAAAAGAACGGTGACGCTAAGCCCGTGGCGAATCCGGCCATCCCGATCACAGGCTGCAATCTACTGGTCTGCGCCGAGGCAACCAGCAGAGGACCCACGAATGGTCCGACGCAGGCGAATGAGGTTAGCGAGAAAGTCAGTCCCATCAGCAACGTTCCCAGGTACCCTCCGCGCCTCGATGCTCCGTCCATTTTAGTCAGTAGGCTGGTGGGCAGCGTGATTTCAAACGCACCAAGCAAACTGAGGGCGAATCCGCAAAATATCAATGCGATGAATGCGTTAACCCATGGATTTGAACTCATTGCACTAACACCAAATGGTCCTAGTAGTGCGGTGACGCCCAGGCCTAAACCGCAGAACAGTCCTATGATGCCCAGACAGAATACGGCAGCTTGCACTATGCCTCCGCGCTGGTTCAGGAAGAAGGAAACCGTGATCGGGATCATCGGAAAGACACAAGGTGTTAGGATCGACGCGAGCCCAAAACCGAACGCAGTAAGCGCGAATGCGCCTAAGCCGTCCGTCGAGCTTGGCACACTTGAGCCATTGCCCGAGCCGTTGGACACTGGACTGGATGCCGCTAGCTTCTGGGTCGCCAACTGGACCGCTACCGGATCGGAGATGTCAGTGTAATCAGGGGGGACCACGAATCCAGCTGCCAAAGGAGCGGCGGGGTCAACCTTAATGGTCGCGGTGGGCTTCTTTGTCTTGGGCGGCAAACACTGGCGGTCGTCACAGACGGCGTAATGAACGTCGGCCTCAATCTCAAGGTCGCCGAGCTTCGCATCGCCCGCCAACTTCACGGGGATCCAAAGCGTTACGGCATTCTCGTACATCTCTGTGTCGAGATCAATCGTTTTGTCGAGCTTTCGTTCAGGAAGTGGCTGATAAACCTGGAAAGAAGCGACTGCTGGATTCTCCGCAAGCTTAACTGTTGTTGCGATCGGACCGCCCTTGGGAATGGTCAGCGAATAGATGTGCCAGCCGGGTTCGATGGTCGCGGATAACTTGAAAGGAACGGTCGTCCCCGGCGGGATGGTTTTAGACTCCGGCGTCAGTGTCCATTGGACGGGGTCCAGCTTTTCTGCGTACAGTCCAGAAACACATAGGGCACTAGCGACCAGCAACCACAACAGCTTGTAAATGGCCTGTCGCATAGAAATTACCATCACATTGCCGCTTGCTGAATTCCCGTGGGTGAATCGGCGTTGCGCCCATCCAACTCTGCTTCTATTCTCTCATTGACGCGAGCCTCTGCGAATTCCGCTGCTACCCGGATCGCGTTCTTAATCGCATTCGCATTGGATCGACCGTGACAGATAATGGTCGCGCCCTTGACGCCTAGAAGCGGCACCCCGCCGTATTCGGAGTAATCGATGCGCTTGCGGAAGTCGGTGTAGGCGTCTTTCGATAACGCATAACCAATCTTGCGAGTGAAGGTCGCGCTTAACGATTCCTTCAACATAGCCTTGATCATCTCAACGATTCCTTCACTCACTTTGAGTGCTACGTTGCCGATGAATCCGTCGCACACCACGACGTCCGCGCTGCCTCGGTAAATGTCGCGACCCTCGACGTTGCCGATAAACTGGATCGGCAGGTTTTTTAGCAAGGGATGCACGGCCTTGGTCAGGTCGTTGCCTTTATGGTCCTCTTCGCCGATGGAGAGCAGTCCAACACGAGGCGTGACGGTTTTGAAAATCGCCCGCGAATAGATCTCGCCCATCACCGCAAACTGAGCCAGCATCAGGGCCGAGGAATCGACATTGGCACCAACGTCCAGCAATACGACGGGATTTCCAGTGAGAGTGGGTAGGGCGGAAGCCAGCGCCGGACGATGAACGCCGCGGATCATCCCGTGAACCATCTTGGCCGTGGCCATGACTGCTCCGGTATTACCGGCGGAAACACAACCCTGGGCTATGTCGTCGCGCACCAGACGGCAAGCGACGCGAATGGACGAATCCTTCTTGGAGCGGACAGCTTTGGCAGCTGCCTCCTCCATTGTGATGAACTCGCTGGCGTGATGAATCTCAATCCGGGGGAGGGTTCCGAGGTAGGGTCGCGCCTCGGGATACTTATCCAGTTCAGCGCGAATCACCGCTTCTTGGCCGACTAAAAGGACCCGCACCGGCAGCGACTGCACAGCCTCAATCGCACCTTTGACTTCAGATGTAGGGGCGTGGTCGCCACCCATGGCGTCAACCGCGATTGTCAACATGGGCGGCCGCTGTATGGTTTTCGAAGAGACGAAATGGATATAGAATGCAACTTGGTCAAACTGCCTTGCTTCGAACTAGTTGCCTACTAATTACTCAGCTGCTACTTCGATTACTTCTCGGCCCTTGTACTTGCCGCACTTGACGCAGACGCGATGGGGCAGGGTACGCTCATGGCAGCTCGGGCACTCAGAGGTGATCGCGCGGGTCAGGTGGTCATGCGCGCGGCGGGTCGAGGTGCGGCGCTTGGAGTGACGTCGTTTCGGATTAGGCATCGTGTATCTTCTTTCTTAACCGCTCACAACGCTGTCGCTGTGAGCTCGTAATCTCAAACCGCACAACGCGTAGGCTGTGCGCTTCAATCTCTTCTCTACTGCAAACTCTTTAAGGCCGCCCAACGAGGGTCCGTCGGCCTGACCTCACACGTACACGGATTGAGGTTCCGGTTCTGACCGCACACCGGGCAAATTCCCTGGCAATCCTCTTTACACAGCCGCTGCATCGGCAGCGCCAACAAAATATACTCGCGCAGGACGTCGTTCAACTCAATCCCGTTGCCCTGATAAAACCCCAGGTCCGCTTCGCTTTCATCCACGGAGATCTCTTCTCCATAGCCTTCAGCGACCGGCCGGTACACCATCTCAAAATCCGAATCGATCGGATGGAACCCCGGCTCAAGACACCGGTCACACTCCACCTGCATCGTGACCTTAAGACGCCCAGTTACCCGGATTTCTTCCGACCCCAACACAAACGCCGCCTGACCAGAGGCGTGCAAAGGCCCCTTCTGATGCAGATCCGGCTCCAGGAAGTCGATCCCCCCGTTAGCCGACCCAGTGTCGGGAAGCTCCACATCGAACGGGACGGGCTTCTGTTCCAGATTTCGAACGTGGAAAAACACTACTGACTCCCAAGCCAGACCCAATGCCGCAAAACCAGACGAGGCATTGGCACCTACACATCCAAACAGCAATTTCTAAGTATATCAAGCTATTCGGGTTTCTGCCCACCTCTGGTAAAGTGTAGAGAATGAATCGGGAGCCTTATGATCGTTGAAGTTGACGGCGTTTCTCTGCATCTTGCTCATCCAGATATACTTACGGGTAATTGGGTAGGTCAGGATGAAGTCATGCGCCAGTTGCTGGCCGCCTGGCTGGTGATAGATGAGCGAGATTTACCCATGAATCCGCGCCTGCTCGGCAAACCAGGCGTCGGCAAAACGACCCTCGCCTATGCTGCCGCCCAGAGGCTAGGTCGCGAGGTTTACATCATTCAAGCGACCGTCGACACCCGGCCCGAAGATCTTCTCGTCACGCCGGTAATCGAAGGAGCATCCAAGCTCCGCTATGTTGCGTCGCCTTTGGTAACAGCGATGTTGCGTGGAGGGATCGCAATCCTGGATGAAGGCAATCGAATGAGCGAGAAGAGTTGGGCGAGTTTGGCTCCCTTGCTTGACAATCGCCGCTATGTCGAATCGATCGTTGCAGGCATCAAGATCAAGGCGCATCCATTATTCCGCATGGTTGCGACCATGAACGACGACGCCAGCACCTTCGACCTGCCCGAATACATTCACTCGCGCCTGCAGCCGCAAATCACCATCGATTTTCCGGAACGTCAGGAAGAGTTAGCCATCCTGCGTGAGAATCTGCCCTTCGGCGACGACCAGATCCTGAATTACGTCACCGATTTTCTGCAGCAGGCGCACGCAGCCGACGAACGTTATTCTGCCCGCGACGGCATCAACATCGCCCGCTTCGCCATGAAGATGAAGCATGACGGCATGCCGATGAACCCAGTGCTTATGCACACGGCGATCCTGCAAACGCTGGGTGATGAGGCCCTGCGCTATGTCCCTAGAATCTGACATCAAGCTAGGCGGTTTGCGACGCGGGCGGCTCCGGTACTTTCCGGTTGTGCCCGGTCGCGTCGAGTTCGCAGCGGCCCTGCGGCGAATCCTATTAAAGGAACGCCCCGCGACCGTTGCGGTCGAGCTTCCAGGTTTCCTCGAAGACGCTTATCGTGGTGCGCTGCTTCGCCTGCCCGAACTGTCGGTGATTCTTTACGAGGCCGATAGCGAAGAAAGCGCCGATGGCATCCGGTCCATCTATGTCCCTATCGAACCCGCCGACCCGTTCGTAGAAGCCCTGCGCACCGCGAAAGAGATCGGAGCGGAGATCGTTTTTCTGGAGCCGGATTCGCAGGAGCGTCCTCACCTGCATGACGCGTTCCCCGATACGTACGCCGTGCAACGAATCGGCATCGATCGCTACGTCGAGTCCTATCGCCTATGGCCGCAGGAACGCACCGAAGAGATCACCACACACGCCCAAGGCATGGCGTGGAAACTGCAAGGCGTCGACCCCAACGCAACCTCGGTAGTCGTCGTTTCGCTCAATCTCCTCGACCCTCTGTTGGACGCAATGGAAACGCCGCAAGATCCTCCGCGTCGCGCGAAATCGCACAGCAGCGACGTTCAACTGTTGAATCCACATCCCGACAGCTTGGCCGAGATTACTGTCGAATATCCATATCTGCAGGAACGCTATGAATTCTTCCGCATCAGCATGGCCGACGGTTTTACGGAAGAAGCTGACCGTCTGGACAAGCCTCGCATCCAAATGGATCTGCTGCGCGAGGCCGCCGACAAGTACACCGCGTCCACCGGAGACAAGATCGTCCACTGGCATCGCCGGATGTTGGCCCGCTTCACTCGCAACCTCGCCAACATGAATGGCGAACTGGTCGCCGGTGCGTACGATCTGGCAGTCGCCGCGCGCTCCATCGTCGACGACAACTACGGTTGGGAAGTATGGCAGATGGCGAATCGCTATCTCGCGCAACAGGCCGTCTGCGAGCTCGAAACTGTGCGCCTCAGCGGTAGCGAGATCTGGCTCAACACCAAACGTCTTCGCATTCAGCGGCGTCTGCCACGGCCCAAGCAGCGCTTGAAGCCCACAGGCCTGAAGCCGCGTAAGAAGGAATCGACCCCAGGGGAATGGGCCAAGCAGACCTCAGGCAACGCGATCTGTTCCTATCCGCCTGAAGACTTGGTCATCGAAGAATACGGCCGATTCCTCAAGAAAAAGGCCAAAGCACTGCTCTCAGAGGACCGCGTTCGTGTCGAACCGTTCACTACGTCTCTGCTCGACGGCATCGACATCCGCGAGACCATTCGCAATTGGCATCAACATAAACTCTACGTGCGCCAAGCCGATCGTTTAGCCGGTCAAGTAGGCAGCGTGGTGGTCGTGTTCGATGAGGATCGTGACAGCAACGAGGATCGCTATCCGTATCTAACCACCTGGCTGGGCGAGCATCAGAATGAATCCGACATGGCGTTCTATTCAACCGAGCCCTTCGCCAACATAGTAGGCCCCGGCATCGGCCGAGCCGAATACGGCGGCCTGTTGATGACGCTCCCCCCACGCCGCATGTATGACGTCTGGTCCGACACAGACTACGATTTCGCAGAAACCAAAGCCGAGCGCCTGTTGATGGCCGGCCTCGACTACTCAACCGAACGCTTCGTAGTTTATGTAGCGGCAAGACCTCCCAGGTCGATCTTCCGGTCGATAGCGTCGCACATTAATCGTAAGATTCTATACGTCCCCATAGGGCAACTCTCGCCAACCAAGATGAAGCGCCTAAGAGTAGTGCACGTCTTGGATGGGTACGAGCGTCGGGAGCAGGCTAAGGATTTTATTTGGTAGCTTTCGTGGCGCACGCACTTATGCGTGCCGCATCGACACTCCTGTCGATGCCTTCGGAATGACGGTCAGTCCAACTTTCAGCAGCAGGCGTCGAGAAGAGTCACGACGCGACACGCATGAGTGCGTACGCCACAAAAGTGGTGTCATTCCGCTCTTTTCGACGGCGCAGTGTT
>JBDTUY010000251.1:0-7463 GCA_040007495.1 Acidobacteriota bacterium | reverse complement strand
GTTCCGCCAATTCAGGTGTCGGAAATATCTGGGTGCACGAAAGATATTCGGCACCGGTATTCCTGTCTACAGCCAAACTGAGTCGCGCGCACGCTATCTCGACGTCATATCGCTGGTATAGCCAGTCCGCAGCCGCCAGCACCTCGTAGTCAAACGCTTCCGCAATGAGCAAAATCCTCTGTTGGCGATTCAGCTCGTTTAACTCAACATCGAGCCAATCACCTAGCTGGTCAATCTTATCTGCCGCACGAGCGTGGAATTCTTCTCCGCTCCACTGGGAAACCATTCCTGCGTAAGCAATCGATTGTAATAGTTGTAACTTATCGTTGCCGCGCTTAAGTTCAATGATCACCGTCAAACCGTCTTTGTCGACGGCCAAGATATCGATACGGTCCTGCACCGCGTCCGAGGGCCGGATCTCTTTCCCTAACACAAACAATTGCTGGCCCAGTTCAGCAAAGAATTCCTGCGGACTATTGAAAATATACTCTTGGAGGTCTGTCCGTTCCAGGATAGATGCAGCCGCCAATGTGGGATTTTCCAGGCGATTGAATGTCTTGTTGCTACGGGATATCTTGAGCATGATGTGTCCGAGGGTTATGGATGAAAATCGGCTGCTCGCAAGTTTTGCTGTAGATACTTTCCTTCGCAAATGCACCCAGCGGAGAGGGTCCGCTGGGGAAAGACACGCCAATAGCTAAATACTGGTAGTGCATACGTTTGAACAGGTGACAAACGATAGCGGTTCGGATTCGGTTGATTTCCGCGCGGCGGCCTACTAAAGCGGAGATCAAGATTTACGAGGACGAATTATGGAGATTTCAGGGAGGAGAGCGCAGCAAGTTCCATCGGCCCAATGCCGAGCTTCGCCTGCCGGTGTATTTAGACGCCGACGTCCAAGCTTATCTCGCGGAACCAGCAGCGCAAAAGGGTGTGCCGCTCGGCGAGATGGTGAACGGTTTGCTAAAGCAAGAAATCCAGATGATCGAATCGGTTAAGTGAGTTACTCACATAAGACCGACAGACGGCGGAATCGATTGGTCCACTCTTCTGGCTCCGAAATCTCCCAGATCAGTGAGAGATGCTCAATAGCTTGCCCAATAGGCATGCTGGCTGGAATCAAGATCAGTCCGGGACTGCGGTTATAGCGGATGACTCGCCGAAGTGTGCCGGCATCGTGCGAACGTCGTGCGTTACGAGCACGCGATCCATGTGATGCGGCTAGTGAGAGGACTTCCGGATCCGGCATTCGATCTGGGATGACGCCCTGAGGGAGCTCAAAGTCAATTTCTGGATGCCGTCGCAAAACTCCCGTGACGATGTCCTGATCCAGATTGGCGTCGGCTAGAAACCGGATTGGCAAGCTACCTCGGGGTGGCTTCTTGTTTGGCGAGAGTCAGCTTCTCAGCAAGAGCCGCAGGCAGAGCGGATTGGGTATCGCCTAATCGGCGGGATAATTCATCCTGGTCGCGTAGATATGCTTCGACGGCTGTTTGATTCGCAAGGTAAAAGGTGATGGCGCCGTAGACCTTCTCAAGAGATCCGGCCATGGGGAATGAACGAAGAATACTTTCTGGCGAAGAACCTGCTCGAAAGGCATGGACTATGGAATCCAGGGCAATCCGAGTCCCTGAAAGGTAATAGCCGCCGCTCCGCCGGACGACTGCCTGGCCTGGCTCCGGAACGTGCGCAGCGCTCGGACGAACTGGCTGAGGAAGTGGACCGTTTCCTCAGCGATGCGCACGCAACCTACAGCCTTGCCGTGCGCAACGCCTCGCATATCCCGGTCGACATTCAGGGAAGCATGCGGGATCTGGCTAAGCGGACGGAGGAGCTCAAATCGGAGTTACGGGTACAAAAAGAGCTATCGTCGGTGGACTTGAAGAACCGGCTCATCGGGCTGGGAGTAGAATCGCGGAAGCAACGGCTGTTTGCCTTGCTGGTGTTGGCCATTACTAAGTTTTCGCGGCGGTCATGGTGAATATCACCATCCACAAAGCTGTGACCAATCCGATTCTCCGCATTAATGCGGAGTTGGGCGATGCCAAACAGAAAGCGGAGGAAGCCAACCGGGCTAAGAGCGAATTCCTGGCCAACATGAGTCACGAGATCCGCACGCCCATGAACGGGATTCTTGGCATGACGGAGATGACGCTGGGAACGGATTTGAACGAAGAGCAGCGATCTTATCTCTCGATCGTGCAGGCCTCAGGACGGTCACTGCTCGGCATTATCAATGACATTCTGGATTTCTCTAAAGTCGAGGCAGGAAAGCTGGAGTTGGAGACGATCGAATTCTCCTTACGCGATAAGTTGGCGGAGATGCTGAAGCCGCTCGGCTTGCGGGCCGGTGAAAAGGGCGTGGAACTTGCCTGCGACGTCCACGCCGAAATTCCGGATCGGCTGCTAGGAGATCCTGGCCGGTTGCAGCAGATCATCGTCAATCTGGTGGGGAACGCGATCAAGTTTACCGAGCAAGGGGAGATCGTACTGCGAGCGCACTTGGAGCGACAGGCCCCGCTGAGTTCGGACCAGGAGTTGCTACTGCACTTCACGGTGAGCGATACCGGGATCGGTATCGCGCCGGAAAAGCAAGCGTGCATTTTTGAAGCCTTCACGCAGGCGGATGGATCGACGACCCGCCAATACGGAGGCACAGGACTGGGTCTCACGATTTGTGGGCAGCTTACCCGGCTGTTCGGAGGACGACTGTGGGTAGAAAGCAGCCCGGGCGGGGGCAGCACGTTCCACTTCACTGCGGGTTTTCGAAGTTGCACGGAACAATCGGGACAAATCACAGACGCCCGCTCCGCGAGGCTGAAACAGAAAAACGTCCTGATCGTGAACGGCAACGCAACCACCCGCGGAACACTTGCGAAGACGACCAAGTCGTGGGGGGTCAAGACTACCGCGGTTTCCGATGCGGAGGACGCGCTGGCGGCAATTCAAAACGCGGAGGATGCCGGTGAACCCATTGAAATTGCGCTGATCGACGCGTTGCTGCCGGAGGAGGATGGGTTCCGGTTGTGCGCGCGGATTCGCCGCAAATGGAGCAAAGATCGCCTAACCATTCTGTTGACTGCGAACACCGCACAGCGCGATCCGGATGCTGCGCTTGGGATTGCTGCGTGTTTGACGAAGCCGGTGGGTGAGACTGAGCTGCGTACGTTGTTGGAATCGATTTGCGAACCGGAATTTTCGGCCTCGCTTGCAAAACTGGCGGTCAACATCGGCGCAAGACAGACGAAACCAGCCACCGGACTACACGTCCTGCTGGCCGAAGACAACAAGGTCAATCAGGTGCTTTGTTCCACCGTGCTGAAAAAGCGCGGCCATGCTGTTACTGTCGCCAACAACGGACACGAGGCGGTGGCGATATACAAACGTGGGGACTTTGACGTGATCCTGATGGATATTCAGATGCCGGAAATGGGAGGCTTTGAAGCTACCGACGTCATCCGGCAGATGGAGAAAAAGACTGGCGTCCATGTGCCGATCATTGCGCTGACGGCGCATGCGATGGTCGGGGACAAAGAGAAGTGTCTGGCCGCGGGGATGGACGGATATCTCAGCAAGCCGATTGAAAGTGCACTGCTGGTGCAAACGATCGAGTCGCTACAGCGCATCGGCGAACCGGTACAATCCGGAGTGTGACCACTCCTGCTCCGGCGATCCTGCTGCAAGGACTTGTGAAGCGGTATGGGAATCTAACAGCGGTCAAGGGTCTGGATCTGGAAGTCAGACCGGGGGAGATTCTTGGGTTCCTGGGGTTGAATGGAGCCGGGAAAACCACGACGATTCGCATGCTGCTGGACCTGCTACGACCTAGCGGGGGGACTGCCGCGATCTTTGGGCACGATTGCCAGTCCGATGGAATCCACGCACGCAGCCTGATCGGATACCTGCCTTCGGAAATGGGCGTGTATCCGCATTTAACCGGTCGCGAGGTCCTGAATGTGTTGGGCGGGCTGCACGCGCCTGCAACCGACGGAAACCCAATTGATCCACATTACACTTCGGAGTTGATGGAACGGCTGGAGTTGCCGGAGAGTGACTTGCGGCGCAGTGTGCGCGAGTACAGCACCGGCATGAAACGCAAGCTGGGGATCATTCAAGCGTTCCAAGCCGATCCTCGGCTGCTGATCCTGGATGAGCCAACTGAGGGCCTCGACCCGGTGATGCAGGAGGCGTTCTATCAATTATTGGTCGACGTTCAGCGGCGCGGGCGCACGGTGTTCTTTTCTTCGCATGTGCTGAGTCAGGTGGATCGGGTCTGCCATCGAGTGGCTCTGCTGCGCAAGGGCGAACTGGTATTGCTGGCCACGGTGGAAGAGTGCAGGCATCTGGCTCCGAGACGGGTTCGATTGACGTTTGCGGCCGATGTAGCTGCGCTTGAAACGCTTCCGGACGGAAGCGAGATGGTGGAGCGTACGGCTCGCGTATGGAAGTTGCGCGTGAAGGGTCCGCTGGGAACGTTGCTGCGAGAGGTAGCGTCGCGGAACCCTGGCATCGCGATCGAAGATATCGAGGTCTCCGAGGCCAAGCTCGAAGATGTGGTGCTGCATCTGTATCGGGGTGACGCAGCGTGAGCGGACAGAAGTATTCAGCTGAGCGGGTCCTGCTGTGGCATTCGTTAAAGGGCGTACGGACGCTGGTGCTGGTGATCGGCGTGCTGCTGGCGCTGTTTCAAGTGGTGCTGATCGCAGTGGCCCGATCGCTTGAGAATTCGGGTCAGTTTTCGCAATTGGGTGCGCTGCTACCTCCCTTTGTTCGGGCTCTGATGGGACCCGCACTGGCAGGCTTTCTCTCATTCAATGGAATCGTCAGCCTGGGGTATTTTGAGCCGGCGGTGCTCGGCGCGGTGGTGGGGTGCGCGATCACGGTTGGCACGCGATTGGCATTGGAGGTTGAGAGCGGCTTCCTGGATCTGATTCTGGCGCGACCGGTGACGCGGCACTGGATTGTGACGCGATCCATATTGGTCACTGCGGTGTCCGTAGTGGTGATCGTTGCGTTCATGGTCGCGGGAACTTGGGCAGGTTTGACTATGTTGGCACCGGCGAGTGTGGAGAAGCCATCGGCCGCTTTGGTGGCGAGCCTGGCTGCGGGTTTGGGCGTGCTCGGGTTGAGCTGGGGCGCGCTGGCATTGATGGCGGCATCGGCCGCAAACAGGCGGGGCGCGGCGGGTGGGGCAACCGGCGTGGCGGCGTTGGTAATGTTCCTGCTGGACTACGTTGGCCAGCTCTGGCAACCCGCGCAAACGGTGGCTCGATTGTCGCCCTTCCACTACTTTCGTCCGCTGGATCTGGTGATGGGTCAGACGTATTCGGTGAGTGACACGGCTGTATTGGTAGGGATCACTGTGATGGGATTCGCCGCCGCGTATGTGTTGTTTCTGCGGCGGGATATTACGCGGTGAGCGCTAGGGCCAGCCTAATCAATCTAGTCCCATGTCCCAGCAGTTCATGCAACAAGTCCGGATTTCACGATGGAAGGCGGGTTCCAAAACCCGCGCCGGGAACAGTTCCCGGCTGAATTCATGCTGTTGAACTCATAACGATACGGCCGGTTATGAAAATCATGAACCGGCTGCGGGATTTGGATTCCGCCTTCCAGTTTTTGCGGATTCCGATCCCCCAACACGGCCCAGTCGCCAGCGGTGTTGGCGTCCGATACGGCTCAAGTGTCATGGGCGCTCTGAAGGTACGCCAAGATCGAATGAATGGTGGGCGCGGCAGGGCTCGAACCTGCAACCCTCAGCTTCGAAGGCTGATGCTCTATCCAGTTGAGCTACGCGCCCGCTTCGTTATTATCGCTCATTGCGGCGCTTGAAGCGAGAAAACGATTCATTTGGAGACGGACGCCGTATGATGGGAGGACATGGGCGTTGAAACCGAGATAAAGCTGCGTTGGACCGGAGGCGCGGATGCAGCGCGAAGCCTGTTGCTGAGCCACGGCTATGCGATTCGCACGGGAGGCCAGTTGGAAGTGGATCAGTTGTACGATCATCCGGCTTTCCCGCTGCGTCCAGCGGGCAAGTTGCTGCGCCTGCGTTCGGCCGGAGACCGTTGGATTGTCACGTTCAAAGGCCCCCGCTTCACAGAGGCCGACGGATCGGCGGTGCACAAGAGCCGGGAGGAGATCGAGACGTCGATTGGGGACGGAGCAGCGTTTGAGGCGATTCTGGAGCGGATTGGCTACCAGCCAGGTTTCCGGTACGAAAAGTTCCGCACCACGTTCGCCTTGGCTGGCGAGCCGGGAATCGTCACCTTGGACCAGACTGTGATGGGCGACTTTCTGGAACTGGAAGGACCGGCTGAGTGGATCGACCGGACGGCACTGGCGCTGGGATTCGGGCCTGCCGACTATATTAAGGCGTCGTACGCGGGCCTCTACGCCGAGTATCGGAAGCAGCACCCCGAACAATCGCCGAACATGACGTTTTGACGCAGTTGTCCTAGAATTTCGTAGGACGCCCAGCGTCACGGTACTAGTCCTCAGTTGGACCGTGTACGCCAGTCATATGCAGAGGGCTAAACTATTGACTAAACTATACTTCCAAGGGTTCTACGGAATTCACTAGGGACTTGAAAAAGCGACCTTAGATAGGCTCGAAACTCTTGTCACGAACTTGTTCCGATGCTACTCTTCCAATAGCTCCACTGATCAGATAAACCCGGGTAGAGGGACCTGATCGGAGATGTACTGAAAAGCGCCCCAAGTTTGGGTTGAGCTAACGTATTAGAAAGCGATCAGGAACCGATAAGAAAATGGTGGAAACGATTACAACATTGGTATTGACGGTGGGCTCCGGCCTGCTGTTGTGCTACTGGTTTCGTTATACCTGCTTATTGGTACTGAGCGCCAAGACCACCCGCGATTACGCCGGTGAAATGGCCCGGGCCAATGGTTTGAGCTTCCTGCAAGTGCAAGCTGAGTTAAGAACGGCAAGCGTTGGCGATCTGAGCAAGCTGCATCAAGCTCTGGACCGCGACTACGAGATTGTCTCCGGTTTGTTGACACGGTGCGGCGATCTGAATCCTGAAGATCGGCTGCTCAAGTTTAACTACCAAGTCACCCGCGCCTTCGCTAAAAGCGTTGGCAGCCTCTCACCCACTGCGGCCCGCCGCGCTCTGGATGAAATGGCGATGGTGGTTGCGCACTTCGCCGACACGATGGGCGAACGTGCCGCTATGGGCGCGGCTGCCTAGTTCCTGGGTTCCGCAGCAATTGCGTGCCTTCTCCCTTAGCCTTGTCCGCATGCTTGGCGGCTCGCATTGATTCGAAAGGCAGATTGCAACTACTTTTCGAGGGGCTTGTCTGTTTGTGAATCTCCCGCGTGCGGCTGCAGGCTGAAGTTTTCACCCAGGTACACACGGCGAACCTCCGGGTCGAGCCCTAGTTCCTGGGGTGTTCCGGTGCGGAGAATCCGGCCGTCGTTGATGATGTAGGCACGATCTGTT
>JBDTUY010000250.1:0-7503 GCA_040007495.1 Acidobacteriota bacterium | reverse complement strand
GCCGGAAGACGCGGCTGCTGCGTATTGGGAGGTCCCTTGGAGGAGTCAGGAGTCAGGAGTCAGGAGTGAGGAGTCAGGAAACATTTGTGGCTTACTCGATCGCCCGCATTCTGACTCCTGACTCCTGTCTCCTGACTCCTCCTTTTAAAACACCGACGCCGGGGCTGTCTCCGACCCTGTCCGCAGCATGGTGGTTGGCCGTTCCCACTGTGGATCCATCACCAAATGGGGCTTCATCACCACCAGCACTTCCGACGTGTCTTTGGATTTCGTATTCTTCCTGAAGAAACGTCCGATTCCGGGTATCTTTGACAGGAACGGAATGCCGCTTTTTGTTTCCCCTGCCGTAACAGTGGTGAGTCCGGCCAGCACCGCCCATTCACCGTTCAGAATGCGAACGGTACCAGTGTATTTCCGGGTGGAAACCTGAGGAATCCCATTCGGGGCCCTGGGACCCAGCACGTCGTACTCCGCTTCAACGACCATCGTGACCTCGCCCTTGTGAAGCGTCGGCGTCAGTGTCAGTTTCAATCCGAGATCCAAATAGCTGAAGGTGGGTACACTTCCCTGCCCGTCCACATCTGTGTAGGTCGCAGTCACAACCGGATACCGGTCTCCGATATGCATGGTCGCCTGCTGACCGTCGAGTGTGACAAGTTCACTTCGCAAGATCGATTCCGCCTCATTTCGACTGACGGTAGCCAACGCCGTGGCGTCCGCGATTCCCAGTCCAAGAAATGACGCACCCCCACCGATGGTCGCCATGCGGGTCACGCCCGCGATGGTAGCGGGAATATTGCGCAAAACGGAACTGAAATTGACAATCGGAATCGACGTTGGTAGCGAGAGCCCATAGGAAAGCGCGGAGCTTTTTGAAACCGATAGCAACTCAATTTCCACCTGCACCTGGCCTTTGGGTCTGGCAAGATCCGAGATGACCTTGCGAGCAGCCATGATCTTGCTCTCCTGATCGCGCAGGTAAATGGTTCGCCGCCCCGCGTCCACTGCGACTCTGCGAATTTCGAGCGCCTGCTGGATTCCGCTGGCGATATCCTGCGCCTCCAGCACCGACATACGGTCCGGAATCGGAATCGCTACCGACATTAACGGCGCGCTGCCGGTACGATTCTGCGCCGTCTCACGGAAGACCAAGGCTTCATGATCGTTCACCGGAACAAAGAAGGAATTGGCGACCGCTTCCAGGATGCTGAGCGCTTCGGTCTGGGTCACATTCTGCACCTGTAGCTTGACCGGTTGCGCTGTAGGCACCTGATAGGCAGCCTCAAAATTCAGGTGAATGCCGAAGGCTTTGGTGACCTGATCCATTACATCCCGGATCGGCCCTTGTAGGTCGAAGCTGTGGCGTTCTGAAGATGGCCTCAGCTTCGGAGGGGGCAAGGCTCTCTCCCCTTCGATCGCCTCGGTGGGGGAAATCCCTTCGACGATAATGCGCCTCGCGGCTCTGGCCGCAGCATCCATCTGCACATTCGGCGAGACTGCGGGTTCGGCATCCGCCGGGGAGGACGGATCGGAGTTCAAGGGCGGGTCGGAGTTCAATGGAGGTGCCGGCGTTTGCAATTGCGGCAACTCTGCCTCAGGCGCAACGCGTATCGTCGATACAGATTGCGCAACTGCGGTTTGCAGTAAGGCCTTCTGGCGAGCGTAGTCCGGATTGTTGGGAACCAAGGTGCCAGCCCGCGTATAAAGCAGGTACGCCTTCATCCGGTCGCCCAGAGACTCGGCTTTTTGGGCGGCCAAATACAGGGCTTTCGCTTCCCGCTTCTGCAAGCGGCTAGGCGCGGCCTGAACGGACCAGGCGAGCAGAATCGATAGCCAGAAGCAGACCAACCGAGCTATCCGAGCTTTCCCCAACGCCCTGCGACACGTCACCTTACTAACAATGACGCTTTTCGGCAGTAAGGCGTGCAGTGAACCTTCCTGGCGATTCTGCCGATACGCATACAGGTTGGTGCGCTGCGCTCTGAACCAGCAGGCCCCGCCGAAAGACTACGAACATGGTTCCTCTGGCTCCAACCCGATCCTTATTCCGCCCGCAGATCCCTCAGGTATTCAAGGACTTAGGGATTCCAGACGGGCTGCTGCTCGACCTGGTTCTGCGGCGGCTGGCCATCGAAGGCTATTCGAGTTTGGCCAGCCTGAGCCGCTCGCTTCGGGTGGCTGTCCCTATTATCGATGCTGTCTTCAAGCACATGCGCGCGCAGCAGTTGGTGGAGGTGAAGGGAATGGTCGGCAACGACTACACCTTCGTCCTGTCTGCCGCCGGCAAACAGCTTGCCAGCGAGCGGATGCAGGTGTCCCAGTATGCGGGCGCTTGTCCGGTATCGTTGCAGGATTACGTCGCCGCGACCAAGGCCCAGGCCGCCAAGGTAACGGTGGACCGCCGCACCTTGCGGCAGGCTTTCTCAGATCTGATTGTGACGGATCGCATGCTGGACCAATTGGGTCCGGCGATCATCTCTCAAACTTCGATTTTCGTCTACGGACCCACCGGCAACGGGAAAACAAGCTTGGCGGAACGAATGCTGCGCGTCTACCAGGACGCGATCATGATACCGTATGCCGTGGAAGTCGACAACCAGATCATCAGCGTGTATGACCCGGTAGTGCACCGGCCGGTCGAGAACGTCGACGAAGAAATGGATCAGCGCTGGATCATGTGCAAGCGGCCCTGCATCGTGGTGGGCGGCGAGTTGATTCCCAGCATGCTGGAACTGCGTTTGGATGAGAGTTCGGGCATCTATGCCGCTCCGCTTCAAATGAAATCGAATAATGGCATCTTGTTAATCGACGACTTCGGCCGCCAGTTAATGAGTCCGCGCGATCTGCTGAACCGCTGGATCGTACCCTTGGACCGCCGGGTCGACTATTTGACGCTGCGTTACGGGGTAAAATTCCAGATCCCGTTTGAGGCGATGGTGGTATTTTCAACCAACCTGGAACCGTCCGACCTCGCTGACGAAGCATTTCTGCGCCGCATCCATAACAAAATTTACGTCGAGGCCGTCGACCACCAGAGCTTCGACCAGATCTTTCAGCGTGTGGTGCAATCTCGCAATATTCAGGCCGAACCCGATAGCGCGGAGTACCTGCGCAAGCTGTGCTTAAGAGAAGGACGCACCGAACTTCGTGCGTGTTATCCAGCCGATATCTGCAATATTCTGACGTCGATCGGACGCTATGAGGGCCGAGGCGCCTTGATGACAAAGCCAGAGATGGAACGGGCCGCCGCTCTGTACTTCGCTAAGAACTAACGCAGGCTGAAATCTAATCCAACGGAACGATTGGAGATGAGCTCGGCTGGGCCGTGGATGTCTGGATGGGAGCCACGGACTGGACTTGACGACGCGGACCCAAACCCAGCGCCGTCAGCGAAAGCGCTGTCAGCTTACCATCGGGGGTCAAGCTCTGGTCGGCCTGAAATCGCTTTAAACCACCGACGGAATCGCTTCCCCAATTGCCGTCTGCGGGACCACTTAAATACCCGCGGTCGACCAAAGCCTGCTGAATTTCCTGATAGCGCTCGGAACTCGGCTGTTGTTGCTGAACCGAACGGGGACGGGACGGCGCGGCCTTTGCCGTTTGCTTGCCGTTCCGCTTTCCGGATTTAGCCTGAGTTGCCGTTGGTTTTGCCGGAGTGGCCGGCGACTTCGTTTGAACGGCCGCTGGTTTGGAGGCTGCTGTTTTCGCCTGAACCCCCGCCGGTTTTTTAGCCACCTGCTTGGTCGCTTTGGCAGCGGTAGAGGCTTTTGTATTGGCGGTCACCTTCTTAGCTGGTGCGGTGGTGGATTTGGCGGTGGATTTGGCTGCGGAGGGTTTGGCCTTGGATTTTGCCGAGGCTGTGACTGAAGTAGACGCCGAAGTAGCAGCATGGAGTGCCGTAAACGGTTCGTCGGAAACGAATGCGAATAGCGCCACGCTTGCCCAGATGGCAATTGTTTTAAAACTCACGTAAATCCTCGGCCGCTGCACCATTTTCACCTCTGTTTTCGGTATGCGCCCCTAGTTACTGGGCAGATAATCCGTCAAGTACAACTGTTCCGGATCCGCCTGACGCCGACGCGCATTGGCCGGGGCCGGACGGACCACGTGAAATGCTACAGCATCGCCCGGCTTCAGCTGGCTCTGGACTTTGCGAATATCCTCGATGGAGCTGACAGGCTTGCGATTGATGGAGTCGATGATATCGTTGTCCGCCAGACCGACCTGCTCGGCAAACGATCCTGTTTCGACGGTCTTGATAACCACGCCCCGGCCGCTCGGCACGAGCTTGCTCTCAAAGTCGGTCACGGAACTGCGGATCGTGATTCCGAATTGCACGGTCTGCGGAGCCGCGACCGAGGCAGTGACAAGATCCTGCGCGGGACGTCCCGTGCCGACAATCCGAGGGTCGTCTTTGTACAACTCGATGCGGTCCTGTATCGTTACTGTCAGATCGAGCTTCTTTCCGTCTCGATCGACGTTCAAAGTGGCCGGTTTTCCAATCGGAAGGTCTGCTACGGTTGCAATCAGATTCTGATTGTCCTTGATGGGCTTGCCGTTAATACCGGTAACAATATCGTTGGGTTTCAGGCCGCCCAAACTCGCCGGACCCTCAGCTCTTACGGTTTCCACCACGGCACCATGTTCGATTCCCAGAGCTTTGAGCAAAGCCTCAGGATGATTCGCGTTCGCCAGATTCACGCCCAACGATCCGCGAGCCACGCGACCGTACTTGATAATGTCGTTATACACGCGCACCGCCATGTTCACAGGCAGTGCGAAGCCTACGCCCGCCGAACTGCCGCTGCTGGTGGCGATCATGGTGTTCACCCCGATCACTTCGCCCTTAATATTCAGCAAAGGACCACCGCTATTGCCCGGATTGATGGCCGCATCGGTTTGAATGAAGCTCTGGAACGCGCGGGCACTGCTTAAGAGTTGATCCTGCCCACGGCCCGTCGCGCTGACGATGCCCGCTGTGACGGTTGCTTCCAGACCAAATGGCGACCCGATTGCAACTGCCCAATCCCCTACCTGCACCGAATCGGAGTTCGCAATGCTGACAGGCTGCATGGGACGATGCGCGTCGATCTTGATCACGGCCAGATCGGACTCGAAGTCGGTACCGATGACGCGAGCCCGGTATTCGGTCGATTCGCCGTGCAGTTTTACGCTGATCTTAACGGCATTCTCAACCACGTGATAGTTCGTGATGATGTAGCCATTCTTGTCCACGATGAACCCCGTGCCGGATGCCTCATGCTTCTGTTCCTCCGGCTGACCATCGGCTCCGTCGGGAATCAGACGACGCAAGTAATCCTGAATATCGCCCTCGTCAGGCGTCTGGTCGTCGGGGGCTTGCGGCTGTACCTGCTTGCCTTTTTGGCGCGGCCGGCCTTGGCCCTGTGGCGGCACCGGTTGAATGCGTAGTCGCGGCGATTCGCTATCCTGCGCGATGGCGGCAGTGGGGGTTTTCACCTCAACTGTGATGTTCACAACGCTGGCATCCAGCTTCTTGGCCAACTGCGAAAACTCATTACCAATCGAGCTCACTGCGGGAACCACCAGTGGCGTGGCGTCCGTCACACCGCTCTGCGCCGCCACCGGACCCCAGTGCGTATTGATAACTGTCCCAATCAATATGCCGAGAACCAAAGTCAGCGTGACTCCAGCCGTCGATCCAAGTTTTTGTTGACGCAACTTTTCAAACAGATTCATGAAATCGTTACCTCTTAGGTGTACCGGCATTCCGAGTTGCGGCACCACCAGCGTACCTCTAGTATTATACGAACGGTCGAACAATGGGGCAGACCCAGTCTTGCCTCATACGAGATGAGCCTGAAGGTTGGGTGTGTTTCGCATACAAGATGAGCCTGAATGGGAGGAAGCGGATGCTGGGGATTGATTCTCCGCATGGACGAAACCGAGAAGTTGAGCCTGGAGCAGATGCGGGCGTTTTTGGCAGGGACGGAAGCGGTGCGGTTCGCCGGGCAGGATCGGGGCGAGCGGTACGGCTGAGTGGAACGCACGCGGCGGCGGCACGGTTATGGCCGGCAGGGGCGGGCCGACAAAGGACTGCTGCGGCAGTATATTGCGAAACTGACGGGGATGAGCCGGGCGCAGGTGACGCGGCTGATCGGGCAGTATCAGGTGCGGGGAGCCGTGCCGATGCCGGTGTATCGGCGACGTCGCTTTGCGGCGCGGTACACCGAGGCGGATGTGCGGTTGCTGGTGTATGTGGATCGGGCGAAGCCGACGACTTGCGCGACGACTACGATCAGAAAGACGATGAGGACGGCGACGAACCAGGCTCGCTCATGGAGCAAGAGGATCAGCAGGCCGACACCACCCACCATGACGAAAAGTGGATTCACGTTGCGCATAGCGCTAGCGGCAATAGGGCTAGAATGACACCAGAGCAGGATGCGTGAACGCGTCTTTCCAGATGCGCTTTCATGTTTCGAGCGACGCCGAGCGTGAGCGGGCGGATTGAATTCACTTCGATTCCCGAGTTGTCCAATGACCGCGCGAGGTTCGGCGGCGACTGAACATCCGGGGTCTTTACAGCACGTGCGAGCGTTGCGCGCAGCGATGATTCGTCATCGATATCGCTCTTTACTAACGCGTAACAATGACCATCGGAGGTACACCCCAGATCTGCGCTTCGCAAGTGTGCCAGTGTCTGCTTGACCAGATCGTATATGGGTAAGATCTTTCCGGCTTTCGTTTCTTGGCAGTGCAGTTCCACTTTGGCGAAAAGCTCATCCCCCATTTCTTTCTGCTATTCATCATCCCGTCCGTAAACAGATCCGGGTCCAACCGGAAACGGTGCGCTGAACATGAGCGCGGGTTCCTCTAAGGAAGTCCCGTCTCTACTGCCCACAAAGAATACTCGGTTCCGGCGTTGAGGAACTCCGTAGTGAGCAGCATTCAAAACCCACCGGGTAACAAAGTAGCCCTGATCTGTCAGGCGTTTAGCGACTTCTTCCGCGAAACGGCCTTTTTCCGTATGGAGGATACCGGTTACGTTCTCGAAGACGACCCAATCCGGCGTCACCAGTTCTACGGTTCGAAGGTACTCAAGGAAAAGCCAATTGTCTGGATTTTGAGACGTCCGAGTCCGCTGATTCGAAGTGGAGAATCCCCGGCACGGCGGCCCGCCAAAAACTACTAACGGATTGTCCCGCGTTGTTAGCCCGCGTAGGTCCGATTTCGAAACGTGTTCGACACGCTTTGTTAGAACTTTAACGGAAGAATGATTCTTCGCGTATGTAGCGTCTGCGTGCACGTTTCCTTCAATGGCCTTTACCACGCGCACGCCGCTCATCGGAGCACCGATGGACATGCCTCCGGCCCCTGCGAAAAGATCCAGTCCGATCAACTGTGGTGGTGAAGGGAAGCCGACTCACCATCTGCGGCGAAGAAGTGGAATGAATTCGTGAACGGAACATCGACAGAAGATAAATCGGTGCGTGCTGGATCCGGGGAAAGAGGAAGCAATAT
>JBDTUY010000249.1:0-7521 GCA_040007495.1 Acidobacteriota bacterium | reverse complement strand
AGAGTGATGGACGAAAAGATCAGCGACGTAGCAGAACTGTTGCGCGAGAAATTGCACTAGCGCCGTGCGAGCCAGACCGTCAGGGAGCAGATAAGTGAGGTCGGCCGCAGGCCTTCCCAAGAGTAGAAAGCGACGGTTTTGGGCTTGAAGATCTGGTATGTTAAGTCATATCCTGAGCAAAACACTTGAAACCGGGGACTCGCCGGACGCGTCGTACCGGTGTCATGGCGACTCTATCCGGTGTGTTACGATTTCCGTCCTTAATCGGACAACCCGCCCGGGATCAGAACCTTAAGGGTCCGCAGGGATCCGGGGACCTGGTCGCGGCGGAAGCCAAACTGCGGACCAGAATACGCGTGGACCACAATAACAGCCCCGAAGCTGCGCTCGTCCGCCGTGTTCAGGCGGGTGACGAGATGGCGTTCCGCGAAATCGTGGAGCGCAATCAGTCTAAGGTCTTCTCGATCATCTACGGCATCCTCCGCAATCACAACGACGCAGAGGACATTTCCCAACAGGTATTTACGAAAGTGTACCTGTCCATCGGGAATTTCGATTTCCGAAGTTCCTTGTTGACCTGGATGTACAAAATCACCGTCAACGAGTGCTACGATTACCTGCGGAAGAAGAAGGTCCGCAAGCTGGTTTATGAGAGCGATTTCAGCCAGGAAGACGCCAAGCATATGGAGGCGACCGACCCGGCTGTCGATCATGCCTTACCAGCCGATGAACGTCTGGCAAATCGGGATCTTGCGTTGAAGCTTCTCTCCAAGCTGTCGCCGGACGACCGGAACCTGATTTTGCTGAAAGAAGTCGAGGGTCACTCGGTGGAAGAGTTGGCCCAGCTAACCGGTATGAACGAGAACACCATCAAGGTGAAGTTGTTCAGGACCCGGCAAAAGTTATTGAAGGCGGCGCAGCGGTTTGGTAAAGGCCCAGCGCTCTTCGCGAAGTAGCATAATGTACAGAGCGTAATATACACGCGCAAATATACACAGCCTGATATACACATGACCTGCGCCAGCGTAGCGCAACGGATTTGAAGGTTTCGGAACTGGACGGAAGGAAGCAAATGCATTCGCTGATTGTGGATCACCTGGAAGCGGTCTTAGCAAAGCCAGATCTCGCGTCCGATCATCCAGCTACCCAACATCTGGCGCAGTGTGCAGACTGCCGCGAGATGGTGGATGCTATGCGGGATCACAGCAACTTGTTTGGTGTTGCGCTTGCGGTACCGATGACGCTTCGCGGTACCGATGCAATGGAGCCAGCCCCCGGGTTCTACGCGCGCGTGATGGAGCGGATCGAAGCCCAGCGCCCGGTTTCAGTTTGGAATCTGTTCTTCGATTCTCTGTTTGGCCGACGGCTCGCCACAGCTTCTCTGGCGGTCGCGATGTTGATGATGGGCTACGTTGTTTCTACTGAAGCCCTGGGATTCGGTCGCGCCCCGGCTCAGGAAGCGACGGCTGGAACCCTCCAGTTGCTGCCAACCTCCGATTTTGCTGGCGAGGTGTTTGCCGCCACTCCTTACTCGCACACGGCTTTAGCCAGTACCGCGCCCAGTGGTGACGACGTATTCATGAGCCTGGTCACCTATCGGGATCGATAAAATATGCCGCAGGCAAACGGGCGAGTGGTTTGGACGCTATTTTTAGTATTCGCGGTTGGTGTTGGCACCGGCATGCTGGCTATGCGCTACGGGTTGCATACATGGTTGCATGGCCCTTCGGTCGAAACTTCAGTTCCTGCATACACCCTGCCTGCCAACGCGACGCCTGAGGCTCGGGCTGCGGCAGCTGTGGAACAGTTTCGCGAGCGCCTGAATCTTTCGGCGGATCAGACCACGAAAATCTCAGCGATCATCAAAGACTATAACCAGTATTTCGATAGCGTCCAGGCGCAAATCGAAGACCTCCGCTTGCGCGAACAGATTGAAGATCTTCGCTCCACGGGAAAAGAACGAATCCTGGAAATCCTGAACGCCGATCAGAAGGCGAAGTTTGAACAGATGACGGCCGCAGGGTCGATTCTTCCGCAGGCTCCCCGGGTTCCAGGCCAGTAATCATTCTCTCTTCGGTTGAGGCGGATCTATCCGCCTCCTACTAGCGCTATTCTGGTTGAGTCTTGAAGCTTCTCCTTTCCGCTTCTCCATCCGAACCCCAGTTCCATCCGGACACCGCCCGCCGATTTCTTGAGCAAGGCCCGACGCTGATTCTGGTCCCGACCGCCACTATGGCGGATCACTACCGGCATACGCTAACGCGGTCCGGGTTCGCGCTGCGACCCCAATCCATTCAGACGTTGGCTCAGTTCCTGGATGCGCACGCGCCGATGGCGGCGGCTCCGATCCCCCTGGTTCACTATCTGCTGAGCTGCGCACTGGAGCGACAGAAGCCGCGCCAGTTCAGCAGCATCGCGCAAGATCCCGGACTGTTAGGGGGATTGACACGCTTGTTCGCGGAGGCATCTGCGCAGCGCTTGCAACACGCGATTGCCGGGAAAGCCTCAGCCCATCACGCGTTGGTAATCTCAGTCGCTAACCTGTTTCGCGAAGTTGAAGCGGAGCTCACCACGCGAGTCATGGCCGCCCGTCATGCGCGTCTGCATGCGGTAGCCAAACGAATTGAAGAGAGCCACGGGGACCTTCCATCGCGACTATTCATCGACGGGTTCGCGAAACTCTCAGAAGGTGAGGTCGCGCTGATTCTCGCCCTCGGGGATCGCACCCAGGAATTGGATACTGTCGCGGTGGCGTTGCCTACCTGGTTCGGTGCCGAACTCGCACGAGGTCGATTGCTTTCAGCTGGATTTGAGGACCGGGCTACAACCGCTCCCTCTGGTCGCGGCTCTGTAACGGGCATGCGTCAAACCACAACCTTCGCGTCCCTGAACATTGAACGCGAGGTGGAGGAAATCGCACGTCGCATTCTTGTGCATGCTCAACAGGGCCGTCCGTTTCGCGAAATGGCGGTCATCCTTCGCGCGCGCGATCCCTATGGGCCGCTAGTGGAGACAACGCTCGCCCGCTTCGGTATCCCTTCGCGATCTTATTTCACTGACCCAGCGGCACGTCATCCTGCCATCCAATATCTATCAACCGTGATGCAGTCGTTGTTGGCGAATTGGGATCTAGACTCTCTGCTGTCAGGATTGCGGATGCCGGTATCGGGACTCGGGACCACAGAGAAAGGCGACGAATTCGACTTCGCGCTGCGGGAGCGGTTGCCTGGCAAGGGTCTGCCATCGGGCGAAGATTACTTCAGCCAACATCACCTCAAACATCACAGAAGGAAGCGCGGACAGAAGCCATCCGAACGGTTTCTGACGAAGGATGCCTCAGTGCCGCATGAGATTCTTCAACAATTGGAACCGCTGACTGCACTAAGGACCGAACGTATGGAACCCGCGGCCTGGGCCGGGCGCTTACTGACCCTAACCGCACTGATCCCCTCGCCTGTTGTGGCCGACGATGCGACTCTTGATCAGGTGCAAATGTGGCGATCCACCGCAGTCGCACTTCAGTCCTTCAAAGATGCTCTACAAAGCTCGGCCGAAGCGCTGGGTTCAAGTCACGGTCGATGCGATTTGAAGGCATTCTGGAATCAGGTTTCGACCACACTCAGTCTGGAGCCGTTGCGTGTTCTCGACCTGCGCCGCAATGTCGTCCACGTGATGGACGCTTACGAAGCTCGCCAATGGGAGTTACCTATCGTCTTCGTGTGCGGCATGACCGAGCGCCATTTCCCTCAGTATCACAGCGAGAATCCAATCATCGGCGACGATGTGCTACGTCGAGCTGGTCTGGACACTGCAGCCGATCATGAGCGGGAAGAACAGTATCTGTTTGACGTCGCGACAACGCGGGCAACGGTTGAGACGGTACTCAGTTATCCGAAGTTCAACGAAGCCGGTGATCCAACCTTGCCGTCATTCTTTTTGCAAGGTGCAACGAACGCTACCGAAGATTGCGCCATACAGGTGCGGCCCGGTTTCAAGGCAACTGCAAGCAAGGTCGACTCACTTCAGCCACGGATCGCGGACCCGAGCCTACGCCAAAAGCTTGCAACAGCGCACAAGACCTTAAGCGCGACTTCGATCGAACGCTTCTTACAATGTCCATTTCAGTTCTTTGCAGAAAAGACACTACGGTTAAGGGAGCGCCCGCCAGCGCCGCGCGACCGTTTGGATATCCTGCTGCAAGGCAGCATTCTGCATCGCGCATTGGCGGAATGGAGTGAACGTCCGTTGTTGGGCTCGGCGATCCTGGATCAGATCTTCAATGATGAATGCGCCCAGGCTCAAGTGCCAGATGGGTATCGAACCGAGGCCGTGCGTCTTGAACTGCGACGCCACTTTCAGGCCTTCCTGGAAGATGACAGCATGCCAGGCTACCCTTCGCGCCGCGTGGAACTTTTCTTTGAGATGCCGCTGACGGACGCCCTCTCCATCCGAGGTATCATCGACCGCGTTGACATAAATGCGGCGATCGCAAGTGAGCGGACCCCGGCGTTAGTCATAGATTACAAATACAGCGCAGGGTCCAAGATCCGCGAACGCATTGAAGAGAGCGCCGATGGCAACATGGTGCAGGCTGGATTGTACATGTTGGCCGCGCGCGAAGCGTTCGGCCTGGACCCCATCGGTATGCTGTTCTGCGGGTTGAAGAAGGGCGTCACGTGGGACGGCTGGCACTTGGATGCTCCCGGCATTGAGGCCGGAGGCAAGTGTACGCCGGATGTGTTGGAAGGCATGATGCTGCAGGCTCGCGAGCAAGCCCTTGTCGTGCATCAAGGGGTACTGTCCGGCAGAATCGCGCCGGAGCCGACCGACAAAATCAAATGCCGGTGGTGCGACCTCAAAGATATTTGCCGCATCGAAACCTCGCAATCGCGCGAGCGGTTGGTGGCTATTCACGGAGACGCGCGATGAATCCGGGTGCCAGCGATAGTTCCAGCGCATTTGCCAAGCTATCGACAGAACAGCGAGTCGCCGTCGAACGCTCAGGGCAAGACGTGTGCGTGGTCGCGGGTCCGGGTTCGGGCAAGACTCGCGTGTTGACGGAACGCTTCGCGTGGTTGGTCGAGGCGCGAGAGGTGAACCCTGCACGCATCCTGGCGATCACGTTCACAGAGAAAGCCGCCATCGAAATCAAGCGTAGGCTGGTCGCTCGCTTCGCGGATCGGTCTGAGTTTCGTGAATCCATCGAACGTGCCTGGGTCTCAACCATTGACGGCTTCTGCGCGCGCATCTTGCGCGAGAATGCGATCGCTGCGGGCCTATCGCCGGAGTTCAGTATTCTGGAAGCTGCGTCAGCCAAGCAACTGCAACGCGACGCGGGTGAGGAGGCGCTGGATCAGCTACTCCAAGAACGGCCTGTGGAGTTTCGGCGTCTGCTGGAGGCGTTGGATCTTTCCACGCAGGACAATGGCCGACAACCGGATCTTTGCGCAAGTCTGTTGGACGTATACGAGACTATGCGCACTTCGGGCGGCGTGCATTTTCCTTCTGCCGTCGCCTCCGAAGATGTATGGCCTGCCGTGCGAGCGATGCTCGGGACCATTTTGGCGGACGCGACTGCCTGCAACACTCCCAATCAACGCGCGGCCACAGCTAATGTGCGCGAATGGGCGCAAGCGATGTTGGGACTGTCAGGCGCACCGGTTGCCAACCGCCACTTTGAATGCTTGAGCCTCGCGCGAGGCATCAACGCAGGGCATCTTATGACGCGCAGTCCGGCGCGCGAATCGTTCAAGACACTGAAGGACGATTTGAACCCGCAATTGGAATCGCAGTGGATCAGCCTTCGCTACGCCGATCTGCACGATCTGTTGAACGAAGCCCTTAAGCGCATGGACGCGACATATCGGGCGCGCAAGCGGCAGCAAGGGATGCTCGATTTTGGGGATCTGGGGGAGTTCACCATTGACCTGCTGGAGTCAAACGAATCCATCCGCTCCGAAGTCGCAGCAAGGTTCGATCAAGTCCTAATGGATGAGCTGCAAGACACCAATCGCACGCAATGGCGTTTGATCAAGCTGCTGTGCAACACGGACGCGAAGCTGTATGCGGTGGGCGACATTAATCAGTCGATCTACGGATTTCGCAACGCCGATCCCGAAGTATTCGCGGAGTATCGCAACCAGTTGCGCATCTCCGGGGCGGTGATCGACGAACTTGCCGATAACTATCGCAGCCGACCTGAGATTCTGAGCGCTGTGTCCGCGATGCTTGACGGCCAGGCTGGAATCGAACCGCGAGCGTTGCAGGCGCGCGGCACGTTTCATGAAGCGGCGGGTCCATTTGTGGAACGGTTCGTCGGGCGGCCGCCTGCGGACGCGATCGGCAACGAAGATTCCGCGCAGGACTGTGAAGCGAGCCTGGTTGCGGCGCGGATTCGCGAATGGGTCGACGCCGGAAGCTATGCGTTCAGCGATATGGCCGTGCTGGTTCGCACCTTTGGGGCTGTCGGACCCTTTGAACAAGCCTTCGACCGGGCCGGAATTCCGTATCTGATTAGCGGTGGACGAGGGTTTCTGGAAGCACGCGAAACGAAGGATATTTTGGCGCTGCTCGCGGTGCTGGTCAATCCCCTGGACGAGATCCCTTTGTATGGCGTGCTGCGTGGACCCTTGGTCAACCTGAGCGATGAGGCTCTGTTTCAGATGGGCCGTGAGGGTTGGCGCAAAGAGTTTGAGGCGCGTTTTGGTGAGCTGCGTAAGCTGGCGGGTTTTATCGCGCCGGACCGCTTGATCGCAAAGGCGCTCGACGAATGCGGTTATATGACGAGCTTGGCGGATGCCGCTCAAGCAACTGGTGGTCGTAGTCTTGCCAATGTCGATAAACTGCTGGCTTGGATTCGGAGCGAGTTTTACAAACGCCCTCGTCCACTAGCAGAATTGTTAGTCGACCTGGAAGTTCTCCGCGAATCCGAGAGCATTCCTGAAGCGCCTCCAGCCGAGGCCGGCAACGTGGTCCGCATCATGACGATTCACTCGGCGAAGGGTTTGGAGTTTCCGGTTGTGTTCGTGGTCGCGCTGAACAAGGGATCGGATCCACGCAGCCCGATCATTTTTGTGTCACGAGAACACGGCCTGGGCGCAAAATGGCGTCATCCAATTACGGGTGAAGGCACTTCCGATCCCATTCATGCGTTGCTACGCAAACGCGAAAAGAATCGAGAGGATGCCGAATCCAATCGGCTTTTCTATGTGGCCTGCACGCGTGCAATGGAGCACCTGGTGCTCTCCTATTCTGAGCTGAAAACCGCGCGCAATTGGCAGAAACTAGCAGCAGCTCACGTGCCAGAGGTAACGGTCGCGGAGTCTGTAGTGGCTGTCGCTCCAATATTGTTACCAAAGAAAGCAGCGGCGGCGAGCACGGATGTGGTCGCGTTGAAGGCACCTGAAGTTCACGGTCAGCATGACGCTGCTGCTCCGGTTACTTCGGTTGCGATGTTCGCGGCTTGTCCGCGGCGCTATTACTTGGCTCGTTATCTTGGGTTGGAGGATGCGGTCGAGGCTG
>JBDTUY010000248.1:0-7526 GCA_040007495.1 Acidobacteriota bacterium | reverse complement strand
CCGCAGTCAGGGTCGCTTGGGGAAATCGATCCTCCAGATCGCGAGCCAACGCGTCGGGATCGTCGCCCAACAGGATCGAACAGATCCCTTTGTCCGTCGCCGCCACCAGGATCGATCCAAGCGAGCATTCGCCAACTGCAAAGCGAATCGCAATCCCCGCGCCGCCCTTGCGATAGGCCGCCGCATTCATGCCGAGCGTCGTCGATGCCTCTGCATAAAACCTTCCACTAGATCCAAATCCAGACTCGTAAATTGCATCAGTAACCGTCGTCGATCCGTGTACCAGTTGCTCGCGAACCCGTGCCGCGCGACGCGCCGATGCGTAAGCGTTCGGCGTCATGCCGGTCACTTGTTTGAACACGCGCTGAAAATGAAACCGGCTCATCCCGGCAGATTCAGCGAGTTGATCGAGAGAGAGCGATTCGTCTGCGATCTCCATCTGACTACACACGCGCGCGATCGCTTCCGCTTGTCTCTCGGCTAGAGGCGCTTCATTCGGACGGCAGCGCTTACAGGGCCGGAACCCGGCACGTTCAGCTTCTTGGCAGCTCGCATGAAACTGCACATTCTCGCGCAGTGCCAGACGAGCCCCGCAAGAGGGCCGACAGTAAACCCCCGTAGTACGGACCGAATAAAAAAATTGATCGTCGGCCGTAGGATCGCGATTGACCACCGCAGCCCATCGCGCGGTATCTGTCACAAATCGCTTTGCGGATGCCGAAGGTCGGTCGTGAATTGCCACAGCCACTTGAGCCATCTTATCGCCCTCCATCACAACATCACTGTATAGGAATCGTGGCGATTTGAAACTCCGTTGCTTGCTTTTGAATTCAAGCCTGTTTCAATAAATGCTTCTGAACCTTACCCAGCGCATTACGCGGCAACTTTTCCACCACGTGAAACGCGCGGGCCGATGTGGGGTGGGCCACCAGGCCTGCGAGTCGGCTGTCAGGCCGACTACTACCTAGTGCTGTCCGAAATAGCCAGCCAAATGCCGACTACTGCTTCAGCAAATGCTTCTGAACCTTGCCCAACGCGTTACGCGGCAACTTTCCCACCACGTGAAACGCGCGCGGGCATTTGAATGACGCGAAATTCTGGCGGCAGGCAGCTTCCAACGCAGCTACATCCAGCACCGAGCCTTCGCGTGCAACCACATATGCAACCGGCACTTCGCCGCGCACCAGATGCGGTTCGCCCGCCACTGCAGCTTCAGTCACACCCGGTTGTTCGGCTAAAAACTCTTCAATCTCACGCGGATAGATATTGAACCCACCCGAAATAATTAGATCACTACGGCGTCCACACAGCGTGTGATAGCCATCGGCGGAACGAATGCACAGGTCGCCTGTCTTGAACCAACCGGTGTTACGATCACCCTCAGCGAACGCGTTCTTCGTAGCTTCATCCCGCCGCCAGTAACCCGCGAAAAGGTTCGCGCCCCTCAGATACACCTCACCCGTTTCGCCATCCGGAACATCGCGACCATCGGAGCCAACCACACGCACCGTTACACCTGGTAGAGGGAACCCAACGCTACCCGGACGCCGCTCGCCAACGTAAGGGTTCGAGATAATCATCAGCGTTTCCGTCATGCCGTAGCGTTCCAGAATCGTGTGACCGAACAGCGTCTGGAAGTCTTGCAACACCTGCGCAGGCAGAGGCGCGGAACCAGACACAAACAATCGCATCCGGCTACCAATCTGACGTGCGGCCTCCAGTTTGGTCTCAAGCAACCGCACATACACCGTCGGAACCCCGAAGAACAACGTCGGCCTGAAATCCAGTAATTCTGCCGTCGCCTTCTCATGCTCAAAGCGTTCCAGCAATCGCATGAAGCAGCCGGATAGCAGCCAACAATGAATCCCGTTGCCCAGCGCGTGCACGTGAAACAACGGCAGCGCGAGCAGGAGGCGATCTTCCGCCGTGATGCGCCACGCTTCAACCAAGCTCAACCCATTCACAGCGAAATTATTGTGCGTAAGGATCGCCCCCTTGGAAGTTCCGGTGGTGCCCGACGTGTACACCAGAGCAGAAGGCGAATCTGCGGTTAAAGCAGCATTCGGAAGTTCACTTGATTGCGATGCGGCTTCGGCTCGCAAGGCAGGAAGATCGGCTTCCGTGATATATAACTTCGGCTCAGCATCGGCAAGAATGTGGTTCAGCTCACGCTCCCGATACAGAATATTGATCGGGACAAAAATCACTCCAAGTTTCACCGCCGCTAAGAACAGATCAATGAAATCGAGTGAATTCGGCAGATAAACGCACATCCGTTCGCCGAGCACCAGACCACGCGCGGCCAACGCATGAGCCATACGATTACTGCGAGCATCAATATCGCCAAAAGTGTAAGTCGCACCCAACCACTCCAGCGCAGGTTGAGTGGCGCGGTCCAGCAGACTTACAGCAAAGCGGTCACGAAGATTCATAAATCAATCGGGTTTCCAAAGAGACAAGCCCGGAATATCCGCAAAGTCTGCCTCGTTCAGAGTCCATAGATGAGCACCCCGCCGAATGGCCGATGCTGAGATCGCGATATCCATTTCTCTGCTGCGAGCTCTCCTCAGACCCCGATACAATTTAGCACTGAGCATCGAATCTTGCGGCTCAAAGGGGAGCAGCGAGGCCAGTGGAAACAATTCCTCCTGCAATGCAATATCGTTTTTCGTTCTAGGACCTCTCAGCCATTCATACAGGACGAGAGTAGAAATGTTGATGCGGGAGCCGATCTCAAAGGCGCGGAACAATGAGGGCGCGTGCTCCCGAGGTTCCGCGAGAGCCGCGATTAGAACGGACGTATCCAAATGAATTGTTGCCAAAATTAGCCCTTAGCGCAAATCGCTCGGACGCTGCCAGCCAGTACGTCTGGAATTCCGCAGTTCCTTAAGTTCACGCTTGACGTCTTCCTTAGTGCGTGTGACCGGCATAGACATATACTTCTTGAGCACTTGGAGTTTATGTTTCCGCTCGGATTCGCTCATCCGGTCCGCGTTGTCCGAATAGCTCTCAATCGCTTCCCGCACGGCTTGGCTCTTGGGGATGGATCGCGCGACCGCCACCTGATTCAACCGCTCAACTGTTGTTTCGTCGAGGGTGAATGTGACCTTTACCATAGCTATGGCCATACTACCATACTTGGGTCATGACAAAGAAAAAGGTCCAGGACCATTTGCGGCCCTGGACCTCACACTGCGTAGCAGGTTAGATTCGTTTCTACTTCGCGTTGCCCACGTAGCTGACGCGCCAGATGATGCTCGCCAGATCGTCCGTCACCAGCAGCGAACCATCCGGAGCGGTCGCGATGCCCACGGGCTGACCCCACGGTTGATCGTTTTCGTTGACGAATCCCGTAAGGAAGTCCTGATAAACGCCGTTGGCTTTGCCGTTCTCAAGCGGGATGCGAACCACTTCGTGGCCGGCCTTTACGGACCGATTCCAGGAACCATGCTCGGCTGCGAATGCGTCGCCACGATACTCGGCCGGAAATTTGGTCCCGGTGTAGAACGCCATGCCCAGCGAGGCACTGTGGGCCTGCAGCAGCACGTCGGGCACGATCACCTTTGCGGCGGTGATTTCGGCGGGTTTCACCATCTTCGCGCGATCGTCCGGGTGCGGTCCGATGTAGAACCACGGCCAGCCATAGAAGCCGCCCTTCTGGACGTGCGTCACATAGTCGGGAACCAGATTGTCGCCCAGGTTGTCGCGTTCATTGATCGAGGTCCACAGTTCCCCCGTGGTCGGATTGATTGCCAAACCTACAGGGTTGCGGATGCCCGAAGCGAAGATGCCGACGTAGGTGCCGTCCGGCGTGTATTCGAGAATGGCAGCGCGGCGGTCCTGCACCGGACGCGTGTCGGAGACGTTGTCGGCCGATCCGACCGCGACGTACAGGCTCTTGCCGTCCTTGGAAAATACGATATCACGCGTGAAGTGATTGCCGGCCGGAGCGAGGTCCTTGATGATAGTCTCCGCCGCTCCGCTGGCCTTTAAGTCGCCCTTCTTGTACGCATACCGAAACACCGAAGTGTCGGTGGATACGTAGACCCACGTCGGGTTGTCTGCGGGATAGAAATTGATGCCGAAAGGCCGCGTCAAACCCGAGACAAACGTCTCCGTCGTCATCGGCTTGCCGTCGGCCGTCATGCCGCGATACACGGAAACCGAGCCGTTGGTTGCGTTGACCACGAACATGTCGTTATTCGGAGCGATGCGGATCTGGCGCGGCTTGAGCGCACCGGTATCAGCGAAAATCTCAACCTTGAAGCCAGCCGGAGCCTTGGGCATCGCGCTTCCGCGCGGAACCGCTTTTTGCGAACCGGGCGTTGCCTTCGCGCCTGCAGGAAGCTTATCCGACGTGATTTTGCGCGACGTTCCCGGCACCAGTGACTTCGAATCGGCAGCCGCGGCATCGCCGGTCAAAACCGTCCATTTGTCAGTCTTGGCAGCTTGCAGCAGCAACGCAGCAGACAGCAGCACGGAGCCGCCCAGCACCATCCAACGTAGTGTTTTCATTGATTAAACCTCGCTTAACAGGATAGCAATCTTACGGATCCGAACGACGGAAAGCTCACGCCACATCTGATTTCTGAATCTTGCCCTTCTTCTGCTGCATCCGATCAGGATGGCCGCGCATTTCCCTCGTATGGAACCCGCTCACCTCGCCTTTATCTCTCGCCAGAAGATCTTCTTCAATGCCTCAGCCGCGGACAGCGGCCGCGTCAACGTATCTCCGAGAGACGTAGCTTCCTTACGCGTTTTAAACGACCACACCGTCGCGTACCTGGACCTGACCGGCAGCGGTAACGAAACCTCAGCGCATGTGCGATCCACTGGACGTCTGACCTTGATGTTTTGCGCATTGGAAGGGCCTCCGCTGATTCTGCGCCTCTATGGGAAAGGCCGAATTCTGCGCAGGGGAAGCGCCGAATACACAGCATTGCTTGCAGAGCACTTCGACGATGAAGAACGTGCCGGGGCGCGGCAGATCGTGGTGCTGGATATCAATGCTGTGCAGACGTCATGCGGGTACAACGTGCCTCAGTTTGATTATGTGAAGGAACGGGACACGCTGATTCGTTGGGCTGAGAAAAAAGGTGATGAGGGATTAGAACAATATCGCCGCGAAAAGAACGTCCGCAGTATCGACGGCTTCCCGACCGGCTGGCCGGAGGAGTGACGAACTGCATATGGAAGGCGGGATCCGAATCCCGCGCCGGGAACTGTTCCCGGCTGTTGAGATTCGCACAAGAACCGGGTTTGAACCGGCTGCGGGCTTGGAACCCGCCTTCCATTATTTCTGCACTCTTGAAATCTGGACCAGCGGCTGCGGGTGTTCCGGCCTGCTGTCGCGATCCAGGTAGAAATTGATATAGGAACTGGTGTTTGCCAACTCCCGCACACGCGCGGGGATCATCGTCTTCAGCTCTTTCAGGTTGTCGCGAGCCTTCGCGCGATCATACACCGCGACCCAGATACAGGGCTGCTCCGGTGTGACCTCGCACATGCCGTTTAGAGGCCCTCCGCATGGACCATTGCGCAGGTTCTTCGGACAGGTCATCGGGCAGACGTATTCCATCTCGCCCAAGACACAGTTGCCGCAAGCCTGACAACCGAACGCGTCTTTCTTGAACGATAGCTCGGCTTCTTCGAGAGACCGCGCGCGGGATGGCGAGCTATCGAACCAACTCATTAATGCTCGACCGATGGAGCGGCGCGGACCCGGGTTGTGCGCTAGTGCCAGCGAATTCAACACGTCGTACATCCGTACTTTGAAGGGTAGCGGCTTTGCGGGAAGCGCTGGCTGATCGTACAAATAGAACGGCGGCCACGGGAAAATCGGCAGCATCGCGGGGGGAGCAGGCGGCGCGGCTGGGGCAGCGGGTGCGACTGCAGTGGGTGCGGCTGCAGCTGGTGTCGGAGCAGCAGGGGCACCGTCGACCGCTACTGCAGCAGGAGCGGCAGCAGCTTCAACCGGAGGCTTCGGAGGCGCAGGCGCAGCGGGTGGGGCTGCGGGAATCTGTCGCGTGTTGGCTTCGGTTGGGCCGTAGCTGATCTCGGCCGCCCACTTCTCCCAATCGCCTGCTAGTTCCTCTGACCGCTCAATGATCCACTGTAGTTGCTTGGCGTCGTGCGTACCGCCCAAGTAGGCTCCGGCGTACCCTTGCCCGCGTACCACGGCAACCATCTTCGCGGCGCGTTCCAATCTTGCGGCCAGACCCTTATCTGCGGCCTTGGCCTCTTCCGCGATCAGGTCGCGAAGCTCCACCGAGCACCAGCATCCCGGCGGCTCACCCTTGGCGAATTTGCGGGCAGCGGGGGCGCTCAACACATAGACGTTACCGTAGACCGGGTAATCGCCCAGGCCGCGTTCCTTAAGGTAGCGTTTTAGTTCGGCGAATTTGCGCGAGTCGTAGCCCAACTGCGTGATGGCGAAATCGGCTCCTGCGGCGATCTTCTTTTCCAGCTTGATGTACTGATAAACGCAATCGGCTTCGGTGTATTTGAAGGGCGACACAGCACAGGAGATCAGTTGATCGCGACCGGCGCGACGAAGCTCGGCTATCAATTCGATCAACTGCGGGGAGTCGAGATCGTAACCCGATAGCGGCGCGAGATCGCTCTTCTTCAGCTTGCCCGCCTGCGGATGATCGCCGGTGATGGCGAAGATGTTTGGGATACCAGACGCATGCAAATCGTCCAGAGCTTCGAGAGCCGTCTGCCGAGGATTCGACACACAGGTCAGATGAACGTTGGGTGTGAGTCCGCGCGACTTCACGATCTTCGCAATGGTTTTGGGATCATGTCCGGCACTGCCTCCAGCGAAGCTGGTAACACCTGCTGCGACTACCCCGGGGATCTGCGCGATGGATGCGCCCATTTCGGCAAGCTGCTCTTCCGTGGTCTTGGCGCTCGCTACGAGCTCGACCATATAAGAGAAGCGCCGATTCTGAATGGCATCGCGAAGAGGGTTGGAGGAAGTCTGTTGAGGAATAGTCACAAGATTGATGGAACCCAAGCACGGCAGGGCTACGTTCTCTATTATGTGACAAATCGCGCGCTGGGGCGGTAACTTTTCCTTCCTGGCGGAGTATTCGATATTGTGATTCGCGGGGACGGAATCATATGGTGCTGCCGGCAGGATGCTGGCAAAACGTCACGAAACAGGTGTAAACCTTAGCTCCAGATAGGTCGACGTAGTTAATTGTCATAACGGGTCCATAGAGAGAATTGATTGGACAGGATATGAGATTGCGGATAATCTGACGGTGTAGTCAATTGCGCCCCTAGCTGAGCGCTGATCAAGAGACACCGCATCCCCGTTGGTTGCCTACCCAGGTTGTAGGCGATGCCAATTCAAACAGTTTTTAAGTCTGTTCCTTGGGAGGGACGTGTGTCTACACTTTTGCGAACTACAAGATTTTCGTGTCTGTTCAGTGTCGCGTTGACGGTGGTGTCGGCTGATTGTATGTCGGCGCAGTTTCTGCAAGCTGAATATATGGACGCTGCTGCAGCGGCGGAGGCAA
>JBDTUY010000247.1:0-7576 GCA_040007495.1 Acidobacteriota bacterium | reverse complement strand
ACCACGGAAATCGGTGAACTCGTAATGGAACACCTTAAGTCACTGGACAAGATCGCCTATGTCCGATTCGCCTCCGTCTACCGCGATTTCCAGGATGTAGAAGCTTTCCTGACGGAGCTAAAAGATCTCTTCCAGCGTCGGGGTTAAAGGCTGTCGAACCCTGCAACATTCGGGTGCCCTCAAGCGTCCACTATATTGCAGGATCGTTTTCTTGGAACGTCAGGCGGTGCGCTCTAGCCCCGAAACGCGTGGAGGTGAAGGAATGCATACAAAAGGCGAACACCTAGCCTGGAACCCATACTAGGTGAACGCGTACTTCGTTGCAACCAATAGAAATCCCAAGCATCTTTAAAATAGAGACTTAACTTGGAATCGGAACCCTGTTATACTGTGTTACGCCCAAGCTACAACGCGGTATTGGATGCAGCGTGCCGGCAGAGCGCGCGCAAATCAAAGAAAAATAAAGCAGAAACAGCGTGTCCCGTGTTTTATGGCCGTTCTTTGGCCAGCGGGCGCAGGTGAGCCACGTGGATCATTTTGAGGACCAATTTTCGGGCGGTGAAGCCCGCGAGCCTTTGGCGGGAATTCCATTCGATGAGGATGGAGCTGGATTCTTTCATCCAGAGGAACCAGCCGAGGGCGACGAGTTTCCGCATGCACAACCGGTAGAAGAATCGATCTATACGGACGACCCAGTGCGCGTGTATTTACGCGAGATGGGATCTGTCCCGCTGTTGACGCGGGAAGGCGAAGTGAATCTGGCGCGCAAGATGGAGCGCGGTAAGATCCGCATGCAAAAGGCCATTAGCCGTTCGGCTTTGGTACAGCTGCGCATGGTCGAAATCGCTGAGCAGGTGAAGCGCGATCCGGATTCGGTCGACGATGTCGTGGATTTGGGCGACCTGGAAGTCGGCAGCACCGCCTATAACAAGCGCCGCAACGAAGTCCGCAATCAGATTGCGGAAACCATCGTGCTGCATAAGAAATTCGACGCCGCTGTCACCAAGATGGCGACGGTTCCAGCAACCAACAAGAAGCTCCGCCGTAAGTGGCAGGGCAAGGTGAGTCGGGCGCGTGTAGAAATGTCGGTCGCCATGCGCGGCATTCCGTTCTACGTGCAGCAATGGCGCGTTTTCTTCAAGGACATCGAACGGGTCTGCGAGGAACTGACGCATCTGGAGCAGGATCTCAAGAAGCTGGAGAGTCGATCCGCCGCCGCCGCCAAACTCAAGGCGAAGGATCTTCGCAAGGAAATCAAGAAGCGAGAAGTCACCGCCGGTGCCAATCTTATCGATCTGAAGCACACCATCGCCGTGATCCGTCATGGCGAGATCGAAGCGGAGCGGGCCAAGAAGGATTTGGTGGAAGCCAACCTGCGCTTGGTGGTCTCGGTAGCAAAGAAGTACGTGAATCGTGGCTTGCATTTGCTTGATTTGATTCAAGAAGGCAACATCGGCCTGATGCGCGCTGCCGACAAGTTCGAGTTCCGCCGTGGCTTCAAATTCTCGACCTATGCGACGTGGTGGATTCGTCAGGCCATCACCCGCGCCATTGCCGATCAGTCGCGTACCATTCGTATTCCCGTTCACATGAACGAGAGTATGAACAAGTTCCTGCGCGCCACCCGCGAGCTGGAAAAGGAAATGGGCCGCGCGCCGACCAACGAGGAAATCTCGCGGCGTATGGACATTCCGGTGGAGAAGGTCCAGAAGCTGAAGACCATTTCCCGCGACCCCGTGTCGCTGGAAACCCCGGTTGGCCGCGACGGCGAATCGGCGTTGGGTGATCTGATTGAAGATCGCTGGGTCGGCTCCCCGGTCGATGCCGTGATCGACACCAACGTTCGGGACGAGACGGCCAATATTCTGAAGACGCTTTCTCCCAAAGAAGAGAAAGTGATTCGGCTGCGCTTCGGCATCGGCTGCGAGCGCGAACATACGCTCGAGGAGATCGGCCAGGAGTTTGACGTCACGCGCGAGCGGATTCGTCAGATTGAGGCCAAGGCTCTGCGGCAGCTGCGTTCGCCGGAACGGGCTCGGCATTTGCGAGCGCTGCTGGCCGCTCGATAGAATTCCGTCACAAGAAGCGTTTAAGTGCCGAAGGCCCTATCCCTGAGTTCCATTCAGGAATAGGGCCTTCGGCTTTTTCTGATCCTGCCCCAATCCGCATTCACCTTAGAAAAACCTCACACAAAAGCTACCATTGTCGATAGAGCTGTTAGCGGACTCCATGGGTCCTCTTGAATTTGTCTCGACCTCGACATGAGCGTACAAAATACCAATCTAACTCCAACCACCCCAACCGGTGCTGAAACCTCGGTTCAGGGACAGAGCCGTTCGCAGAGGGCACAGGAGACCGACAAAGCTCGTGGGCCGAATGCTACGGGAACCGCCGTTGCACGGGCCGCCGATCCTGGCGGCGACGACGTACAGCTCTCAGGTCTAGCCCAGCACATCCAAACCCTGAAGACTGCTGTAGGCACCGACTCTCCCGAGCATCAGGCACGGGTGGAGGCCCTGGCGAAGGCCTACTCGGCTGGGACCTACACGCCAGATGCGCAAGCCACGGCTGTGGGTATCGTGGACGACGCAGTTCAAAACAATGCCGGCAAATAACCAATCCGAGCCTCTGGCATTGGGGGCGGAACAGCCTGATATCTACAGGCTCGAAAGCATCCGTGGGGTGGTCTCACGCTTGCGGACGGTTTTAATGGATCCGGAACTGGCATCGTCAGTCGACGCGCTCAACGCCTGTAGACCCCAGTTAGAAGCGGCATTAGCGGAGCTTGCGGTCACGAACGTGATCGTCGACACAGAATCACGAGGCGTCGAACAGCGCCTCCGTTTGACGCAACAGTTGCACTTGCTGCAGAGCGAGCTGGATAGGGCAGAAGCCTTGCGGTCGAACGCCTCAGAATTCTGGAAGGGCTGGGCCAAACTGCTCGGGGTTCAAGCAGATTCCGGAGGTACGGTGTACACGGCCGCAGGATCCGACGGCCTCCTCGTCGGCGCAACGCCGTCGGGAAAGGTGTCGGTAAGAGGATAGCGTCACGATGGGAAGCATTCTTTCAGCATTGAACAATTCGGCAGGGGCGTTGAAAGCCTACGGCAGTGCCTTTTCGGTGTTGCAGAATAACATCGCGAACGCGAACACTCCAGGGTTTGTCCGGCAGGATCAGATTTTGGTCTCCCTGCCGTTTCAGGAGGGTGGTGCCCCCGGTGGTGTCACGGTTGGTCCACTGCTAAGCTCGCGCTCGCCGTATCTGGAGCGAAATGTGCAGTATCAGCAGACGCTGCTGGGAGACGCCTCGCAAAGGGTAGGCGATCTAAGTGCAATTGAGCCGCAATTTGCGATCGGTGAGAATGCTGGACTTCCGGCTTCGATCAACCAGTTTTTTGCCGAGTTTTCGTCGCTCGCTGTGAATCCCAACGATACAGTGGCGCGGCAGGCGGTGCTGGATCAGGCGGATTCCACGGCAGCCGCATTCCGGCAGGCGGGACTGGGTTTGAAACAGGCGACCGCAAATGCGGACGCGCAAACTACTTCCACCGTGGCGAGCATAAACGATCTGGCGCAACGGATCGCGGACATCAACGGCGAGTACAGAAAGAACGCCAGCGGAGCGACGGACCCATCTCTCGATGCTCAGTTGCACGCCAATCTGGAAAACCTGGCATCGCTTACCAACTTCACGACGGTCCGCACCCAGGATGGCGAGGTGAACGTTTATCTCGGTGGGCAAACGCCTTTGGTCCAGGCCGATCAACTGAAAGCGATTCACGCCAGCATCGGCTCAAACGGGACTCAAATCGTGGATGATTTAGGCCACGATGTGACCAGTTTGGTGAACAGTGGTCAGTTGCACGCTCTGTTACAAGCGAAGAACACCACGCTTCCGTCTTACAGTGCCAGCCTGAACCAGTTGGCGACCGCTTTCGCCGATTCCGTAAACGCTACCTTGGCCAGCGGCGTGGATAAGAATGGTGTTACTCCGGCTGTACCTCTGTTCTCCTACGATTCCAGTGGTGGAGCGGCCTACACGCTCACCACCAACGGTCTTGCTCCGGATGATCTGGCTGCGGCCTCAGCCGGTGCTCCGGGTGGCAACGGTAATGCAATCGCAATTTCGCAACTGGCCACGGCACAAGTCGTGGGTGGGCTCACCTTCGCGCAAGCCTACGGCAATCTCGGCGCGCAAGTAGGCCGCGATCTGGCATTCGCAAAGCAGGACAAGAGCCAATTCCAGGACACGCTCACCCAGGCGCAAGCCTATCGAACCGATCAGACCGGTGTATCGCTCGACGCGGAGGCCGCCAAACTTCTGCAGTTGCAGCAGGCATATGAAGCAGTTGGAAAGTTGGTTGGGGTGCTCAACCAAATGACGCAGACGGTTCTGGCAATGATCCAGACGTAGGTGACACAGAAGTAAACGATCCAGAAGTAGAGCAGGGCGTAAGGCAGGCAAAAACTATGGTTTCCAGTCTCAGTCCACGCGATCAGGTTTTCCTGAACAACATTAACCGCATCGCGGAGCGGTTGGACAAGGCACAACGCCAGATTGCGACCGGGATCGGGCTGGCTCAGGTTTCTGATTCCCCGGATCAGATCTCCACGCTTTTGTCCGCGCGCGCCAGTCTGTCTGCGGCAAATCAGACTCAGACTAATCTTGGCCGAGTGAAAGCCGCGGTGGATGTCAGCGAGCAAGCTTTGCGCAGTGGCGTGGATCTTCTCGATCGGGTGCAAACGCTGGCCGCCCAGGCCGCAACCTCGACGCAGACCGCTGACGGGAGGGCCTCCATCGGACAGGAAGTCGGCAGTATTCTGCAACAACTCGTCGGACTCGCCGCCACGCAAGTAGAAGGTCGGTATGTTTTCTCGGGCAACTCCGACCAGACCGCTCCCTACTCGATAGATCCTACGCAAGCCACGCCGGTAAGTTCCTACCAAGGGACCGCCGCCAGCAGTGTCGCTCAGCATCCCAATGGAACCACATTCCAGATAGCCCATACCGCCCAGGAGATCTTCGACTCCACGGACCCGACCACCAACATCTTTGTTGCCCTTACCAATCTTCAGCAGGCACTAAGCTCGAACGACCAGACTGGTGTTCAGGCATCTCTCGATGGGTTCAAAGCTATATCGAGCCATCTTAATACCCAACTCGCCTTCTACGGTACAACGCAAAACGAGGTGGCCGATGCCACCACATTCGGGTCGAATCTCCAATTGCAACTCCAGACGCAGATTGCCAATATCGAAAACGCGGACCCGACGGCAGCCATCCTGGAACTGAACCAGGCATCGATTCAGCAGCAGGCCGCTCTCAGCGCACGAGCCAGAGTTCCTCGCACCACCCTCTTCGACTACCTGGGCTGATCGCCTTGAGAGGTGAATACCCATCTCAAGTCGAAGGATAGGCGAAACCTGTAGAGAATTTGAGAGTTTTCTGGTCGTCATCAGACTATACCGGTGATGTCACAGAATATCTGTATTCGCCTTGTCCTATCGCTAGGTTTGGTTCTAGCCACTTTCCAAGCTGGAAACCCACCCCTGTCCGCACAAACTCCAGCCGCAAAGGGCGCGACCGCCAAGCAGGCTCCTGCAGCAAATACACAAGCTACGGCGGCTGCTGGCTTGGACCGCCAGGTAGAAGCGGAGTTACATCAGCGGCTAGCTAAATCCAAAATCGGGCAGGACGGGCTCACGGCCCACGTCGAGAACGGCGTGATCTACCTGGAAGGAACTACGTCTGTATCACAACACAAGGGCGCAGCCACACGGATGGCAAAGTCCGTGATGGCCAAGAACCCGGGCGTCAAGCGCGTGGTGAATAACATTAAGGTCTCGAAGCTCGGGAGCGGAGCTGCCAATCGCGCAACGATTACGAAGCCATCCAAGAGTTTCTCTGAAGCCCCGGCCTGGACCCCGCCCACATCCGGTTCAACCTCGGGTGCTCCGACTGCCAGCGCAGCAAAACCAGCGACCGCTCCACTGTCCGCTGCACCGCAACCTCAAGCCAAGACTCAGCCTACTCCCGAAACTCAAGCCGGTCCGCGCCGGGTAGCCGTTCAGTGGAAATAGCTTTCGCCCCGCTTTTGTATCAATCCGATGCCTCTGGCTCGGTCCCCAGTTGATACGCATACGATTATTCCGGCGGATGATGTCCAGGACAGGGGGAATGTTAGACTTGAACTAGACTCATGGGCTCCCTTTCTCCGAGACTCCAGCTCCGCGTCCAGCAGAAGCAGACGCTTACGCCTGGGCTGGTCCAGATGGTCAGCCTCCTCCAATTGAATCGGATGGAGCTGAAGGATATGATCACGGCGGAAATCGCCCAGAATCCCGTCCTGGAAGAAGCAACCGAGGGTTTGGGGTTAGAAGAGCTCACGCCTGAAGAGCTGCAACCTCTGCTGGAAGCCGAGCGCATGTCGGACCCCGCCGACCAGTCCATTCTGGAAGCCACCTCAGGTCCAGCCGACATTGACGCAGGTTACGATTTCTCGGAAGTCGAGATCGCGGCAGCCTTGGAGCCGGTTACAGGTGCCGGCAATGACCCGGCCTTACCCGGGACTGCGGCGGAAGCTGCCGAGACCACGCCCAAAGATCCGTTCGACGAAATCGATTTGGGGTCGTACTTTGACGACTACCTCGATCCGGGCATGAAGAGTCCGGCATCTGAGAATGTCGAAAAGCCCTCCTTTGAGACCTTCCTTTCCTCTCCCGTCACCCTTTCCGACCATTTACGCTCCCAATTGGCGTTGGTTTCGTTGTCGGAGGAGGTTCGTGACGCAGCGGAAGGCATTATCGGCAACCTGGATGAGAATGGCTACCTGCTTGCGACGGTTGAAGATATTGCCCGCGAGGGCCAGCATTCCACCGTTGATGTCGAGGAAGCGCTTCGTGTGGTTCATACACTAGACCCGGCCGGAGTCGCCGCGTCTGACGTTCGCGAATGCCTGTTACTCCAGTTGGAGAGCCGCGGCGCGCGCGGCGGCGTAGCTTGGCAGATCGTGGCCGATCACCTGAAGCAGATGGAAAGCCGTCACGTGCGCGAATCGGCTCGCGAACTGGCACGACTGCTTCGCCGTCCGATAGAACATATCCAGATCGCGCTCGACGTAATTCGCCACTTGGACCCCAGGCCTGGCGTGAAGTATTCCGGCCCAGGAGCGCGCGTAGTGGAGCCCGACGTCTATATCACTAAGGACGGCGAAGACTACCTGATTCAGGTAAGTGACGACGACGTCCCGCAACTACGTTTGAATCCCCAGTATCGCCGCATGTTCGACCGCGAGCATGAGCCGAATAAAGACGTTCGCAACTACGTTAAGGAACGCTACGCCTCGGCTATCCAATTGATGAAGAACATTGAGCAGCGCAAGCAGACCATTCTGCGCGTATGCCAATGCATCGTCGCACGCCAGGACGAGTTTCTGGAACACGGTATCGATCATCTGAAGCCAATGATGATCAAGGAAATCGCTGAGGAAATCGGCGTCCATCCTTCTACTGTCAGCCGCGCAGTGTCCAGCAAGTACGCGCATACGCCGCAGGGTGTATTTGAACTCCGTTACTT
>JBDTUY010000246.1:0-7594 GCA_040007495.1 Acidobacteriota bacterium | reverse complement strand
GCACATAGGCGTTTCCTTTCGATACACGACATTTCGTCCCGTCTTGAGGAAACCGCCGCCTTTGCCTACGATCATCGTCGGCAGATTTTCGTGGATGTGATTGTTCGGGTCCGCCAGTCCAGCCCCGTACACGATCATCGAGTTATCCAGCACTGATCCACTGGCCTCCTGCGCCGCATTCATGCGCTGCATCCACTTGGCAAATTGCTCCACGTGGTAGGTGTTGATGCGCGCTACCTTGTCCATCAGGGCCACCTGATTCCGGTGGTGCGTGAGCGGATGATGTCCGTCGTCAATGCCAAGTTCGCGATAAGCCCGCGAGGTTCCTTCATGGGTTACCAGGAAGGTGGCCACACGCGTTAAGTCCGCCTGGAACGCGATGGTCAGCATGTCAGCCATCAACTTGAAGTGCTCAGCAAAGTCGGGCGGAGTGCCGTAGGGCCGCTCCATATGCGGATCTACCTTGGCCTCGGATTCAGACTTTTCGATCTGCCGTTCCACTTCCCGGATAGAGGTCAGGTATTCATCGAGCTTGCGGTTGTCGGTGGGACCCAGCTCTGCCTGCAAGGTACGCGCGTCTTCGAGTACGAAATCGAGAATACTGTTCCGGTATTTGCGCTGCCGGTCCCGCTCCTGCGGGCTCATGGCCACCCCGTTGCCAAACAGCCGCTCAAACAATTGGCGCGGTTCGAGAACCGGCGGCAGAGGCTGCGTGGAACTCTTCCACGAGAGATTATTCGTGTATGCGCAGGAGTAGCCGGAGTCGCAATCCCCCGCCTGTCTCGCGTCCTCCAGGCCCAGTTCGAGTGAAGGAAAACGGGTAGCGGAACCGATCTTGTTCGCCACCACCTGATCCATGGAAACGCTGGCCAGAATGTCGGTCAACGTCTTTTTAACTTGAACGCCGGTGAGATAGGAACCGCTGCAACGGCCATGGTCGCCTGCCCCGTCGAGCAGGGCGCGGCCGGTATTGTGCGTCAGGTTCCCCACCAGCAGCATGTCCTGCTTCAGCGGCTCCATGGGCCGCAGGATGGGCGACAACGCGGCCAGCGGACCTTCATAGTCCAGGGACCAGTTCCGCATGTCCATGCCGTTCGGGACGTACACGAACGCCATGCGTACGGGTGACTTAGGGGCCTGGGCCATGGCGGGTGCCATAGAATCCAGGAAGGGCAGCGCCACCGCCGTACCCATACCGCGCAGCAGGGTGCGCCGAGAAATTGCTTTCTTCGTTATGAACATCACCGAACCTCCTGTGTCACTGCCTGTGCCACTACCTTTGAACCTGCTTCTCCGCGGCGCGCCGTAAACGGCAAGCTATGCACGATCTCTTTAATGATCGCCTGAAACCGATACCCATCGGAGGCGACGGCCGATTGGGCCTTCTCGATTGCGGGCTCGTCGAAGCCCTTCATGCCACGCCCCAGCGCATACGTGAACATGCGTTCAATCAGCGCATGCGAGAACTCCGGCAGCTGCGAATTCAGCACTTCGCGCATCTGCCCGGGTGTCTCAAACGTCTTGCCGTTGGGCAGTACGCCGGACGAATCCACTGGGAAATTGCCATCCTTTGTCCGCCAGCGTCCGATTGCGTCGTAGTTTTCGAGTCCGAAGCCCAGAGGATCCATTTTAGAATGGCAGGACGCGCAAATGGGGTCAGCCCGGTGGCGCTGCATCTGGTCGCGTAGGGACGCGTTCACGCCCACCGCCGCTTCATCCAAAGGCGGAACGTCGGGTGGAGGCGGAGGCGGAGGCGTCCCCAAAATGTTGGTCAGAACGTATTTTCCTCGAATCACGACCGAGGTCCGGTTGGGGTAGCTGGAAACCGTCAGGACCCCAGCCTGGCTCAAGATGCCACCGCGCTGGTCGGTCGTCAGCTCTACCCGCCGAAACTCAGGGCCCGTGACGCCGGCGATGCTATAGTGCTTGGCCAAGCGCTCATTCAAGAACGTGTAGTTCGCACTCAGGAAGTCCGAGATTGGGCGGTTCTCGCGCAGGACGTTTTCAAAGAACAGCCGCGTTTCTTCCTTCATCGCATCGCGCAACTCCGGGTCCCAGTCCGGGAACTTCTTTGGATCGGGCTTCACGAAATCCAGATTGCGCGTTTCGAGCCACTGGCCTGCGAAGTTTGCCGCGAAGGCCGCAGATCGCTCGTCCGCCAGCATCCGTTTCACCTGTTGATCCAAGACAGCAGAATCGTGCAATTTGCCGGTTTCGGCCAAGTCGAGCAGCTGGTCGTCGGGCATCGAACTCCATAAGAAGTAGCTCAAACGGGAAGCAAGCTCAAAATCGGTGACCGGATGTGCCGCGCTCGAATCGCGCGAGTCGCGCTCGACGCGGAACAGGAAGTTGGGCGAAACCAGCATCGCTTGGATCGCGAGTTGCAGACCTTGCTCCGCAGTCTGCCCTTCCTGGCGGGCGAGGTCCACGAAGTGGACCAGGCTGGCGATATCGCGGCCTGAAACCGGACGCCGGTAGGCGCGCCGCGCCAGCGAGGATAGAATGCGCTCCACGCAAGGTTTGCCGGAAGCCAGATCACATGTGAGCAACTTCTTGCGGCTAGGCTTCTCCACCGCTGCGGCAAACGGTCCAGTAAAGACGATGGAATCGACGAACTTATTCTTATTACGGTCGTACAACGCCCTCCCATCCAGATTCGCGACGAACTTGTCGTTGATGAATCCCGCGCGGAAAACGTGGTCACCAGCGGGCAGGTAGATGCGGAACTTGGCTTCCGAATAGGGATTAAAGTAGACCAGTCCGGAGGGCTTGGTATCCACCATCATGCTATGAATCAGCTTGCCATCCATCCAGAAACCAAACAGCACCGGCTCGCCTTCCTTACGCTCACCTTGTAGCGAAAAACGAAGGTCGTATTCGGCGTCGAACTCCACCCGGTGGGTCGCCTCAATGGTGCTGTGATCCACGCGTCTCACCCGGTCGTCCTTAAACGCATACTCGACTTCAAATGCCTTGGGGAAAGGGTCCGCGCCGATGGCACGAGCGGCAATGGCCTGGGCCGCTTGCAGATACTGACCCATTAGTACGGGCGACACGGTGAGCACGTCACTCATATTGTCGAAGCCGCCGCTCGAATCGTCGGAAGGGAAACTCTTGTCCGCGCGGAAGTCGACGGCCAATAGATCGCGAATGGTGTTGGTGTACTCATTGCGATTCAACCGGTGAACCGTGACGCGGCCAGGATCGGGGCCTTGCGCACTCTGGACTCCGTCCAGTTTCACTTGCACAAATGAGACCAGCGCGTTGATTTGCGCGGCAGGAGGTTTCGGGATCCCAGGCGGCGGCATTTCTCCCGCGCGCACGCGCCGCAGCAGACGACGCCACAAATCCGGGTTCTTTTCCAGCGACTCGGCAGTCATCTGCGCCATGTTGAGTCCGCCCGAGGCGAGCTTCGCGTTGTGGCATCCCGCGCAGGTTCCATCCAGCAATGGACGGACGCTCTGGTCGAAGGTTGCCGTTTCTTCAGCCGGCGCCGACGGAATGAACCCGGTGATCAGAGCGACCGGGGCAAGCAATAATAGGTATCGAATTTTCAATGTCATTGTGGTGGTGGCCCTCCGCGTCCGCCCCGCCCGGCAGGTGCGGCTGGAGGTTGTGAGGTGATCAGTTCGACCAGCGTTTGAACCGCTGCATCCTGTTGATTGGCTGCGATGCGAAGCATCTTGCGCGTTCCGGCCGCAGAGGCCTGAAACCGCACGCTTCCATTATCCATAACCTCAATCGCCCCACCTGCAGATAGGGTAAAGAGGTCGCTCGCCGGCCGTCCGGCGAAAAGCACGGCCACGGCGGACTGCAAGGGCGCGTCATAGGGCATCGTTTGAAACGCCTTATATGCTTCCCGAACCGGATGGCTCATGGCCCACGCAAAGTGCGGTTCCAATTGCGCCCCGGGAAAGACCAGGCCGGGGGCTTCCACGAAAACTACCGGGGACGCCCAATTTGCCAGAACTTTTCGGGCCGACGCGAGATCTGATCTCAGGTCCTCGGCTGTCGCTGCAATCACCAGCGCGCGGACTCGCTTCGGAACCAGATCCAGCACGTCCGGCAGCGCCATTGCCTCCGCGATGTTCGACAGCGGACCAACGGCCACCACCACCGCATTTTCCGGCTGTTGCGCGGAAATACCATTCCGAATCATTGCAGCCGCATCCGCAGTGTCGTTACGCTTCTTGATACCTTGCGGGTAACGCGGCTCGCCAGTGGACGTGTGCTCGCCGAGCACTGCATCGGCCATTGGCGTCGCTGCAAGCGCTTGCATTCGACGTTCTGACAATCCAACTGGAGCGACATTCCGCGTGCCGGACCCCGACAAGTAGCGAGCCAAGGCGTCACACAGCGCCGCAGCACGCAGATCGGGCAGGCTGACACTGAGCGAGGCAACTCGCGCTTCGCGGGCCGACTGCAGTTTGTAGAGCACCGCCATTGCGAGCACATGCTCGCTCCGGTTCAATGACGTGTCGAATATTGTGCCAACGGGGGAAGCATTCCCTCTTGCCTGCATACACTCAAATTCTACAACTTTTTACAAACTGAGGGGAGACTGGACGCCTGCCCGGCCTAGGGGGCCGAGAGTGGACGGTCCTTCCCGCCAACTTGTGTCCGGGACGACTAACGCACCTCAGTGATCCGCGGCCAATCATCGGTCCGGAACGGAACCGCAGGCAACCCCGCGCCATTGAAAAGCGTCGCCTCTGGATTCGCCTGCCAAGCGTAGCGAACCGCTTTCGGATCGGTCACCGATGTGGAAGTCACAATCACCGTATCCCCGTCGATGCGTGCGTCCGCCCAGTTCCACTTTTTATCCCCGCCCGCAATGGAGAATTCGCCCAGCCGATTGCCCTTCACCACTAAGCCTCCATCCGCGTGATCGAAGTGCAGGCGGAAGCCGCCGGGCACGGGTTCTACCGAAGAGAAGGTCGGACCCTGGTGGGGAATCTTCTGCCCGTAGTGCCCGGCTAAAGCGCACAGGCCCAGCCGGTCGCCTACTTCCACTTTGTCGATCGGATGCACATCATCGGCGTTGCCCGTGTCGATAGTGACCGCCATGCATGTATTGGGCACCGTCTTGACGGTCAGCGCCTGCACCTCGCGCAACTCTGCCCAGGAATCGTCTTTCGGAACATCGCTGCGGATTTTGTAGAACGGCAGACCGGCAATGTAAAAGGGGAAATCTCCCTGGCCAAACAGCTTGCGCCAATCGGCAATCATTGCTGGCAGCAGCTTGCTGTAGCCATCGGCACGTTCCGCATTGGATTCGCCCTGATACCAGATCGCACCGGTGATCGCCAAGGGAGCGATCGGTGCCAGCATTCCTTTATAGAGAATCCCTGGCAAGGTTGGATTGTTCTCCAGTCCGTTCGGCATCGGGTGCGGAGGACGAATGTCCACGCTGACCTTGCCCTTCCACGCGCCCGCCAACGGAATCACCGTGCCGTCGCCCAATGTTAGGTGCAATTCTTTCGATTTGCCCAAAAATCCACCGCCCGGCTTCACCTTGAAAAGGCGCAGGGCGATAACGTTCCGGCCCGGCTTTAAAACACCATTCGGAATCCCATACACGCGAGGGTTCTCTACCCACGAACTGGTGCCCACCTGCCGTCCGTTGACAAACGTTGTGTCCATCTTTTCTACTTGCCCTAAATACAGGCGAGCGGCCCCCGCGGGCAAAACTTCCGGCAGCGTAATCTCCGTGCGGAACCAGTTCAGGCTGGGGATATCGGCGATGCCCAGTTCCTGAAATCGTCCGGGAACCTGGACGGCTTTCCACGAGGTCGTGTCTAATTGCGGATCGGCCCAGTTCTGTCCATTCTTCATCCCGGTGTCGTAGTCGTCATACCAGTGCGAGATGGAGTTGCCATATTCTGGATCTTTGTTTTTGATGTGGCGTTCCACTTCATCCAGACCCGCGTCGAACGTCTTGAGCGGTCGCAGGGCTTCCGGGCTGGTGAAGGTTTCCGCCGGAACGCCCCCAACCGCTTCCTGCACCAGACCGATGGGAATGCGCGTATCGCGCTGCACCCGGCGAGCGAAGAAGTAGGCCACCGCCGAGATTCCGCCGCCGCGTCCACCGACAGTCTCGGGCGAAACCACCTTCCAACTGCCGCGCGGAACGGCTGCTTGCGTGTAGGCACCCCGCTGGCCCACAACAAAGTAGCGAATTTGCGGATACTTCGCGTTCTTAATCTCGTCTGCAGCATTGCGCGCCTGGCCCAACCCGAACTGCATGTTCGACTGACCCGCGGCAATCCACACATCGCCCACCAACACATCATGCAATTCGACGGTCTGTGGTCCGGTGATCTTGACCGTATAGGGTCCACCGGGCGCGGGCGGCTGGATGCGGACTTGCCACTTGCCATTTGTATCTGTGGTCCCCGCAGCGGAGTTCCCTGCGATTTCCACCTGCACGGTGGCTCCCGGTTGGGACCATCCCCAGATTGTGTTCGGCTTGCCGCGCTGCAGCACCATACTGTCGCCGAATATGGGGCTCACAAACGGTAATTGCGAGGTCTGCGCCGAGGCTCCCGGGGCGGGACCATTCTGGGCGAGCGCGGACACGCAGGCACTCAACAACAGAATTATACGAATTTGTTTTATATTCATTAGCGTCCACTCACATTCTCGGCAAACACATCGCACCCTGCGGGGGATAGCGCCACCGCGCACATGACCGTCCGTGTGGTGCAAACGCTTACAGTATTCGCGCCGCCTTGTTCTGGTCTCCGGCTACCTGTAGAATACACCGAGGACTATCTTATGACCCACCTCTCTCTGGAGCACAACAAAACTGGACGACGACCTTTGGATCGACGTACCTTCCTGTCAGGCTTGGGCGCACTGGGCGCGAGTTTGTGGGCTGCCCCGTCAGCCGAGGCCTTCCGCCTGCCTGAAGATAAGATCAAGGTCGTCCGTTACTTCAGCAATTCCGGGGATGCCAATGGTGGGCGGGGCCAGCCGATGGTCAATCAGTCCAACAACGTCGTAATGATCGAGACCGAACGGGGCTTGGTCGGTATCGGAGAGGGCGGCGAGCCCAGGACGATGGACGAATGCGCCAGTATGTTGATTGGGCTGGATCCCTTCCGGATCGACAACTTGTGGCAGCGCATGATGCGCGGCTATTTCTATCCTGCGGGCCGCGAAAAGACGCACTCGCTCGGCGCGCTCGATCTGGCCCTGTGGGATCTCAAGGGCAAGGCTCTGGACGTACCCATATGGCAGCTGTTGGGCGGCAAGTCGCGCGAACACGTGGAATTGTACTCGACGGTATTTCCAGCGCCGCGAGGCGGCACGCTGGAAGATGCGGCACGTGCCTGTCTGGCTGCGGGCTTCCGCACCTATCGCTATGCCACCGACAATCCGCGCGAGCGGCAAGTGGATCGCTTCAAGCTGGTCCAGAAAATGTTTGAAGATTGTACGCTGCTGCACAAGGGAGCAGGCGACGGCGGATGGGCCATCGACTTCCATACGGAACTGGATCTCCCCGACGCGATCAACCTGGCCACAATGCTGGAACCGATGCATCCCTATTTCTGCGAAGACATGATCCGCAGCGAAAACGTCCTGTCGTATG
>JBDTUY010000245.1:0-7608 GCA_040007495.1 Acidobacteriota bacterium | reverse complement strand
CGGGAACCTTCCCAAGCTAAGCGGAGAACTCATCTACTTCATGTTGCATGGTGAGGACAGCGACGGCAGCCGCTTCCTCGGTGAGGAATCGTTGTTTCCCGTTGCGATAGAGGCTGGACAGGTCCCCGTAAGAGGACCAGGCGTCGTTTTTGCCGGTTGTTGCTGGGGTTCGCTCACGGTTAATGAGTTGGCGTCCCGCACCATGAGCGGACGTGCCGTCACACCTCGAACTCCCGAAGAATCCATTGCGCTCTCTTTCCTCCAAGCCGGATTTCAGGCCTTCGTCGGGTGCACCGGCTCCCACTACTCACCGCCTCCCGACGAAAATGTCTGGGGAGGCCCCATGCATCTATCCTTCTGGCAGTATTTGAAGGGCGGCGAGCCGCCTGCCAACGCGCTGTTTCGCGCCAAGCTTGATTATCTGCGGGATCTGCCGCATGGCCTGACCGATGCGGAAGACATCGCCCTGGAACACAAGATTCTGCGGCAATTCACTTGCCTTGGACTCGGGTGGTAAAATACGGATGCAGGTATTGAAGGAGTTCATTCCCATGCCAGTCAAGAATCTTTCCATGGAAGACGTGATCGCGCAACAAATGCCCGGGTTTCGCGTCGCAAAAACTGCTTTGCCCGACGCCCCCCTCAGTCAGGCGGATGCGGTGACACCGAGCCTGGAAACCATGCAGGCCAAGTACAGTATGGCAAGCCCCAGTGGGAGCAAGCGCGCAGCAGCAAAGGCCGATTCCAATGCTGGATCGAAATCGGAACTGGTGGTGGTTGAGGCCACCCCAGGCGGAGCAGCGTCCGATGCTCCTGGCAAACGGCTTACGGTTTTGGTCAGGGACGGAAAAATTCGCGCGCGCCAAGGCTAGCGAAAATCCCCAGCTAGTGAACTACCTCGGTAGGTGACTTAGCTTTGAGCTGCAATCTTTCCCGCCGCCTGCCGACCGGTCCTTATACAGTCCGGAATCCCAATGCCTCTGAACGCGTTCCCCGCCAAATATAACCCTGGAATCATCGCGGCCAGCACTTCGATCTCCTTCAACCGCTCAGAATGCCCGACGTTGTACTGCGCCATCGACCTCGGCCAGCGTGAAACTCGGGTGTAGATCGGTTGCGCGGTCAGCTTGAGCAATGTCTGCAGTTCTTCCCGCGCTGTCGCGACCAGTGATTCATCGGATTCATTGAGAATTTCGTCATTCCCAGCCCCACCGAAGAAGCAGCGCAGGCTGAGCTTGCTGGCGGGAATGCGATTCGGAAACTTGGTGCCGACAAACGTGCACGCCATCAGCTTCTTACGCTCCACCTTGGGAATCAGGAAGCCGGTGCCGGCGCGTTGACCATCGAACTCTGCCTCGTTGTAAACCAGCGTCACGATCGCCGACGACGTGTACGGGATCTGTTCCATGCCTCGAGCTAGACGACCATCGATCGTGCCCAACAACTCTGCTGCGGACCATGCGGGGCACGCCAGGATCAAGTGGGTTGCGTCGATAACGTCACTTCCGCTGACCGATCCGACCCGGACGCGATAACCGCTCTCGTATTGCTGCAGCGATTCGACAGTGCCGTGGACCACATTCGCACTCTCAGCGAGCTTCGCGGTCAATCGACCCAGGCCCCCCTTCAAAGTGCGGAAAAGCGGGTCCTTCTTGACGTTTTTATCAGCCTTCGCGCCGCTGCTTTGTTGTGATGGCGCGCTCTTCGGGAACACAAGTGCTCGACCCAGACTGCCGTATTTGCGCTCCATATCCACGAAGCGAGGCATCACACTGTCGATACTCAATTTCGCGGGATCGCCGCCATAGACGCCCGACAACAGAGGCTCGGCCAGATAATCGAGCGCCTCTTTGCCGAAGTGATCGGTGACGAACTCCGCGACGCTGCGGTCGGGAAGCTGCGTCGGGCTGCGCAGAAATTCCAGCGCCATCTTCAACTTCGTACCCCAACCGACGATCGGCGATCGCAACATGGGACCGGCCTGCGTAGGCACAAACATCGTCGTACCTTCGGGGAGCCGCGTCAGACGGCCATGGCGCAAAATGTAGGTGACGCGCTGATGATCGTTCGATCCAATCACCTCGCCGCCGAGACCCACCTCATTGATCAGCGCCAGCGCTTCTGGCTTTTGTGAGATGAAACTATCGGGTCCAGCTTCCAGAACGCAGTCGTCCCACTGAACAGTCTCAATCACGCCTCCCACACGCGGACGCCGCTCAATCAGGGTGTGACGGATGCCGTGTTTGGAAAGTTCGTAGGCCGCAGAGAGGCCAGTGATGCCTCCGCCGACAATGACAACGTGGGGGGAATCCGCCATGACACTAGGGATGTTTCAATGTAAGCCGCAGATGAACGCAGATGAACGCAGATTTAAAAACTCACTGCCCTCGCCGGTGGCCATCTTCAAATAAAACACGGGACCGCTCCCTGTGGTCGCGGCTCTGTAAGCATCCATCGCAAAGAGCCGTTTCAGTGTTTTATCGGCGTTCATCTGCGTTCATCGGCGGCTAATGTCTTACAGCTTAAACTCGCGCACGATCTCGACGCACGCCTTCACGTTCTCCACCGGAGTTTCCGGCAAAATACCATGACCTAGATTAAAAATATGCCCGGGACGCGAGCCCGTCCGCTTCAGCAATTCATGTACGCGCATCTTCAGTTCCGGCAACGGCGCGAACAGCACCGCCGGGTCCAGATTGCCTTGCACCGCCGAACGGTAGCTAATGTCCATCCAGGCCTGATCGATATTGATGCGCCAATCCACACCCATCACATCGCCACCCGCCGCATGCAGCTCCTTGAAGAAGCCCGCCGCACCGGTGCCGAAGTGAATTACAGGAACGCTCGCCGACCGAATGCGTTCAATCAGTGCGCGCGAATACGGCGCAACGTAGCGGACATAATCGTCCGGACCCAGCGCGCCGACCCAGCTATCGAACACCTGAATCACGCGAGCACCGGACGCCGCCTGCATGACCGCGAACGCGCCCAGCACGTCCACCAGTTTGCCCATCAATCGACGCCACAACGTTTCGTCGTGATACATCATCTGCTTGGTGCGGATGAAATTACGCGACGGTCCGCCTTCGATCATGTAGCTGGCCATCGTAAACGGCGCACCCACAAATCCGATCACTGGAACGCGGCCGGCCAAGGCCGCCACCACGCGCTGAATCGTCTCGCCAACGTAACCCAAGTCGTCCGTGTTCGAAATCGACAGATTATCTACGTCGCTCGAATCGCGCACTGGATTGTCGATCACAGGGCCTTCGCCCTGCGCGAATCGCAACTTCAAACCCATCGGCTCAACCGGCAACAGCAGGTCCGCGAAGATGATCGCCGCGTCCACATCCAGGATTTCGACAGGCTGCAGCGTGACTTGCGCCGCCAGATCGGGACGTTTGCAGATCTCAAGAATCCCGTGATGCGCCCGAATGTCGCGATACTGCTTCATGTAACGGCCAGCTTGCCGCATGAACCATACCGGGCGCACGTCCGTGGGACGGCGTCGGCAGGCGTCCAAAAAGCGGCTGGTCATGGGGGCCACACGCATTCGCAAAACTCCCTCTAAACTATTGATTCTGCAACTGCGCTACCGCTTGAGCAGGCTGGAAATCGCTTGCGATTTCACTAGCCCATCTAGACGGCGAGCCGGTCGGCCGCGCGTCCTGTACCTGTCACGTTGAGACGTCACCTATACAGAGCAGGCAGATCTTTACCCAACGTAGCACACCGCTGTAAGTTAAAGCATTAAAAAGAGAGTAGGAGGATGACGAAAATAGGGAAAATCCGGAATCCAGGGGCGGATGTGGAGGAAAGGGCTGTTTGCGGTTAGCTGTAATGCATGCAAACTATTGATTATGAGTGCCTTAAGACTCCGCTCGAGCCTTCAAGGCCGCTCCGAACTCGTTAAACGCCGGTTGCAGATTCGGAATCGACCGTTCGATCAACGGCGACATCAGGCCGCTGAACACTTCCCGCATGCTGAACTCGACTAGGCCATCGCCTTTCGGAGTCAGCAGGAACGTGCGTTCGCCCTTAAACAGCCCCAGAGGCATGCCTCCGGTCCAGACCATCTTCTGTTCGGGCACGAATTCCGTCACTTTAACGGGAAACGCCCGACCAGAACTGATCCTGGGGTGGACCGTTACCTTCTCACCCAGCGCGATCCGGCCCTCTACCTTATCCACCGTGGTGTTCCAAGCCAAGTAGCCCGGAGCATCGGTCAGTAAAGCCCAAATCGCCGAGGGCGTGGCGCGGATCATGGTGGAGACTTGGAAGGCCTTCATGGGCTAGATCCTAACACACCTGACCTGGCCTGCCAGACGCTTATTGGCCTGGACCCTGAGGACCCTTACCGCGACCACCACCCTGGCCTGGGATAGCGCTGATCGGAATCACAGTACGACCATCGGCTCGCGTCAAGCCTCCGGCCCATCCATGCTTGGATTCGTCCTTAGCAGGAAAGGCCGTAACGGTAACCTCTTCCCCACTTGTCACAATCACGTCAAAAAAATCCCTGGTAAAACCATTGCGCTGCAGCACACCCGGCCCCGGAGTTTCCAGTTGCCAGGTCACCGTCCGGCCGCTTGCGTTTTTCACCGCCAGATAGATCCAGCCGTGCGGATTCTCGGTGACCACCTTGGTCAACTTCCCCACCAAGACCAGCGGTTTGGTTTGGTCGTATTCGGCCTGAAAAGAGTGATGCGCCATGGCCAGCGGCATAACACACAGACCCATCACGAGTGACGAGATAGACAATAGATGTTTCACTTAGATCCTCTTTCAGAAACAGAAACAACTCGCTACTGCGCGGACGTTATGCGATCCCGCGCCACCCGGAATCCGATATCGCTGACGCGCAATGTTGGCCCGTAGTAGGTGTAGCGAGCCGAAACGCGCTGGAAGGGTGCGGACTGGTCCCAACCGCCGCCGCGCACCACAGGCAATCCGCGAGCCAGACCATCCAGCGTGTCGTACTCCTGGTCCGGAGCGGCACCCGGAGCAGGCTGGGGTGCGGCGTTACCCCTGCCGCCGGGTCCACCTTGTCCGGCGAGTCCCGGCGGCGGTAGCTGACGTAGCACTTCCCTCAATTGGGCGACCTCCTGGCGCAACGCATCGATCTGCTGTTGCTGGGTAGCTCCCGGAGGCAATCGGATCGGCTCCGGAATCAACGGAGGGCCGCCTGGGCCTTGTGCTCCGGGTCCGCGCCCCTGACCGCCTGGTCCTTGTCCACCACCTTTTTGCCCGCCGCGACCGCCCGGCCCTTTCCCCTGTCCGCGACCACCCGGCCCGCCTCCAGGACCGCCGCCGCGTCCTGCTGCAGGTCCGATGGGATCATCCACCGGACTCCCGTTGTAGAAACCCGCGCCGTACAGGTCCGACACCCATTCCCGCACGTTTCCTTGTACGTCATACAGGCCCCAGGCATTGGGCTTCTTCTGCCCAACAGGATGAATCCCGTCGTCTGAATTTGCGGCATACCAAGCCACATCAGCCAGTGGCCCGGAGTACTGCGAATCTTTGCCAGCGCGCGCCGCGTACTCCCATTCCGCCTCAGTTGGCAAACGGTAACGATAACCATCGTTCTGCGCGTTCAGTTTCGCCATGAACTGCTGCGCTTCCAACTTGCTGACCGTCTCAACGGGAAGGTTGCCGCCCTGCTCACTCGATGGATTGCTCCCCATCGTGGCCATCCACTGCGCCTGCGTAAGCTCGTACTTGCCGATCTCGAAATTCTTGGTAATCCGGACCCGATGCTTTGGGCTCTCGTCCTGGCCGCACTGGGCATCCCCGCTAGAACAGCCCATCATGAATTCCCCCGCCGGGATCGACACGAATTCGATACCGGAAGCCTTACCAGCAGAGGCAAGTTTGGCCGGTCCCTGCGCTAGTATTCCGTACGTCAGAATCGTGAGGCCGGAGAGACCTAATATTGCGATCGTTTTCTTGTGCAGGAGCATAAGTAAAGCCATTTCCACTGTGTGCCGAAGTGCCCTGAGAGTCAATACTTTCAACATTAAATGCCGGTAAAATGGCACTTCCCTGGTCCGTTGACCACGGGCATACCCACGTTCCGCCGAGGCTCACACTTCCGTTTTAAACCCAATTCTAGGGAATAACATCGCCAGTCGAGCACGCGTCTCAATGCGGGTTTAACGTTGAAACTATTGTTGCGACGACTTATATGTGCTTGTATGGAAAGACTTCGTTTATCTATTTATGAATCCAGCATTTTACAAACGTTACGCGCTCCGGATTGCCCTCGCGGGTATCGCGATCATCGCGTTGGGCGCAGCCCTTGTGCAAACCCACCCAGCGACCGCCGCAGCCTCTTCCACCGGACCCTCCTTCATCGAATTTGAAAGCGGCCATGTGCGTCCGATTGCCATGTCGCCCGACGGCCAGACTCTGTTCGCGGTGAATACGCCCAACGGGACGCTGGAGGTTATCGGTCTGGCGGCATCGACAACGCTAACCCGAGCTACAAACTATCAAGTCCCCGTCGGCCTGGAGCCGGTGGCCGTCGCAGAGCGAAGCAACACCGAGGTTTGGGTCGTCAATCATCTCTCCGACAGCGTGAGCATCGTCAGCCTGAAAGGCACGCCGCATGTAGTTCGGACCTTGGTAGTCGGCGACGAGCCGCGCGACATCGTATTCGCGGGCACCCCCGTACGAGCCTTCATTACCACCGCCCATCGCGGCCAGCAGCGAACCGACGCGTCGATTTCCAAAGTCTCCGGCGCAGGCGACCCACAAATGACGACGTCGAGCATCCCTCGCGCCGACGTGTGGGTATTCGATCCTGACAACCTGGACACGACCTTCGGCGGAACTCCGCTGAAGATCATGAGCTTCTTCACCGACACGCCGCGTGCGCTGGCCGTGAGCCCCGACAAGAGCACCGTGTATGTCGCCGGCTTCAAGACCGGCAATCAGACGACCACCGTGGCGCAGTTGCGGATTTGCGCGGGCTTCAATCCGACCAAAACCTGTACTCTGCCCGATGGCACCATCAGCCCCGGTGGCAATCCCGGCCCTGCGACCGACGCCTCCGGCGAACCAGCACCTGAAGTGGGCCTGATCGTCAAATACAACAACACCACCGGCCATTGGGAAGACGAACTGAAGCGCGTATGGGACGGCTCGGTTCGCTTCAACCTGCCCGATACGGACGTGTTCGCCATCGACGCGAATCGCCTGATCCAAACCACGTCCTTCGCCCATGTTGGGACCACCCTTTTCAACATGGCAGTGAATCCGGTAAACAAGAATGTCTACGTCTCCAACACGGATTCGATCAACAACGTACGGTTTGAAGGACCAGGAACATTCGCCGGGCACACGGTGCAGGGCCATCTGGCCGAATCGCGCATTACCGTGCTCTCGGGCACAAACGTATTGCCGCGTCACTTAAACAAACATATCGATTACACCGCGCTCGCCGGATCGCCCAAGTTTGACGCGACCGCCAAGGATAAGAGCCTCTCCATGCCGCTCGACATGGTGGTCTCCAGCGACGGCACCACCTTGTATGTCGCTGCGTTCGGGTCCAGCAAAATCGGTGTGTTTCAGACTAAGACGCTGGAAGACAATTCCTTCGATCCA
>JBDTUY010000244.1:0-7629 GCA_040007495.1 Acidobacteriota bacterium | reverse complement strand
TGCCCCACAAATGCTCAAGGCTGGTGGGATTGTTCGGGGTTGTGGGTGCGCTTGTCCTCGTTGCTTTCGGCCCACGTCACGCTATTGGTTGTGGGGTGGGTTTAGGTATTGCAGGAGGTCGGCTGGAGGGGTCGGGGGTTGGGTGTTTAGGTGGTTCATGAGTCGCAGGATTAGGAACATTAGCGATTCGTCGGGTTGGCTGATTAGTAGGCGGCTTGTGGGTTTGGCGGCGGCGTTCTTCTTCGGTTGCGAGGTAGAAGAAGTCGGATTGACAGCCCCGTTTGCGGGCGAGGGCGACTCGCAGGCCTGGTGGCCCACCCCACAATGAGCTTGGCGGGCCACACCAGAATGGGCCTCGCGGGTCACACTACAATGGGCCTCATGGCCCATCCCACATGAGTTTGGGGTGTGGTCGAAGGAGCCGTGGTTTAGGGCGCAGCCTAGGTTGATTTGATGGGTTGGTGGGAGGGAGCTTAGCGCTCGGGTTAAGTTGTGTTGGAAGGTGGTTGGGTTCCAGATCGAGGTTGCCGCGAGCAGGCCGGCGATGATGTTGGATTGTTGCGGGTTGCTGTGGAGTGCTCGGACGGATGCGGCTTTTTCACCGGCGTCGCGAAGCCATTGACGGGTAATGGTCTGTTTTACCTCGAAGACGGCGCGCACGCATTCGATGCTGATGTGCACGGCGGCGTTGTTCGGGAATAACGGGGTTGAGTGGAGATGGTCGAAGATGGCGATGTCGATTTGGCGGGAGCGTTGGCCTGCAGCGTTGATGACGAAGGCGGGCGCGGCGATGTAGCGCTTGGGCAGATAGTCGTCGAGGATATCGCGCCAGTGATTTTCACAGGCGGTTCCGGCGGTGGACGGGTGTTCGATTAGGCGGCTGAGGGCCAATTGGGCCTGGAGTTCGAGTTGAACCCGGCGGAAGACTTCGGTTAGGTTGAGGTGGCCGGAGTCGGTGGGGCGGGGCATGGGTGCTTGGTTAGAGTAACTGGGGTGGGGTGGGGGATGGAGTGGGTGAAGGCGGTAAGTGGTTGACGGGGCAGGAGAAGGAGTCAGGAGACAGGAGGCAGGAGACAGGAGTCAGGAGGCAAAGTGGCATCTCGGAAGTTTGGGGTCTTATTGGTTGGGAACGTAAGGCTTTGGACTGGATCTACCATTTTGTAGGTTGCATGGGAAATGGAGCGGGCAAAATGCAGCGTGATTTGGAGAGACTTTACGGGCTGATTAAGGACATCAAGATTGCGATGATGACTACCCGGTTGACGGACGGGCATCTTTGTTCGCGGCCGATGGCAAATCAGAGGCAGGCTGAAGGGGCGGATTTGTGGTTTGTTGCCGCCGAGGGGACGCCTAAGTTGGCCGATCTTGAGCGTGATCCGCACGTCAATCTGGCGTACTTTCGCGATGGCGATATGGAGTGGGTATCGGTGTCGGGAACGGCTACTTTGTCGCGGGATCGGGCAAAGATTCGAGAGCTGTATGCCGAGGATTGGAAGATGTGGTTCGGGAGCGATGGCGATGAACGGCATGGGACGGCGGATGATCCTCGGATGGTGCTGATCGGGGTGACGATACACGCGGCGCAGTTTCTGGAGATCCACAAGCCGAAGCCGGTGGTGCTGTATGAGCTGGCGAAGGGGTGGATTACGGGGAAAGAGCCGGAGATCGGAGAGATGCACCGTTTGGAGGAACCGCATCGACCGCTGGCAGGGTAGCCGATTCGCGCATCGGTGAAGCGCTGACAATCCGGCCCGCTGAGACGCGTGGCGTTGCGCGTGTTGCTGTCGAATTCAGACTGAGACAGGGACGCGTTTCTTGGGTGCGGGGGTGCGGAGTTTGTGGACGATTCTCCAGCCTAGTAAGATCGTCGCAATCACGGCGTATAGCAAAGGCAGGCGAATGTCAGACTTCACTAGCCACCAGTAATGGATCACGGCGGCTACGGCGGTGAAATAGATTGCCTTGTGCAGCTTCTGCCAGTTCTTGAAGCCCATGCGGCGGACCCAGCCTGCGGTGGACGTTATGGCCAAAGGCAGCATCGATAACCAGGCTGCCATGCCGACAGTGATGTAGGGGCGCTTGACGATGTCTTCCCATAGGCCGGAGAAGTCCAGGCCGAGGGACAGCGTGAAGTAGATGATCAGGTGCAGGCAGCCGTAGAAGAAAGCATACAGCCCCAGCATGCGGCGGTAGCGCGTGAATGCGGGAACGTTGGTAAGCATACGCAGGGGCGTAATCGTCAGGGTCAGCATGACGAAGCGAATGCACCAGTCGCCGGTGGCGTGGGTCAGGTATTCGATGGGGTTGCCGCCGAGATCCTGCTGGTAGGCCAGCCACATGAGGCTCGCGAGAGGGGCAAGGCACAAAAGAAACAGGACTACCTTGGTCCACTTGTTTGCTAATAGGCGATTCATATGGATTGGGACGGTTGAAAGCGTGGATAGATTTTGGGTGGGCGCTAACGCGGCGCAAGGCCTTTCGGCTGTGCAGGTAAATCGGCGTGGGTAAACCCACGCGCGGCGTAAACGCCACCCTCCCTGCCGCTAATAATTCTTGATTAGATCCATCCCGGAATACAGGCTGGCAACTTGGGCGCTGTAGCCGTTGAAAATCTCTGTGGACAGCTTGGTTCCTTGACCCAGGAAGCCGCCGCCCAGGCGCTGCTCGATCTTCTGGCTCCAACGCGGGTGGTCGCGATTGGGGTTCACGTTGGAAAAGAAGCCGTATTCATTGGCGGCGCTGAGGTTCCAGGTGGTGGGCGGCATCTTCTCCACGAAACGGATGCGGACGATTGACTTGATGCTCTTGTAACCGTACTTCCAGGGGATGACCAAGCGGATCGGAGCGCCATTTTGGTTCGGCAGGGATTCGCCATACAAGCCCACTGCGAGGAATGCGAGCGGGTGCATGGCTTCGTCGAGGCGCAGGCCTTCGACGTAGGGGAACTGGATGCCAGCCTCGCGCGACGACGACATTTCTTTCGAGTTGTAATAGGTTTCGAACGCAACGTACTTGGCGTTGCCGGTGCGCTCCACCTGGTTGAGCAGGGTGCTTAACGGGATGCCGATCCATGGCACCACAATGCTCCAGCGTTCGACGCAGCGATGGCGGTAGATACGCTCTTCGAGTCCACCGAGCTTCATGATTTGATCGAGAGAAAGCGTTTTGGAAGCCTTCACCTCGCCCTCCAACTTGACGGGCCATTCGGCGTTGGGCTTCCATTTGGGAGCGTTCTGGGAGGGATCTTCCTTGCCTGTGCCGAATTCGTAGTAATTGTTGTAGCCGGTAATGGTGGCTTTCGGCGACGCGGTGTCCTTCAAAAGGTTGTGATTCGGCAGGCCTTGATTAGCGGCTAATTTGGCGGCCTGTGCGGAAGACGGCAGCGCGAGGGAACCCAACGCGGCTACGCCTACAGCACCGGCGGTGCCGGAGAGGAAGCGGCGGCGGTCCAGGTATTGTTCCTTGGGAGTTACATCCGAGTAACGAAGATCAGCGGGCTTTCCAATCAACATGATCGTTTCTCCAAATCTTTAGCGGACAACTGACTCTATAAATAGTATCGCTGATAGTACGCATCCTGGAGGGCCTTTGGATTGTACCCGAGCCCAGATTCAAGATTGGCCAGGATTCAGACTTTTCGACCTGCGGCTGCGTCTATTATGAAGACATGACGCATCTCTTCACTTTCGCCAGATTTTCGGGGCTATCGACGACCCGCTGGACTGCGTTGGCTTTTGGCATTTTGGCGATGGGTGCGGCTATTGGCATTTCAGCGCAACAGCCGTCCGGGCTTAGCGGAATCCGGAACGTCTACTTGTTGCCGATGCCGTCGGGTCTGGAGCAGTATGTCGCGTTGAAGCTTTCAGAGAATGGTGCGTTCCAGGTTGTGACGGACGCCAAGAAAGCGGATGCGGTACTCACGGATCGGATTGGCGGGGATTTTGAGGAGCGGTTGGAAGAGTTGAATGCTCAGGCGGCGAAGGCTGTGGAGGCCGCGAAGGAAAAGGATAAGGACAAGAAGGACAAAGACAAAGACGCCGACAAGGTTGGTGGCAACGATTACAGCAATCAACACATGCGGCCGCTATCGCGCACGCATGGAACGGTGTTTCTGGTGGATCGGCATACGGGGGATGTCTTGTGGAGTACGGCGGAGAGTCCGAAGTCGACACAGACGGATGACCTGATGCGCGCCGCAGATCACATCGCATCGCGAATGGCGGATGCGAAGGGTAAGGCTCCTAAGAAGTAGTTGCGCGATGGTGCCGCCCATTCTGCACGGAGCTTTCACTCAGGGATGGGCATCCGCTGGGAGGCTGAAGCCCCCGTGCTCGATGAATCGCGCGCCACATGAGCTTAAGCGCTTAAGATTTGTAGGATTTCGCGCAGTTCTTTGCGCACTGCGTCGAGCGCTGACGCTGGTACGTCGAATAAGCTCACTTGACCTTTTGGCACAGGTGCGGCTGCAACGGGCGCTGCTGCTTTCTTGCTTGCATCCCGGCTTCTGGACTTGACGGTTGGCAGAGGCTCAGGCTTCGCGCGCGTCTCCAGATGCTTGCGTGCGCCTTCGATCGTGAAGCGCTTCTCATACAGCAGCGTCTTGATCTCCAGCACCAGTTGCACATCTTTGCGCCGATAGAGGCGATGGCCGGTTCCCGATTTCTTGGGTCCAAGCGAGGAGAACTCACTTTCCCAGAAGCGTAGAACGTAGGGCTTGATGCCAGCGAGGCGTGCGACTTCCCCGATGCGGAAATAGAGCTTGTCCGGGATCTCTTCGGTTGAACCTAGGGAGCCGCTCGCGAGTACCTTGTCCGGCACTGCGGCCAATTCGGGGCTAATCGCGTCCGCGTTTGCTTTGGCTGCGACCTGTTTCGCTGTTGCGGCGCGGGTGCGATTCACATTTTGTTTAACCGCGGGTTTATCGGCGGGCTTGTCGGCGAGCTCTTCCTCGATGCTGTTCGACGTGACCCAAGCCGGTGCTGTGGCGTCGGCAGATCCTTCGCCAAGGTCACTGCGCTCGATGGAGACATCGGGCTGAGCACCGAGCTGAGAATGCTCGGTCGGATCGACCGTGGACTCTCGAATCATCGTGGGCTCATTCATCGTGTGAAGTATAACTCCAAGAACTGTCACCTAGTGTGAAGTGTGCGGCGCTCTTATTAGAGGGTACCCTTATTCTAATGTCCAACCTTGCAGGAATCCACCCCGTCCGTGAGGCGCTGCGCGCCGGACGCCCTCTGGATAGTGTATGGATCGTGAAGGGAGCAGCGGGTCCCAGGCTTCAGGAAATCATCGATCTGTGCCGCGAACGTCGCATACCTGTAAAATTTGAACTTCGTCCGGCATTGGATCGAGCCGCTGCTACTGCCTCACATCAGGGTGTTGTCGCGTTCGGTGCAACCGAACACTACGCATCGCTTGAAGATACCGCAGCCGGAGGCGGGTTGCATGTGGTGCTGGACGGCATCGAAGATCCGCACAATCTGGGCGCGATTATTCGCACGGCGCATGCGGCTGGAGCGGCTGCGGTGGTGATCCCGGAGCGCAGAGCCGCGGGGTTGACGGAAACGGTACAGAGGTCGGCCTCCGGAGCGCTCGCGTATTTACCAGTGGTGCGGGTCGCGAACATCAGCCGTGCGCTGGAGTATTTGAAGGAACAACGTTACTGGGTCTATGGTCTGGATGAGCGCGGCAAGGAAAGTTACGACACGGTGGAATATACGGCACCGACAGCGCTGGTGTTGGGTGCGGAAGGCAAGGGACTGCATCAAACGGTCGCAAAGCACTGTGATTTTCTGGTGTCGATACCGATGAGTGGCGGGTCGGAGAGTGGCGAGCCTGGGGTAGCGTCGTTGAACGTCAGTGTTGCGGCTGGGGTGGTGTTGTTCGAGTGGAAGCGGCGGCGGGGTTGATGTTAACCTAGCTCCGAAAATCGGCTGTCCCAGTCCAGGGCGGTATGTTCCTCGAATCATTGGAATCGCCTAGAGTCACTAGTGTTATGCTTGACGTAACGCATCACGATTGGTGGCATTCGTAATGATCGTCGGCTATAGGGATAAGCGGACTAGAGACTTTGCCGCGGGCAAACGCGTCAAAGCGTTCTCCGGTTTGGAGCGCGCTGCCCGATTGAAGCTTGATCGTCTGGAGGCCGCTGCATTGCTGAAGGACCTTGCCGCATTGCCAGGGAATCGCTTTGAAGCGCTGCTTGGCTACCGCAAAGGCCAATACAGCATCCGTATCAATGATCAGTGGCGGATTTGTTTCGAGTGGCCCGACGGATCTCTCGGTCCGCTGAATGTGGAAATTGTTGACTATCACTAGGAGGACGTTATGACGCTGACCGCCATCCATCCCGGGGAGCACCTGGCAGAAGAACTGGACGAGCTTGGTATGAGCGCCGCTGAACTGGCACGTAAGCTCGACGTGCCGACCAACCGTGTCACCGGCATCCTGAACGGACAACGTTCCATTACCGGAGACACGGCACTACGTCTGGCGCACTTTTTTGGCACGACGGCGGAGTTTTGGCTGAATCTTCAGAGCTTGTACGAATTACGTATCGCTCAGAGCAAAGCGGGAAAATCCATAAGGACTCTTCCTGTCCTCAAGCGTTCTGAACATCCTGTCCACGTCTGAAACTGTGGCGGGGATAAGCGGCGGTTCCACCGCCAAACCAATCTTCGCCCGCGCGCTCTGGTTTCGCGATGGCACCGCTGGCCGACAACAGCGGCGTTTGCCTGCGTGGCTTGTTACTTCCTGCTGTGCCTGCGCGTGAGTTATTTCGATGAGTATCGCTGGAACGCTGACTTGAAAGAGGTTTACGCTACGCTTGCAAGCTTCAACCAGACAGGTGTCAGGAGGGTGGAGGCGAACGGGCTCTACCAAGCGTCGCTGGAGTTCTATCGGCGGATATCAACCACAGAGATGTTCGACGAATTGTTGGTAATGGGGGATGAGCCGCGCCCGGGCAAAGACGCTTATGTTCTGCAGGTGCCGTATTATCAGCCGTTCATTGATAAGGAAGGTCTCAGGGTCGTCTACCGTAGCGAGTCCACAGGGGTGGCGGTCGCGATTCGGGGCGGATTGCTGGGCACTCGCTAGCGATGTAGGTTCTTTGGAGGACGTCGAGCCTGGCTCGTGTTGTTCCATTGGAAGGGGTTGGAGCATCAGCCGTCCTCCATGTTGCTGGTGAGCGCGGGCATCGCGTTTGCTGGGGTTAAAAAGCTGCGGACTTGAGTTCGGTGACCAAACGGAGACTGGAGCACCCTCGCGCATTCTGCGGCTGCTTCTCACCGGTCGACAGCGGTTAGTGTCGGATTGAATAGGGCCGGCGGAACGTTTTTCGGCACGCACTGCGATCTTAAGAGATCGTCAGTCCAGGAAAATGCTGGCGCAGATGTGGGCCGTATTCCCGTATTGCGAAAACTAGTGTGATGACTGCGTGATTTGTTGGCCGTTGTGAATTCGCAGGGGCAAGCCCCAAGCTGACGCATGGGGCTGAGACCAAGCCACTTAGCCCCATGCGTCAGCTTGGGGCTTGCCGACAGGATAAGCAGACGATTCAAGCGGTCGGAGCACTAGTGGGCTGTCCTTGAGTAACCGATAGCGGAAGATTTTCGCCTTATATTT
>JBDTUY010000243.1:0-7703 GCA_040007495.1 Acidobacteriota bacterium | reverse complement strand
CACAAGAATAAGGCCGCAAGCTTCCTCGTCGAAGGCGGACCGCAGGGCACAGCGATCACGCGCGGCGAAGGCCCGGCCCGCGCGACGATCGAGGCCAAATTCGACACCGTATTGAGGCTGATTACGCGCGCCGCAGCGTCAGCGCCGAGCCCTTTTGATGGAACGTCTCGCCGTCATGTACCGTGCGCTCGATCAGCCGGATAAGGCAGTAGCGATCTACCGTGACATCGCAGACATGGATAGCGCTAAGGGTGCGCGCATCAGTGCGGAGATCATCGAAGCCTACCGGACGGGCAAGAAATTCCCGGAAGCGCAGAAAGAGGCCGACCTCGCGATCAAACGGTATGCCGACGATCGAGGCGTTCGCGCTGCGAAGGCATCCCTTGATGCCGACATGGGCCGCGTGGAAGTTGCCGCTACCGATGTGAAGCGTTTGCTCGACGGCACCGATGATCGCGGCGTGCAGTTGATGCTGGCGGAGATCTACGAAAAGGGCAAGAAGTTTACCGAAGCGCGTCAAGCTCTCGATTCGGCGGAGAAGCTATCGCAGGCGGAAGACGAAAAGGTCGGCGTGTGGTTTATGCGCGGGGCACTCTACGAAAAGATGAAGAATCTGCCGCTGGCCGAAGCCGAGTTTCGCAAGGTTTTGGGTGTGATTCCGGATCATGCCGCGACGCTAAACTATCTCGGCTATATGTTGACGGATCGCAACGTTCGTCTGAACGAAGGGCTCGATTTGATCAAGAAGGCTCTGGAGAAGGAACCGAACAACGGTGCCTATCTGGACAGCCTGGGTTGGGCGTATTATCGTCTCGGTCGCTTCCCTGAAGCCGAAACCGCGATTGGACGCGCAGTGGAGCTATCGCCTGGCGATCCCACCATGACCGATCATTATGCGGAGTCTCTAGTCCAGCAGAAGAAATACCCGGAAGCCGTCGCGGCGTGGGAACAAGCGTTGAAGCTGTGGAACGCAAGTGCACCAGCCGACAAGGACGACGCCGAAATCTCCAAAGTCCGCACGAAACTCGATCAGGCAAAGGCCCGCTTGCCGCGCGTTGGCCGATAGTTGGCCGTTGGCCTGTGCCTGAAATCTTAACTAGACATCGTCCCTTTGCCCGTCCATGCAGTAAGATGGGATTAACCATTTCATAAGGAGTCCGCTTCACCCATGCGATCTTTGTTTGCTTCCGTTTTCGCCGTTTGCGCTCTTGCCCTGGTGGGCCAGACTGCCGCCCATGCGCAGTCCCGCACCGGCGTTATCAATTTCCAGCGCGCCGTCCTTGATACAGCAGAGATCAAGAAAGCACTGAACGATCTGCAGATTAAGTTCAAGCCCCGTCAGGAAGCGCTCGCCAAAGCCACCCAGGATCAGCAGGATCTGGAAACGCAATTGCGGGCGAGCCAAGGCCAACTCAGTTCGTCCGGCGCAGCCGAGCTTCAGGTCCGTGCACAGCGTAAACAGGTAGACGTGATGCGCATGACCGAAGATCTGAATGAGGATGTTGAGCGCGAACGCGATGCCGCTCTGCAGTTGGCCAGCACGCGCATGCAGGAAGTCCTGAAGAAGGTCGCGGCTGACAAGCAGCTAGACCTGATCCTCGATGTTGCCGGGGTCCCGTTCTCCAAGCCCGATATGGATGTAAGCGATCTTGCGGTCACTGCCTACAACGCAGCGCATCCCGTTAAGTAAACCCAAGTGCTTAAATAAGCCAGTCCCTACCTCACATCAGCGGAGCCACTCCCATGTCGGACTTCATGCAAGAGTATGGTGCAGCAGAAGAGCAGCAGGCGCGTCGGCGTCGCCTTGTGAAAAGGATGCTGATTGGGGGTGCCCTCGCGGTGGTCGTCGGGCTTGCAGCATTCTATTACCTCCGCACATTCGCCCAACAGCGCGTCATCGATCACTTCATGGCGCAACTGGAGCAGAAGAATCTGCCAGCGGCCTATGAGATGTGGTGCAACGCTGCCAAGCCTTGCCCCTACTACCCGATCAAGCGCTTTGAGGAAGATTGGGGACCCAGTGCACCCTTTGGCAATCCCTCAGCCCGTAAAATGCAATATGTGGACTATTGCGAAGGCGGTGTTCTGTTTAACATCGCTTACCCCAACACCATGCCTGCGTTGCTGTGGGTGGAGCGCAATTCTGGCATGATCAGTTTCGCGCCGCCCGATTGGCAGCGCTGCCCCGGCAAGCATCTGCAACTGGAACCACTTCTGCACAAGATCTTCGGCGGACTGGGACGTTCGCCAGTGCATCCAGTCCAACCCGTCACCCGCCAGCGAAATCGATTCCTGGTGTAGAGGGCCGGTTTACCCGCTTCCTAGCCGTCGATCGCTTCTTCCAAAATTCTTCGCATCCGCTCAATGCCCCGACCGACGTCCTCGCCTATCATCGCTGGACCATGCCCAGGCACAATCGCCTTCGGTGCCAGACGCGCAATTCGATCCAGTGACGCAAGCCACTGCCGCCAACCCACTTTCACTGAGCCAGTGTCCAGATTCGGCAGGTAGACACTAGTCAGCGCATCCCCGCAATACAACACCCCGTCGGCAGGCACATAGACCGAAATGTTCGTATCCGTGTGGCCTGGGGTCAGTAGCACGTCCACTGAACAGTTGCCAAGCTCAAAGCCGGTATCGTCGCGTATCGACTTATTCGGATTTGCCAGGCGAGTTGCGTGATAGAACGCCGATTCCTCCCCCGACGCTTGCCGCGCAGGGTCCATAATCGCTGCTTTGAAATCGGCCATCTCCGCAGCGAACTCAGCCTCCGTTCGCTCAATTTCAGAATGGCCGTAGACATCAATTCCAAGGTCGTGAAAGAAGCTGTTGCCGCCGATGTGATCGAAATGCTTCTCCGCATTGATCACCATCATTCTATTCCCCGGACGCAGAGCAGTCGCATAACCGTGAATAGTTGAAGCCGCAAGAGCATTCGCCCCAGTGTCTACAATCAGCGTGACTTCCTCTCCCGTCACAATCCCAGCATTCACACTCCAAGGTGGAAGGTAGGCCAGTCCAAGGACGGCGTGGCAGCGAGATGAGATACGCATTTAGTTCATTGTCTAATGCAGCGGGGTAGCTTGGCCGCAAACGGCGGCAGTCGTGCCTGCAAGTCGGCTGTCAGGCCAGAGGCTGAAGGTGGAGATCCGCGCGAGACCGAGGCCACCATCGAATTGGAATGCGGGAACCCAACACCATTTGGTTTAGCTGGTGCCATTGCGGGAGGGACCGTCACCCCGCCCGTTACACTTAGCAAACAGGAGCCGACCTATTCTGAGAAGGCTCGCAACTCCAAGACCCAAGGAGAAGTGCAAATGCGTTTGCTTATAGACATCACGGGACACGTTTCAGACATAGCCGTCATCAAGTCTTTAGGGATGGGACTGGACGAAAAAGCGGTCGAAGCGGCGAAACGTTGGCGATTCAAACCTGGGATGCGCGACGGACTGCCGGTGATATCGGTCGGCACAATAGCGGTTACATTCCGCTTGCTGTGAATTACGCTTTATACGTGTGATTCCAAATGTGCCCATTACATTTCGCGTACTTGATAAACCATCTCCCCGGCAAGATAGGTCTCTATAACCTTCAATCTATTCTTGTCCACAGCAAACCGCACCAAATCCGCGCGGTCGCCTGGACTGAAGCTTCTTTGGCGTCCTCCGATACGAGCTAGGCGTGCTGGGTTGGATGTCGCCATTGAGACGGCTTCGAGCAAGCTCAGATTGCCGATGCGCATGACGTTTGAGATCGCGGCGTCCATGCGGAGGCTGGAGCCCGCCAGACGCGAACCACCTCTTAGGACAACTCGGTTGTCGGGTTTGAGTTCGACCTCGACTTCTCCCAACATATAGTTGCCCGGTTCGCACATCGCTGGAGCTACGGCGTCGGTGACTAAGAGGCTGCGCTGTACGGTCTTGGCTCGCAGGGCTACTTTCAGGAACGTGTCAGGCAGATGCAAGCCGTCCACGATAAAGCTGGCCGAGAGACGATCTTCGGCTAGTTGCTCCCAGATGTAATTGGGATGGCGTGGAAGCATCTGATCGGCACCGTTGCCCAGATGAGTAGAGAGCGTCGCTCCCGCGCTTACGGCGGCTTGGATTTGGGCTGAGGATGCTCGGGTGTGGCCGATGCTGACGATGCTGCCCGCTTGGACAACTTGTTCGATGTAGCGTGGCGCTTCCGGCCATTCTGGGGCGACGGTGATAAGTTTGACGTTGCCGTCGGTTGCCTCCTGCCAGCGTTGAAACTCGCTGAAGTTGGGTGGCCGGACGCAATGCTTGGGATGCGCCCCTCTTGGTCCGTCTTCGGGAGAGATGTGTGGGCCTTCTACGTGAAAGCCTTCCATTGCCAGGAATATGCCGCCGCGCTGACGAGTTTGATGGAGATTGCGCAGGGCGCCGAGCATATCTTCAGGCGAGCCGGTGATGACCGTCGGCAGGAACCGCGTAACGCCAGTAGAGAATATTGCTTGAATCGAGAGTGCGATTTCCTGGTGGGCTGCTGAAGGTGAATTGTAATCGACGCCCGCAAAGCCGTTAATCTGGAGATCGATGAATCCCGGCGCGATCCAGAGATTGGATTCTTGCGCTTGCGCCAGCGCGTTGGGATCGAGGATAGAGTCGATCGAGCGAAGCTGAGTATCGGCTTCAAGTTGGACCCATTCGTTGGTGGAAACGTTGCGGCCGTTGGTGCGCATCTGTCGTTCTAGTGTAGGTCTTCTTGTGTAGAAATCGACCAGGTCTGGTTGGCAGCATTTGGTGATATCTGGTTTTCGGCGATTCTGAGGCGCACGCGGCGAAGGCCAGGTGGCAAGAACTTGCTCAAGCTGTGGCAAGAGCTTGCTGAAGCTTGGGATACTGAGCGTGGTTGGAAAGTACTAGTGAGGCTAATAAAACGTGGGCATAAACATCGAGAAACTAGAGTTGCTATTGCTGGTTGCTGCGGTCGTAGCGATGCTGGCGAGAAAGCTTCGCGTCCCGTATAGCGTCGGCTTGGTGGTGGCCGGAATCGGCTTAGCGCTGTCTCCATTTGCCCCGGAAGTCGTACTTACCAAGGACCTGATTTTCACGGTTCTGCTTCCACCATTGATTTTTGAAGCGGCTTTCTGCCTTCACTGGAAGGAGCTTCGGCGCGACCTACCATTGATCCTGGTCCTGGCGAGCCTTGGCGTGGTGCTATCGGCTGCGGTGACCGCGATTGGAATGCATTTAATCGCGGAATGGCCCTGGACGAGTGCGGTTGTGTTCGGTGTCATGGTTGCGGCCACCGATCCGGTATCGGTAATTGCCACGTTCAAAGAAGCCCGCGTGGTTGGGCGGCTGCGCCTGCTTGTGGAAGCAGAAAGCTTATTCAACGACGGTGCCGCTGCGGTAGGATTCGGGATCGCTGTCGCGTTCGCGGTTGGGCAGCCGCTTGGTGCTGGGGAAATCGCCGGAACATTGCTTCTCATCGTCGGCGGAGGTATCGCCTGTGGCGCGGCGCTCGCCGGCATCGTGCTTCTAATTGTTGGTCGAACGGAAGACCACCTGGTTGAAATCACCTTTACTACCATTGCGGCCTATGGGTCTTTTTTGCTGGCGGAACACTTCCATCTGTCTGGGGTCCTGGCGACGTTGACAGCGGGTCTCATGCTTGGCAGTCTGGGCTCCCGTGGGGCGATTTCGGACAAGGGGAGAGAAGCCGTTTTAGCGTTTTGGGAATACACCGCCTTTGTGGCGAACTCGCTCATCTTCCTGTTGATCGGTATGCACGAAGCCAACCAGAACTATGCTTTGGTATGGATTCCCGCGCTTGCTGCGATCGGTCTAGTTGTTCTTAGTCGAGCCTCCGCGATTTATCCGATCTGTTTTCTGTTTTCGTGGTCGTCACTTCGCGTTAGTTGGCAGCACCAGCATGTTCTGTTCTGGGGGGGATTGCGGGGCGCCCTGGCCTTGGCGCTCGGACTTGGCTTGCCACCCGAAATTGCCTTTCGCGAGGACATCATCACTATTACATTTGCCGTTGTCGCATTCTCGATGTTTGTCCAGGGCCTGACGATGACACCGCTGCTGCGCAAGACTGGTGAACTGGCTTAGGCAATCAGTCAGGCGGTTTGAGCGGCTATTGCTCTGCTGGCCTGGCGCGAGACGCTTCTTCGCCCGACACAATCGCTCCGGATCGAGTCATCACGGTTGCCTGTTCCTGGCGAACCCTCTATTGGAGGCTGGTTCCCATCTCCAGGCTTGGGAACGCTGTCTTCCCGCGCTCCAACTTCCTTGGCTGTTAGGTCCCCGATTTTGACGCAATTCTCCGCTCTTGTTTTTTTCACAGCTTACCCACAAAGCCAAGTCTCTAAGAGATTGTAAACACGTCAGAAAGAAGCGTTGGAAAACCTCTGTTTTCCCTTGGCACGTCGGGCGAAAGGCTGGTACAAAGGTACCCAGAGTTTCGCGCGGGGCCGAGCCGAGTGTGTCAGTCTCGGGGGAGGTGGCCGCAAAGCGAAGTTACCGCGCGAACGCTCGAATACGCCCGCCAACCGTTGACATTATCTAAAACCAAGCCCGATTCCCAACCGCCAAGCAGCTACCAACTGTGTCCGGCCTGGGCGTCGGGCTTTTTCAATCTCCAGCCTCGTCTTGTGTACGCTACGCTGACTGGTATGAAGGATAGCCGCCATTGCCTCTATGCCATTGAGCCGCTTGACATTGTGCGCGAACCGATGATAATCTAAACCCGGTTTGGTCGAGCCTTATCCCCCGATGGCGCTCGCCCGATGAAGAGTTTAGTTTGAAATCTCAAAATTTCAAGGAGTTGACGCCATGGCCATTAATCTGACAATCAACGGTAAAGCTCATTCCGTTGATGTCCCCGGCGATACCCCACTGTTGTGGGTGCTGCGGGACGTTCTCGATATGAAAGGCACGAAGTTCGGCTGCGGCATTGCGCAGTGCGGCGCGTGCACGGTTCACGTGAATGGAGTAGCGACACGCTCCTGCCAAACCCAGCTTTCAACCACTGCCGGGAAATCGATCACAACCATAGAGGGTTTGTCTGTGGATGGAACGCATCCAGTACAACAAGCTTGGATGCAGGTGGACGTTCCGCAGTGCGGCTATTGCCAGGCGGGACAAATGATGTCCGCGTCAGCCTTGTTGGCCAAGACTCCGAAGCCGACCGACGCGCAGATCGATACTGCGATGAATGGGAACCTGTGCCGTTGTGGTACCTACCTGCGTATTCGTCAAGCCATTCATTTGGCGGCGACGTTGCGTGGCAATGGTGGCGTCGGCGGTGCGGGAAACGCGGCTCAGTAAAGGAAAGAAGGAGATCAAGACACCATGAAAAACATTACTCAAGTGGATCGCCGTTCCTTTCTTCGCGTAAGCGCGTTGGCCGGTGGCGGATTGATGCTGGGCTTTGGAGTGGCGCCCGAGGCCGATGCACAGGGCAGAGGCGGTGGAGGCGGTGGCTTTGGCGGACCGGCTGCGCTGCTGAACTCAAATAACTTCATCATGATCGCGCCGGACGGCACGGTAACCATCGCGGCGAAAAATCCCGACGTAGGCCAGGGCATTCGCACGATGTTGCCGATGCTGATCGCGGAAGAGTTGGACGCCGATTGGAGCAAGGTCAAGATCACGATGGTCGATGTGGACCAGGCGAAGTACGGTGGTCAGATTGCCGGTGGCAGCACCGCAACCCCCACCAACTGGGTTCCG
>JBDTUY010000242.1:0-7710 GCA_040007495.1 Acidobacteriota bacterium | reverse complement strand
CGGAGAGGTTGCGTGTGGATTTGGTCTGGTCCGGACCTTGTTTCTGTGGAACGATCTTGCTGACCAGATAGCGCTGCTCGATCACGTCGTAGTTGATGGTAAACCGCGCGGCGGAGTTGCGGAACACGTTGGTATGGTTGCCAGACCAAACAGTGACCTGGACATAGAAGTCTACTGGAGCCCCGTATTGCAGGCGCTGTAACGGACGTCCGCTCAAAAAATGGGTGGTGGGAGCGGAAAAATGCAGACGGCTATCCTGGGCATGCTGGACCAACACCTCGGCCGCCATGGCAAATGCCATGCCTGCAAAGAACGCGATCGCGAGCCACCAGAGCCTGCCAGTTCGAGCTGAACGTGAGCCAGTTCGGAGCATTCGTCAGGGGAAACAAAAAACTCTAGAAATTGACTCCTATGTAAAAGACCGGATTCGCATGGCCGGCTCGGACAGGAAACGCCACCGCCAGTTCCAAGCCGCCGCCCTGGAAGCCCAGGCCGAGGGATTGCTTCTGTTCCCTCTGAGACGACAGCGTCCAGGCTGCGCCGGTGTCATAGAACATCAGAAAATTGTCGAATCGGTAATCGATGGAGCCATGCATCAGGTTGGAGGAACCCGTCGGGGCGATATCAAACTTATTCCAGCCTCGCAGGGTCTCGGCATTGCCCACAATAAAGCGCTCGAACAGCGGTGCGTAGCCGCTGATGTGGCCAGTGTGAAATCCGATCTCCACTTGATTCGGACCGCGCTTCAGACGATATTTCGCGTCGGCCTGCTGTTTGGTGAAGACGCTGTCGCTTTCCAGGTTGCGAGTGGCGGAGCGGATGATGTAATCCGCTGTCCACTCCTGCTGATTCCGATCCTGTTTATTTTTAGAGTTTTCCGCTCCCCAACGCTGGTGGTAGCGCAGAGTAGAAACCACCGCGTTGGAGGATGCGGTCCGCTCGCCGAATCCCAAGGCAACCGGGTTAAGGGTGGGGACACGGTAGCGAGCGAAGTCGACGCCGAAGCTAAACTGCAAAGGTTCGAAAAGGACGAACGTAGCTTCTGGCACAAAGTTTTGACGAGAACGATAGATATCGGAGGGAGCCGCGGCGGCCAGCGTCGTGCGATTCCACTGTTCGTGATAGCTGGTAAACCGGAACCGGATTCCGAGCCGCGAGGTACCGATCTGCTTGCGTTCAAACGCGGCCTGAATCCCCGCGTAGCGCTCGGACAATCGATCGCCATCGCTGACCAATCCGAAGGTGATGGCGTTGCCGTGCGGATGGATGGTGATGTTGCCTTCCCCGGTCCAGCCCTGCTTGGAATGATATAGAAACCGGCTGACGTCGAGGTCGAATTTGGCCTGATGCTCCACCACTTCAAACATAACGGTGACGGACTCCGGAGCTTGTCCGCGATCCACATGAATGCGGACGTCGGGAACGTGCAGTTCTTCTTTTAGCTCAGCGGCGACCTTTTCAAGCAACGAATGGTCCATATGCTGCCCGGCCAACCGGCTGAATTCCGACTGCAGGTTATTGCTCAACTTTTTCGACGGGTTCTTCTTGAGGCTGACGCTCTCAATAATGTAACGGGCGTTCACGTTGGTCGAGGGGTCGGAGGCCGACGTGGAATCCCCCGCCAAGGCTTCCTTTGAAGCCTGAGTGTCCACGGATGCCGACCGTGCCGCGAATTCCGGTCTCGGTGCCTCAAGAGATTGCGTCGGCTGGGGGGAAGCCGGGTTCTGTGCCAGTAGGGGATTGGCCAGAGGCACCGAGAGCAGGGTCGAAAAAAGCCAGTACATCGGTTTCATATACGTGTGCCATCTTTAGACGCACGCCGATGTCCAAACGGTTGCAATAATCGATTCAGTCACTTACGGGATGCAATTGTGTGCGGACGTGGCACAGCTTTGTTCACAGGCGTATTCACTGGACCGAGAGGTGCGAGCCTGACGCGCGGTAGCCGGTTGAGAACCGGCTGCGGGATCGGATCCCGCCTTCCAGGCTTGAGTTAAGAGCGTCGCTCGGAATAATCCGCCCGTCCGCCACCCCCGTTTGGGGCTATTCCTCGACTATATCCTGGAATTATGAGAGAAAATGTTCCGCCCACATCTACTACTTTTGCGAAGGGAATACTCCCTTAGTTGGACCCGGAGCATTATGAAAATTGTCCTCGTGGACCGGTCGGCTGCGGATCGAAAATACTATCGGATCTTATTGAGCCAAAGCCTGTTAGCGCAAGCCGCCCCGGCCCCCGCGTCGTCTGCGGCAGTTACCAACCGGGATGGAGCCCGGGGACTTCGATTGCGCCTGTCGGAATCAGCTACTGGAGAAACAGCGGGAATAGTGCCACGATCGCCGGTCGAGTTTTTTGAAGCCTCTCTTGGGATTCAAGGCCTGGAGCTATGCCGCAACATCCAACCGGATTGCATCCTATTGGACTACCAGTTGCCGGATATGGACGGGTTGGAGTTTCTGGCGGAGTTGAAGGCTGACAGAGGTGAACCGTGCGCGGTTGTGATGCTTACCGGTCTGGCAAGTGAGCAGGCGGCGTTAAGTGCCCTGCGGGCCGGGGCGCAGGATTACCTGGTGAAAGATTGCGTGAATACTGAGACGCTGAATCTGGCGATTGAGAAAGCCATACAGAAGGTTGACCTGATACGTCGTCTGCAAAATGAACGCGATCAACTGGTGCGGGCGGTTGCCGATCGGGACGAATTGCTCCAGGAATCCCATCACCGCGTGAAGAATCACCTGCAGGTGATCGGGAGCCTGTTGCAGATGCAAGCCGCATTGCTGGATGACAACCGCGCCAATGCGCAGGCTGCCGATGCGCTGCGCGATTGCCAGCATCGGGTGGAGGCGATCGGTTTGGTGCAGGATCAATTGCATGCGACGGGGGGCGAATGCGGACAGATAGACCTGGATCGGCAGGCAACCGCTCTGCTCAAGAACTTGTGTATCGCGTTTGGTGTCGGGGATCGCGTGGAACGGCGCGTCATCGTGGCAGGCAGCGCAGGACCGATAACTTTGCCCCCGGAGCAGGCCGTACCGGTCGGGTTGCTGCTGAATGAGTTGATCTTGAATGCCTTGAAGCACGCGTTCCCTGAGGGCCGCAGTGGATTCATTGAGATCACAGCCCACAGTGAGCAAGGCACTATCGAACTGAGCGTCCGCGACAACGGTGCCGGGGTCGGGAAGGCGCAATCCTTAGAGGCACCCGCAAGCGGCCATTTAGGCTGGAAGATCCTTCAAATTCTGGCCCGGCAATTGAAGGGGACCTTGCGCATGCAACAGGAAGACGGGGCGGGGTTCCAGATTTCGTTTCCGGAGGCGGGAGCCGAACGCAAACTGTCGCAGACACATGTTCAAGAGGTCCCGCCTGCTCGCAAGCTGCCTGGTTCGATGCGAACTCCACCTGCCTATTCGTCGTCTCCCGGTGGACCCAATCCAAATGCGAGGCCAATGCCGAGATTTCTTCGCGTAGGCAAGTGATCGCAATACATGACGTCAGTTGGCTCAAAGGACGGGTCGGGATCAAAGGGGTCTGGGCGTGTGTCCTGTCGCGTTCTTATCGTCGAAGATGAAGGGCTGATCGCCGAAGATCTTGCGCAAAGGCTGACGAGCCTGGGCTATTCGGTGGTGGGCATGGCATCGACCGCAGACGAAGCGCTGGAGCTAGCCGGACAGGCCGACATCGTGCTGATGGATATTCGGATCGACGGGCCTCGCGATGGAATTCAGGCCGCCGAAGAAATTCGCGGGCGCCACAACCTGCCGGTGATCTTCCTCAGCGGGCACGCTGATCTGATGACGCTGGAACGTGCCAAGCTGGCCGAGCCATTCGGGTATCTGATCAAGCCGCTAAATTCCGTCGCGCTACAGGCTGGTATCGAAATCGCGCTGCATCGTCACGCGCTGGGCGAAAAGGCGGAAACCCATGAGACAGGGCTGGATGAATCGCTGGCTGCGGCATCCGACGCGATTATCCTTACGGACGCGAACAGCCGCATTCGCCGCTTGAATCCGGCCGCAGAAGCTCTGACAGGCTGGAATCAGGAAGAGGCCGTCGGGCGAGCGGTGGAACAAGTGGTGCGATTGTTGCAGTCCGATACCCATCACGGCGCGGCGGACGTGTATGGCGACCCGGTACCGTTGGCGATGCTGCATGACGGGCCGATTGCGCTCGAGTCCGGGCCTGGAGTCAGCCAAGATCGAGGTTTGCAGCTGGTGCGGCGCGATGGCCAGCATCTGGAGGTTGAAGGTACCGCGGCTCCGGTCCGGTCGCACGGAGAAATCGTCGGCGGAATGCTGGCATTACGTGACGTGACGGCGCGGCGGTGGGAAGAGCGGCAGCTGGTGCAGGCGCAAAGGCTGGAAGCTGCCAGCCGCCTGGCGGGCCGCATTTCCAACGACTATTCGACTCTGATCGATTCGATGCGTCGTCAGGCGGACGATTTGGCACGACAGTTAGGCGAATATGCTCCGGCTCGGCAGGCGATCGAAGAGCTGCAGCGGGTCGCGTCGTCGGCTGCGCAAACCACGCGGCGCCTGGGCGCGTTCGGCACACGGCAGGTGGCGCATCACGAAGGCGTGACTGTCAGCGCTCTGCTGCGCCGAATGACGAGGTTAATCGAATCGGTGGCGGGCCGCACGATCATGGTACAGATGAAGCTGGAACCGGGGCAGGCACGGGTTCGGGCCGATGCGGCGCAATTGGAACAGGCGATTCTAAACCTGGTAATGCACGCCTGTGCCGCGATGCCGGAGGGCGGCAGCCTGTTGGTGGAATCCAGCCGAACGGAAGCGCCCAGACAGGGCCGCATCGAGACCTTCAGCATGATACGCGTCGCCTATTCGGCGGTGGAAGGCGATCTGCAGCGTTTGATGGACCCGTCAGGCGTGGAAGAAAGCGGACTCGCACTGCCAGTAGCGCACTCGATCATCACGGAGCATGATGGCTACCTGACGGCACATGCGATTGAGGAAGGAACATGTCTGGAAATCCTGCTGCCGCGTATTGGCGTGGCGGGAGCCGGCAGTGAAGAGCTGGCCGCGCCGGATCTGATGCAGGTGGCATGCGCGGCTCCCGTGGTGTTGCTGGTGGACCCTCGCGACCGGTTTCGCGCGCAGCTGCATAACTTCTTTGAAGCGGCGGGCTACAACCTGATGGAGGCATCGAATCGCGAAGAGGCGGTGGCGCTGGCGGCGGTGCATGAAGGGTCGATCGATCTGCTGATCGCGGATGAGGCAGAAGTATCTGCCATCGTGTCGGCACTACGCGAAGAGGTCGCGTGGATGTTGCAGGATCCGGAGGCTCCGGATGAGTTGGCGGTGGAGCTGATGCGGGATGAACTGAACGACAAGCTGGCAGAGGTCTCGTTGATCCGGACGCTCGCCATCGTGGCCCGGCCGGAGAAATCGGCGAATGAAATTCGGCATCCCTTCACACAACAAGCTTTGCTGGACCGGGTGACGGCACTCTTGATCGAGACGGTGGACGATGCTGCTGTGGAGCCCGAAGGTGGGGAGACGGAGCAACCGGATTCGCGGGAGCGAGCGGTGCAGTCGGGTTCAGACTCCTGATTGCTTCGAAATATCCGAGGCGGGCGCCTCGGAGCGGAGCAGGCGCTCCGCCTTCCTTCTATATTGCCGCGTCGCCTCGATCGTCGTTGCGTATGCGAATAGCATCGCCAATATCAAACACGAAGATTTTGCCGTCGCCGATCTGGCCTGTGCGGGCGGAGCCCAAGATTGCGTTGATCACGTCGTCCTTGCGATCTTTCGTTACGACTATTTCAAACTTCACTTTCGGCACCAGGTCCACATGGTATTCGCGCCCGCGATAGATAGAGGTGTGGCCCTTCTGTCGACCGTGGCCACGAACTTCGGTAACCGTAATGCCGTTGATCCCGATATCCTTCAACGCTTCACGAACCGCTTCGGATTTGAATGGCTGGACGATGGCTTCGATCTTGTACACGGTTGCTCAATGAATATTATGGCTCGTTTGTTGGAGTGGAACATCACGCGAGGAGTACGGTTCGTTGGGGTCCGCCCCATGCATGCTCACCACAAAAAACCCGCAGGAAGATCAACTCCTTCTCTGCGGGTTTTGGTTATCACTCACGATCAACTACTACAGCGACGCGGGGCCGTTAATGTGCTTCACGTCCTGATTGTTTTCCTGGCAGATGTATTCCATCAACTCTTCGCCCTTCGGTTGCAGGCGGGCTGTGAAGTGCAGCGTGAACGGTTTGGAATAGGCGCCGGGATCGATGATCGTCACGTCGTTTTGCAACGTGCCTAGATCCGTGCGGGTGTAGCGTTCGATGGTATGCAACTTTTCCGTATGCGGGGTGCCCTTGAAATCGAACCAGAACAGGTCGTTGTAGCCGATCGTGTCCACCACGAAGGTATCGCCTTCCCAAGTGCCGGTCGAGTGGCCGAACCACGTTGGGTCCAGATCCTTCGCGGAAGGATGCGCACGGCCATCAGTAAAGATCTGGCGGAAGGTGTGGATGTTGCCTTCAAAAAGGAAGTAGATGTGGCTGTCGTCCTGCACGATTCGCCACGGATATGGTGCGATTCGCGGCACACCGGTCGGCAGGCAGTTGGCCTCCGGATCGTCCTGCGATTGGCGCTTGTCCATCAAGGCTTTGGCTTCGGGCAAAAGCGGCAGCGTCTCGCCTGCGGCCAACCCTGCGGCCAAGTCTCCAACGGGGCCACCGCCGCTCCAGATACCCGTCAGGTCGACCTTGCCATTCGCCTGCCGCGGGGTTGGACCAGTAATGGCGGCTTTGCCTTTGCCTTTCCCTTTCGCGGCACCGGTGGCGGGATCTGCGCGGTCGGTTCCAGCGGGAGCGGTGGGGTCCGCTTTCGTAGCCTTCGCTCCGGAAGCCGGAGCCTGAGAATTCGCGGGCAGCTGCATCAATAAAATCGCTACGCCCAAGGCAGCAGCCGGAGCGAGCATGTTCAGAAAGCGCTTATTCATGGATGGTGTCCTGACCTAAATCAATGAGACGCGCGGCGTATATTTCCGCCGCCCACGTCAACAGGAAATTGTAAATAACTATTTGCCGTCGCCACCCGACGAGCCCGCGAATACGCGCTTGCCATCGGCCAGAGTAACTGCACGGGCGTTCGCCATCCTGGAACCGTCTTTGGCGGCGGCACCTTCCACTGTGACCACGTCGCCTTCCTTTAACGAATCGCGGCTCCAACCGGAGCGCTTCAAGACGTTGGGGCTCGCGAGCTCAAGATTCCAGTTGGTGACCGTGCCGCTGGCATCTTTCACGGCGACATAAAAGCGAGCGTGGGGGTTGGTCCATTCCACCTTGGTCACGGTGCCCTTCAAGGTGAGAGGCTTATTCGCATCGTATTCCGCAGCGAAAGAATGGTGCGCGAACGCCGGGATCAGGGGAACCGCCAGCGCGACGGCCGCCGCCACAACAGCAAATCTTGCTCGCATGAGCTACCTCCAAGCTTCTACTAAAGATGATCGTCGCGCATCAGATAGCCACCCAGGCAAAAGCGCGGCCGGACGGATAAGCGCCACTGAGTCTATCATGACCCGGGTTTGACTTCCAGGGTCTTTCGGCAGTACCAGACGTGGCGCGCGATTCATCGAGCACGGCGGCTTCAGCCTCCCAATGAAAATTCGAAGCGGAGCTAAAGCTCCTATGCAAGCTGTCCGGTCACGGATCCGAACGACGGAAAGCTCACGCC
>JBDTUY010000241.1:0-7753 GCA_040007495.1 Acidobacteriota bacterium | reverse complement strand
GGCCTGTTTTTCCCAAGCACGTTGACTTTCGAGCGGCGAAGTATCGTCCTGTGCGTCGCGATCTTTGACGCCACTGCCATCCTCAATGAGCAATTGGGTCAGTTCATCCAGTTTGCTGATGGGGGCGGTGGCATAATCCCACACTCGCGTCTGCGCCTTAAAGCGCGTGCCAGAACCCGCCGTTCCTTCCTCCTCCACATAGATCTGCGCGGGAATCCACTCTCCGGTTGCGATATTTACCCGCCAGCTATCAAAGTGAAAGTAGAGTTCCGGGGCAGCGTTCTTGGCGGGTATCGCCGGAAGATAAGTGCCGTTGAAGCGAACCATGGCATAGGCTTGATCTTCCACCCAGATTCGGCCGACGAAGCGGCCAGGCTCGCGGTTCGCCGGGGCCACGTCAAAGACCAGACACCGGACATCCCCCAGGAATTCACGTCGCACATATTCAAAGTTATAATTTTGGCGGTTGAATCCATGCAGGTCCACCACGGCCATCTGGGCAAAGCCGCGCGGCAGAAACCTGAGTTCCTGGACTTTTGACTTGCTTTTGTCGCGCGCCGGTTTTTCGGACGCCGTTTTCTGCGGTTCGCCCGAGGTTCTTTCGAGCAAACTGTTATAGTCTACGCTTACGTCTAACCGCGCCCGGCCCAGGAAGTACTGATCTCTGGATGGATATGGCGTCAGGTCAACGCCGAGGCGCGCCGGACTCAGAATAGGGGAATTAGCTGGAGGCGGGTTCATGGGAAGCGATTCGTTCGATACTACGGGGCTTGAGAACTCCTGAATATAGGTCTCAAAAAGCGGGGAATGCTTCCCGAGGGCCAGCAAGAATTCCTGCTCACGGGCTACGATCTTATCCAGTAGTTGGTCGACAGGAGCAGCGCTTGGGGTCTTCGGAGATCCGGAGATAGACGCCGCATTCACCTGAGCTCGTAGTGCGGTTGGTGCTGCGCCTACTGCAGCGATATCCCGCGAGGGTTGGGGCGACGTGGGTGGCTGGGCACTCCATGCACGCTGGGTTGGGCCAAGTAAGTCCATGCCGGACATTCCTACAAGTACTGCTGCTAGTGCAAGGTTTCTCGTATTCATTGTTCGCTCGCTTCGATCAGGAATCTCGCGTTTGTGCGCGTTTCCCAATACCTAATGCAACTTTTCGCCCTGCCCAGCCGTTACGTGAACCCGATTCGCCCTAGCTGCAATCCCCAGAGAGCTAATACGCGAGTTGGAACACAATGCGAACTGTGGCGTTCGAATCAACCGGAATGCCCGTCTTAGTGGCGGCGTGGTACCGGATGCCCTCGACTGCCACTATGGCCGCTTCGTCAAGGCCATGTCCGAGGCCACTTACGACTCGAAGTCCGCGCGCGTGGCCCGATGCTAGAAACAAAACTTCGACGACCACCGTACCTTCGACCCTAAGTTTGCGCGCCTCCTCTGTATACTCCGGCTTGGGCTTGGACAAGATTTCGATACTGCTATCGAGACTCTGCGGACCTTTACTAGAAGCCGTGGGGCTCGGAACAGTTACGGTTGTTTGGCGGAAACCGCCTTCTTGAACAGTGGATGCATGAATCGACGTTGTGGGAGGACCAGTCGATGAAAAACCCGATGCATGGAGCTCTACCGGCGGTTTGGTTCTGACACCAGTTTCGGTCTCGCCGAAGCCACCAATATGTGGAGCGGTGCGAGCCGTTGGGGTGCCTTCCGCCGAGTCTTGGGAAGAAAATGCAGAGTTCCGGATTGGACCCGTCGGCTTCACACTGGCTGCAAACTGAGTATTGGTCAATCCCCCCAGAATGATTGGTAGTGGGATTAGGTTGGTCGGCAGGGCCGGGATTGGCGGCATCCCGACCACAGGAATCTGCACGATTGGAACCAGCGCAGGGAACTCAATAGGAATCGGGTTTGCGGGAGAGACGCGCTGCTGCTGTGGGACGGAGAAGGTGCGGTACACAGGCATGGGTGGGGTTGTGTTCCCTGTGTTCTGCCGCTGAAGCGTTGGTGCAGGGTGGAGCGCGCGAGGGATAGTCGAAGTCAGGCGGTGCGGAGCAGAAACTGAAACCAGCAAGGGCGGACGACTGGTCGCAACCGACGGTACAACCGAGCTCGTGAAGTGGACAATCAGCAGCAAACTGAGCCCGATGGCGTGTGAGAGAGCGCTGAAGGCCAGGACCCTGAACGGCTGGAAGAAGGCGAACGTAGACTGCAGGTCGCCGGTCGAATTCCCCGCATTGTCGTTACGGATCGTGGGCGCAAATTCTGGCACTTCGAGGAACTTTCTAATCATTGATATCGACTCTCTTGGTATTGGACTTCAGCGGGACTAGCCCAGGAGATACCCCAGCCCTGTAGGGTCTGACGATGCTCCGGTGTAGGCTGGCGGAGGTTAATGTTTACAAATCGCCACCAGCCCGGCTCTGACGCTCCTCAATGGGATCTCGTATTCAACCAATGCTTCAATAGATACACAACACAAAGCCCCGCTCCTCCAGCCATCGCCACGCCTAGAAACTTATGCCGCACCGAATCCAACTTGCCGAGCGACAGTCCGAACTTGCGGAGTCCCTTCAATTCAAACCATGCCTGCCGTTGACCGCAATCATGGCACCGACGTATCGCCGCGCCAAGGGAGGCAAAACCAAGTCGGTAAGGCCATTCCGTCGTGAACGATGGACGCGGACTGACTTACAAAACGGACAGTGTCGGGACGCGATGTAAACATGCAGCCCCGGTTGCGTTTGTACAGAGTGCTCATTCGTGTGAATCTCCCTCGGACTTTTGATCCCAGCTTGGAGTGATGGGCAGGACAGATCTGCCATACGGCTGGCTCGCAGGCTTATCGATGGGGCTGAATCTCAGCTGGCGGCTGAGCCGATAATTGAACGCTGCGCAGACGAAGGCTTCCCCGAAAGGGCACCTCACCCGGTATTCTTAGGAATGAAAGGCGCAAAACTCCCGCCTCGACGTAAACCGGTTCAAACTTCAAAGATCGCCGGATCGTCCGCTCGGCACCGGATGCCTCAGAGGTCTGATTCTGAAATAAGCTGGAGGACGGTGGCAAGTGATGGTTCCGACCGCTCTGAGGTCGAACCAAACTCTCAAGGCTCCAGCGGAATGCTCTTAGACTATCTCCTGCTCGTTCATCGGCACTCCCAACGTCGGAACCCGGTATCATTTCGAGTTCGTCCTGGAGCTGATAAATGGAGCCTGAGTCGAGTAATACGGGCTGTTCGGCAAGGACGCATGACGCAATCGGCATGCGCGTTGCTCCGTTGGATTCCTGCAGGCCGACCCATTCAAAATCCAAATGGCCTGGTTGCCAGTTGGTCTGAACCCCGTCGCAGTGGTGAAGGGTCCAATCAAACCCGATGCCGGATGTGAATCGCTGAAACTTAGTATTGCTTAGTATCGGGTCCTCTTGGGACTCATGTGACACTTGCTGGACACGGTTCCCTGAATGGCGGACGTCGTTCCAAAGAGCCCACGCGGGCTGGACATTCCCGGCCTTCAACGGTCGATCCACCAAGGCCGTAACCCGCGCACGGTCACGTTCCGGCAGGATACCTTGGCGTGAGGTTTCTATCAGACGTCTGGCAACTAGTTCGGCATCGAGGAGTCGATCCGTCCCAATCAGGAAATCGAGATAGGCTCTTGCGAAGGGAGCCCCACCTCCCGCTTGCGTCAAGACGGCCGAAGGCGTCGTTTCGATCGTATCCATCAGACGAATCAGCGGCGCATAGCCATCGAAGCTCTTCATGATCGCTATTCTTGACCAATGCCTGAAATTGGTTCCATCTCCTCGCCGGTAGTAGTAGTTGGTGAGAGTCCAAGCAGGCAAGTATTGTCGATCGACCCGTGCGGCTGACAAAAGGTGCTGCTCCGCGACCTGAAGATCGCCAGCGGCTTCCGCCTGCAGGCCTAACTTGATTTGAATCCAGCTCGATTGTGGGCTGAGACGGGATGCTTCCAGTAGTCGAACACGGGGGAGATTTGGCAGATATAGTTCCTGCGTGCCGCCTTTCTCCTGAATGGGTTTCTCAGAATTTTTTCGTACGCTCTGTGCCAGCGCCGGATCCAAGTCAGCAAGCCGCTGTTCAGATTCGGCCAATACTGCCAACTGAGCGGAGTTTACGGCCGATAGAAACCAGCCAGTGCTGTCGATTTCCCTAGCTTGCTCTAGCCTGCGGATCGCAGAGACAAGTGCTTGCGACTCATCGACAGCGTTATCCTGCTCGTCGCCTAACCAAGGCAGAGTACGCCCTTCCTGAATCGACCTTGCAGCTAGTTGTTTAACAGCGAACCCTGCAAAAATGAAGAGGAGGCTCGCTGTTGCGATTCTGGTAGTTTGCCTCATTATTCTCCGATTTCTGTACTCACACTATCGGTTGAGAGCTAGTACGAGGTGGCCGTCGCATCGGCATGCGGGTTTGAGGCCTGGTCGATCATTGAGTTCTCTTGGATTCTCTGGTGCCGCCGGGGCAGTCACCAAAAACGTACAACTCATCGCCCCCACGAGGTCGCGAGTTGCACGCTTCCTGATGCCTGCCCTTTTGGGTCGCCTTATCTGCTAATGGGCTGCGCTGGCTCCGAGTTACCCTGACCGGGGAGAGAGCCTACTGCGGCCAAACCCCCGACCGTCGCGGAAATGGCGACTCCACCTATGACCGCAATCGTCCCAATACCGATACCCGCTCCTGCGCCAGCCGCACCTGCGCTGGCTGCGCCCGCTGCGGCCGCACCAGAACCAGTTGTAGCCGCGCCGGCCGCAGTTGAACTGGTTGCCGCACCGCCTTCGGCACTTGTCCCTCCTCCCGAGGCCGCCGGAGCGGCATTGGCACCTGCCTCTGTTCCGGTTGCTCCGACCTGGGGTTGGAAGAAATAGGCCATTCCGGGCGTCATGTTCACTACCAGCTCGGCCTTGTGATTCAACACTTGGAATGACCCGTTGAGGGCGGTGACGTAGATCCGGTTCGGGCTATCTATGCGGATCTGTCCTAAGGTTCCCCGCGTTTGGGTATTGGAAGTGGGCCGAATCGTTAGGCCGATGGCTTCGTAGTAGAAATCGGAGCCCTGATCCAGGCGACTAGTCCCTTTTTCTAGTACCAGCCGGTTCCCATACAGTTTGCCGCGGGAATCGGAACCCATCCATAGGCGAGCCCCGTTGCCCAGAAGCACTGACGAGGCGACGCGATTGGTTTCAAGAGTCGATCCCTCAAACACAGTGGCATTGCCAGCGACGGTTGCCTGATCCAGTCGGAATGTGCCTTGAGCCACCACGGTTCCGATCACCCGTGGAGGCGCCGTAGCGGCCGTGACGCATCCACTCATTGCCAATGCCAGGACCGATTGGACGGTGCCCAAGCGAATATTAAACAAACGTGTAGTTTTAATGTGCATAGTCTTCTCCAGGTGTAGTTGATGTTCCTTAGTCAGTCAGATTGTTCATTTCGTGTCGATTAGGGAATTCTTGATTGCCGAAATTGGACCCCGCTGGAACCGCTCGAGGCCATTAGGACTCCGGCCAGCATAAAAACCCAACCTGCGACCCCCGTGCGAGCGAATGGATCGTCTACCAGCGCATGGAAACAAACGGCAAGTATGCCAATCGCCCAGATCGAATGAATTGCAGGTCGCGCTGCAGTCAGGCCAGCCGCGATCCAGACAAGGGCAAACCCGATACCCCCCGTGGCAGCAAACTCCAACCAATCGTTGTGGGCATGTTCTACTGCTCGCCCCGCGTCAAAGCGTGCAAATTCTGTATAGGCGAGTGCAAACGTTCCGAGGCCTGAACCCCCAAGCGGGTGCTTCCTGATGAGGTCGAGTGCGGAAGCGAAGATCTGGGTTCGGTACGCCAGCGGATCTGGATCCAAGAAACGTCCGATCAGATTCTGACCTCCGGCAAGCACGACCAGACAAGCCGTTGCGGCCACCACAGTTGCTGTTCCGATGCCCTTTTTGCTCCAGTAGAAGGCGGACAATGTGTTGACCCGTCCTGTCAACTTCGTAGGACTCGGCCTGTGTGGTCCCGGGATTGCGCTGAGGCGCATGAGAACCCAGATCACCCACGTTTCAAGCACAAGTAAGCCCACTCCGGCGCGAGATGCAGACGCGGCACCGGCTGACAATATGATGGCGCTGGCGGTTCCAAACGCCCAGCGCGGTAACTCCCCTGCCAATCGTGGATTCGCGGACGGCCGCAGAGCAAACCACAACGTTATGGGAAGGATGAGCTCCAGAAATTGTGCGAAGTGATTCCGGCTGGAAAATGGCCCCCACATATCGGGATAGGGTGCGGGGAATACCCATAGCACCTGTTGCGGAGATGTGTAGTAGGCCCCCCACGAAACTATCGCGAGCATGGAGCCAAAGCAGACAAGTCCAATGAGGAGTCGCTCGTGGCAGCGGTGGGGCAGCAAATAAGCAATCAGACCCGTAGCGCCGAGGCTGGCAAATCGTAGGGAAGCATTGAGCGTCTCCCACCGGTTGATCGTCATTGGGGAGGTTGCACTTATTGAGATAGCAGGGCCAGTCCACATCCAGTCCACTAGTAGTTGCCCAAATCCCCATAAAGAAATGGCTAATACGCTCCATGCGCAAAGCCCCGGGCGGGTTCTGAACCACACGTTGCGTTGGGACAAAGCCCCTTTCTGCATCGCGGCTGTTACGCGATCCGTGGTACGCCGACACATCATGATTCCGGCCAAAGTAAAAATACAACATTCGTAAATCCAGTCCGCAATCGGAACTGTTACCCATATCGTCAGAGTTGCGAAGGATACGAACGTAAACAAAAGCACTGAGGGAATCAGGTTATCCTGAGCCCCTTTGGTTCCGGTACCTTTGGGGCTCGCGGTTCTAAGACTAGTTGCGTTGAGTGGTTCTGGTCCTAGCCGTATGCTCATTTCATGAAACACCTAACCCCCACTATCCTGACCCTAACTGTATTGCTGATGAGTACCACTCACGCCGAGAATCTATCCCCCGCCATGATTACTCCAGGAGTAGTCATGGCTCCTGTTTCCGCGAATCTGACCGAATTGAGGTCCGTTAAGTCGTCTGCGAACGGGTACTCCTCCTCGGTGCACAGTGATATGCGGCGTGCGGAGGATCTGCGGGCGTGGAAACGCAGCGTGGTTGGGGTGGTCGGAAGTCAGTCTTTGGATGTCATTAGTTCCTACGGGATGATCGAGCGCAATCCGCTGTTGGCCAGCACCAATGGCGGGTTTGGCGCCAAGGCAGCTTCCATAAAGTTCGGGACCACGGCTGCGGTCGTCGGGATTGAGTATTTTTTGGTGAAGAAGTACCCGTCGGCCGCGCGTTTAATCAGCAAACTGAATTGGTCAAGTAGCGTACTGACCTCGGGTCTCGCGGTTCATAACTTTGCCATCAAATAGCCACACCGCAAAAAATCAGGCTCTGGCTCCGAAGGCGCGTGTCAATTGTGCTCTCTGACGGCGCTCAGCCCTGGCTAAGCTAGCCCGAGTAGAACGCAGTGGCGGAAGCAGAGCCCGGCTCAGGAGGTCACTACTGGGACTGTAATCCGGTACCAGTTCCTTTAAACATAGGACAGTTGCTCCGATATCGCGTTTACGAACTGCAGACTGTAGTCCAGAAAGAGTTTGTTTTAGATCCATGGAGGTGATCCGTGGACCACTGAATACACGAATCTGTCGATGTGGGGTCGCGGCTGTGTTCTCTTCGTAGGCGCTCAGTTCCTCGCACATCTTTTCGCCCGGCCGCAGGCCGGAGAACT
>JBDTUY010000240.1:0-7775 GCA_040007495.1 Acidobacteriota bacterium | reverse complement strand
CCGGTTTGTATCCAGCAGGAGGGTTCCGCAACAAAAACGCTCCAGCAATGGTCATCACGAAGAAGATCGCGCCCAAGATCTGGAACGTTGCGGGCAGGCCATAGGCGGGGATCAATTTTAATTGCGACAAGGGTCCGAAGATCGCGGAGCCTGCTCCATAGCCGCCCACGGCGATGCCCACGGCCAAGCCGCGTTTGTCGGGAAACCACTTCGCCATCACAGGAATCGGGGTGGAATAGCCGAAGCCGTTCCCCAGGCCCCCGATGACACCGAAGCAGATGTAGAGGTGAGTAAGACTGGTCGTGTACGACGAAAGAAAGAAGCCCAAGCTAACGAGTACGCCGCCGATCAGGGAACACGGCAGCGGTCCGATCTTGTCCTGAATGCGGCCCGCGATGACGAAGCTCGCGGCAAAGACGATGACCGCGATGGTGAAGACCATGGACGTTTGCGTTCGTGTCCAGCCGAAAGTTTTTTCCAGCGGAGCCACGAAGACGCTCCACCCGTAGAGCGTACCCAAGGCCAGATTCATCAAGAGTCCACCAACAACGCGCCACCAGCGATTGGTCACAGGCTCACGCTAGGCCGCTGAGAGAATCTTGAAGCGCGGCCCGACCGGGGGCGGCCTGGCGGGAAACCGCCCGACGGGGGACGGAGTGAAGGGTACATGGATAGGCTCCTGCTGACACTACCAAATCGGAAGTAGTCTATCATCATCCGGGGCTGGTTCGGATTTCCTCGGACAACGCGCCTTACTTGGGTGACTCGGGCGCCTGCATATGCTGCCAGGATGTCTCGCCCTCAAGACATACCTCGTCAATCAGGTCGGTATCCAGCATGATTTCCTGTTTCATCGAAACCGTCCACGGTCGCGTGTACACCGCGGGATCGTCAATGGTGAGTTCCACCTCCAGGGTTCCGTAGCTGGGGCGGCGCAGCTTCTCGATCATGGTGGCAGTGCCGGTCATGGGAGCACCGCGCATGTCGATCCACAGGTCGTCCCGAAATCCGGTCGTCCGGATCACCAGCGTGTCGCGATCCCAGACAGCGCTGGAATATCCGTTCCACGAGGGGAGAGGGTCTTTGGGCGCAGGACGTCCGTCGATGAAGATCTGCCGGTACATCGCGTTGACTTCGTAAAGCAACACCAACAGTTTCGGGGTGTGCACGACTTTCGTCAGGTGCGGCATGACCCAGGTTCGCGGAGGATTGTCAGGCAGGCAGCGGACATGAGGATCGTCCTTACTGAACCGCTTCTTCATCAGCGCCGCGGCGGCCGGTCGCAACGGTAGCCCTCCGGGAAGATCTTGACCGATATTGAGCGCCAGTGGAGAGCCCCCAATTTCGGTGCTGCCGCAGAATTGGCCGGTAGCCGGGTCGCATTGATTGATGACGGCGGTGTGCCAGAGGCCGGAGAAATCAGGTTTCCCGTCGGCGAGCTTCGGGGCGGGAGCCGCCAGATTCACAGTCCCGTCGGCCTTTCTCGGTACGCCGTCCGTGGGGTAGCGCAACCACTGACCGAAGCTGATCGCCGTGGCGACAGAGACCGCGATGCAACCCAGAATGCGCACCCTGCTAAGCAACATGTGTCGTCCCCAATCTGTACTGAAGTCGTTAGTTACGGAGCCGCTTCAGAACCAAGCGATACTCGCGAATCTTCGTATTCTCTGGGATCCGAAACGACGATTTCGTTCTCCGTAAAGGTCCCTTTCGCCAGGTTATGGAACGGCAGAGCGCCATTGGCCACCACCCTTCCAATCGTCATGCGGAACGAAAAACTGGATTTGATTTCCGCGAATGATTCCCGACGATCTTGTCGGTCGGTTCGCCTAGCTTGCCCTCAATCGTACCAGTAACCGCGTTCCCGTTCTGGTGCAGTACGAATACGCCATCGCCAACAGTCGACCAGCGTCCGGTTACATCGGCGAGCGCCGGAATTATGCTCACCAGGAGCAACATCGCTATCCGGACTGTCATGCGGAGCGCCCTGCGAAGCATCATAAGCAGTCGCTCGGGCGGTGCTACTGCGCCAGGTCGATCTTCAACAGCGCGCCCTGCTTTTCGTCCGTCAACACGTACAGGCATCCGTCCGGTCCCTGGCGAACGTCGCGGATTCGTTGGCCCAGATCGGTCAGCAGATATTCCCGCCGCAGCTCTTCCATCTTTTCGTTGAACAGAATCCGTTCCAGATGTCCGGTGCCGGGAATCTCGCCCGTGCGGAGCGCGCCGACGAATACGTCGCCCTTCCACTTTGCCAGCCGATCGCCGGTATAAAACGTCATTCCCGATACGCCGATGGCTGGCATCCAGTAGACCACCGGCGGCTCATAACCTGCATGACCCGCGCGCTCCGATTGCCACGCGCCTTGATACGTTCGTCCGTAGCTTACCGCTGGCCAGCCGTAGTTTAGGCCCGAGTGCAGGATGTTGATTTCATCACCGCCGTTCGGACCGTTTTCGTTTTGCCAGATCTCACCCGTGCCAGGATGCATCGCCAACCCCAGCGAGTTTCGATGCCCATACGTGAAGATCTCCGGCTTGGCGTCGGCGCGGCCCACAAATGGATTGTCCTTCGGGATCGAGCCGTCGTCGTTGATGCGCAGAACTTTGCCGCCTTCCGACTTGAGCGTCTGCGGGCTGTCTCCCGATACGGATAGGTACAGCATGTTGTCGCGCCCGAAAACTAACCTCGTTGGACCCGCGCCATCCGTCACGATAATGTCTTTTAGCTGCGTCAGCGCCTTGCCATCCCAAGTCGCGCGAGCCACCGCGGCGACGTGTTTCTCGACGCTCAACGGCTTGGTGTAGCTCAGATAGATCCAGTGATTCGTTGCGAACTGCGGGTGCAGAACGACGTCCATATAACCGTGCACCGCGCCCGGCATGCCGGAATCACCGGTGCCATACCCCAAGGGGCCTCCGGCCACTGGCTTCGGGTCAAGCTTGCCATCGCGCACAATTCTCAACTTGCCGGAGCGCTCCGTCACCAGGATCGAACGATCCGGAAGGAACGCGAGGCCGAATGGATACTCCAATTCAGTAGTCACAGCCGACACGCGAATGTTCATGCCCTCAGCCGTCTGATACGTGACCGGCATGGCGGGAAGCTTCTTGCCCGAGAGGCCGGTGGGAGCTACTGGAATTCCGTTCGCAAACGGAACCTTCTGCTGACTGAACGCGGCCAAAGCGGATAGCAAGAGTGCTGCGGGTGCGGCTAGCGATTTAAGTCGTATGTTCATTAGTAAATTTCCGATCATAGAATCGTCGTGGCTCAATTTGAGAATTTGGAATTAAGGGATAGGATATCCTGTCCACTCGTCGAGCACTGCCCCTTGATGAAACCCGCTGATGACACTTGAGCGCCGGAGAGTGTATCGTAGTCAGATTCGCGTGTTGAAACGTGGTCAAAGGGTGACGACCTAGCTGTGATAAAAAAGGAGCGCTATGAAACGTATGCGTGTGTTGGGACTGTTGATGCTGTGTACGGCGGCGGCGAACGCGGCGAATTGTGATCGCGCCTGCTTGAAGAACATGCTGACTACGTACCTGAACGCTCTGGTGGCGCAGGATCCGTCGAAGGTGCCGCTGGACGCGAAAGTGAGATTCACTGAGGATTCGAAGGATCTGAAGGTGGGCGAGGGGTTTTGGAAAACGGCGACCAAGCTGGGCAATTACCGTCAGGACTTCATCGACGTGAAGGAGCAGGTGGCGGCAACGCACGTGATCGTCGAAGAGAGCGGCAAACCGGCGATGTTCACGGCTCGGATAAAGGTGGCCAAGGGCAAGATCACGGAGATCGAAACGCTGGTGACTCACGGCGGAGACAGGATGGGCGGCAACGCGGGGAATCTGGTGGTGCGGCCGGACATGGGCGTCGAGCCACCCGCGAGCCAGAAAAATAAGCGAGCGGACTTGATTAAGATCGCGGACCATTATCCACGAGGCTTGACGTTGGGGGGCTTCGACAAGGTGGATACCCCGTTCTCGACCGACGCGTTCCGGATCGAGAATGGGTCCGTTATGGCAGGCCCGGGATGCGGACGCGGCGGTCCGGGCGGACCTGCCGGCCAAGCCAAAGGTCCTGGCCCGGCGCCAGCAACTCCCAAGGGCGCAGGCAAGGCGAAAGGGGCTCAGGATGTGGCCGGTTGCCTAAACATGAAGACCCAGGGGATTATCGAGCATCCCACCCTGACCAAGAGCATCGTGGCAGTAGACGAGGAACAAGGAATCGTTCTGATGTGGATGAACTTCGGGGATACAGGAAACTATGGCGAAGGAAACGCGCTGGTCGTGTTCGAGGCGTTCAAAGCTTACGGCGACCAGTTGCGGGTGGTGCAGGCCTTCATGAAAGTGCTTCCGAAAGACACTAAGCGGGGATGGGGGACGACGGTCAAAGGGGCGGACAAATACTAGAGAATTAGAGAATTAGGGCGGGAAACGGGGACGTGGAAACGGGTGGAAATGGGGTGGAAGGGGAAATAAGGGGAAATGGAAGGGGAAATGGGGGAAATGGGGACAGGATATGCTTTCACTCTATTCGTCCGGGCTCGTATCAGCATCGCGAACGGCACCGCGCTAATTAGTGATAGGATATCCTGTCCCCGTTTTCCTGTCCCCGTTTTCCCCGTTTTCCCGTTTCAAATGATCTTGTTCTGAAAGGCAAGGTTAAGGAACTGTCGGCGGATGTGTCGAAAGATTAAACAGTCCAGGGACGCACCACAGCACGACGACGAATGACGCGTCGGTGACCCTGGACTGGCGAGAGAGATGTGTACGTAAGGAAGACGTTACATTTTTAGTTCCTACTCCTCGGATTGGCTTTCAAGTACAGGTTCATAAACTTATCCACAAGGTCGTTGAAAGTCTGCCTAATTGTTTCGTTCATCTTTGCGCTGCTGACCGTCAGTAACTTTGAATCACTCCAAGTTTCCACAAAGGTCTTAACACCCGTGGCATCCACCGTCACGTGTTGCTCGACAGAAACGTCACAGAGTACCGTGTACAAATCATCTTTTACTTTGAACGGGGACAGGCAAAACGGGGACAGGATATGCTTTCACTCTATTCGTCCAGGCTCGTATCAGCATCGCGAATGGCACCGCGCTAATTAGTGATAGGATGTCCTGTCCCTGGTTGGGACCTGTCCCTGGTTGGGACCAAGTCACAGGCTTCGGTTGACAGCGGTTTTCGCATGACCCAAAATGGTGCTCGGACGTACCTGCATTTAGCCAGCACAAGCGGCACGGCGAGCAAACCGGGGAGCATTCGTATGAAGATGGTGTTTTTAAGAGCGATCGCAGTGGCCGGTGCGGCGATGCTGGTTTGGACGGCAGCAGCCGTGGCGCAGCCTCCAGCGGGCCCCAGGCCTCAGGCGAGCACGGCGGTGATCGACAGCACAGGCCAACCTTGGCGCGGAGATCTGTCTGGCGTGTGGCAACCGCCCTACACGTCGGATCTGACGCGAGGCACCCAGGCGGCTTTGACCCCATGGGGGCAGGAGCGGTTCGCGAAATTCAATGGCACGCTCGACCCGTGTCTGCCGCAAGGCGTCACACGTCAGATGAACGCACCCGACCCGATTGAGATCATACAGACGCCCAAGAAGATCGCAATTCTCTACGAATCCTGGCACATCTTCCGGTCGATTCCCACAGACGGCCGCGCGCATCCCAAGGATGTGGACCCGACCTGGTTTGGCAATTCGGTGGCGAAGTGGGAAGACGATACGCTAGTGATCGACGTGGTTGGAATGTACGACAAGACGACTCTGGATACGGTAGGACATCCGCACAGCGATGAGGTGCATCTGGTAGAGCGGCTGCGGAGGACGGGTCCCACAACGATGTCCTATGAGGTAACGGTGGACGACCCGAAAGCCTACGTCGCACCGTGGAAACAGAGCCGCGTATTGCAGCTAAAGCCCGGGATAGAGTTGATGGAGTACGTGTGTCTGGAGAATGAAAAGGACCGTTCCCATCTAGTGGGGACGAAGTAACCCGAGCAGCCACTGTCCGATGTGGGGTGAGCCTCCAGGCTTGCGAGTCGGCATCCGTGCCGACTAAAACCTGTAGTAATGCGTAGGCGGCTCAAAGCAAGAGACCCCAAGCCAATCAATTTCGTAGCCACGTCCCGTACAGTCACGGACGGCACCGAACCGCGAATACGTTTGAATAAGAAGGGTGCTCGCGAGCATACCGTACTCATTTTCCCGCCCAATCTATTTGGCGGATTCACTTGACGCAGAGTCTCCAAGGAGGGTAGACTCGCTACGTAGAGGCGCTACCAATGACAGAAAAAGAACCTCACCTTACTCGCCAAACAATGCTCGTCCTATCGCTCCTAATTGAGAGCGGTGATGCAATCGCGGGGAGCGCTATCGCAAGCGCCAGTGACCTTGCCTCAGGAACGCTGTATCCGATTTTGATTCGACTTGAAAAAGCTGGATGGATAGAGAGCGTTTGGGAAGGCGGCCAGGCAGGCACGAAACCCCGAAGAAGACTTTATATGGTTACAGGACTAGGGACGAGGAGGGCCCGGCAAGAAGCAACAGAGTGGAAACGATTGGCGGAGCGCTTTGCATGAAAACGCTAATAGCGAGTTTACTGATCGCGACCCTCGGCAAAGTCCTCGCCGACGAATTAAAAGAATGGTTGGGATGGCTTCCGCCCAAGCTCATTATTTGGGCTGCCAAACGGTTTCCTGACGATCTGAATGAGCGTCTCTCCGAAGAGTGGCTCGCACACTGTAACGATCTACCCGGAAATGTTGCCAAGCTTTGGCACTCCTTTGGGTGTGCCTTGAGTGGGCTCAGAATGGGTACAGATATCGCTAGCCTTTTCTTGACAATCGTATTTATTCTGCCTTGCGAACTCGCCGGGTTAGTGGAATTCTTTCTACTACTGTCAGTTCACGTGTTGGGGCTTGAGAAATACCCTCTATCTCCCGATGCGGAACGCAATAGACGCCTTCGTAAAGCGGCAGGAGGACTTCAAGTTCTTGGGCTCAATCAGTTGTGGTACATTTCTTCTGATTTTAAAAGGGGCGATCAAAAGGATGCGGCTATCGAAAAACGGAGATCTTGGATTTTTTCATATTGGGTAGGTGCTGTCCTTATAGGAGCCGGGGATGCTGCCGTGCTGAGATACCGACGATATGCAGATCGACTATTCGGAGAGTGAATCGCGTTGGGGCACTGGGGTCAAAGACGTCAATGACTGTTTTGCCCGTCTTAGTCACACCGCAGGTGGTTGGTTGCGGCTTTTCATCCTCAAAAAGCATGCTTTAAGGTCGACCCGAGCTGTTATCAGTTTTACTTCCTACAGCAGGAAGACGGCTTTCTTGACCCACAACCGTTAGGGGCTCGTTCATGTACTAGCTAACAATCATCGCGCGCAGGCCCTTGTTGCAGTGTCCGGAATGCAACTCTTTACCCGAAGGTGGGGTCGATCCAGGCCGTCCGATGACAGACCGCCTCGAATTCCTGACTTGAGGGTAGAGGGTCGGGTGGGTGGTGGATGGTCGGTGCAATGGGAAGTGGTTGAAAGGTCGGGAGATGGAGTTGTGGGGATTGACGCACTGGTCTAAGAGGACACGCATTCGATCAGTTGCTCGCTCGCCAGTTCCAAGAACAATTCGGCTTGTTGGTGGGTCACGGAGGGGGCGCCTTCCAGAAAGTCTTCGATAGTGTTCCCATGCGTGAGATGATCCAGCAGCATCTGCACGGGAACGCGCGTTCCCGTAAAGCACGGCGCACCACTCATGCGCTCGGGATCAAT
>JBDTUY010000239.1:0-7785 GCA_040007495.1 Acidobacteriota bacterium | reverse complement strand
CTGGGTGGATGCAGATCCGCGCTTTGGCCCCCTTCACACTCTGCCTACGTACGACAGTTTCATGACTCGCCTTGGCTTGAATATCAGATAGTTATTTTAGCTTGACGATCAGGGGCTGGTTACCGATAATGTATGGACTAACAAAACGCTCGCGGTTCGGCGGGCAGACCCTGGGGATCAAATTGGTTTCTGGAAAAGATCTTCTCCCCATGCTCGAATGCGGAGTCGACAGCTGGAACGAATTTCGGCGTCAACATCCCGACAGCGTGATGCTGAACGGGGCATCGCTGTCGAATGCTCAGCTCGCGAACGCGAACCTGCGGTGTGCATTCATGATGGAATCGGATTTGAGCCACGCAAATCTGGAGCATGCGATTCTGGCGCGCGCCATTTTGCGAAAGACCGATTTTCGCGACTCGAACCTCCGTCAAGCTAACCTGGATGGCGCCGACCTGTGTCGGGCCGATCTCACCGGTGCTGATCTCCGAGAGGCGAGTCTGGAATCGGCGTTCTTGAAACGCACGGATTTGTGCGGTGCCGACCTTAGCACGGCACGCGGGTTAACCGACTCCCAGATTCAAGATGCGTTTGGCAACCGCCTGACTCGGCTGCCCAAGGGCGTGACGCGACCTGCGAGTTGGGATGCGTGACAGTGGCTCGTCGCCATTTTACAAAATGACCGATCCCCAAATGCCTATTCGTGTGGCTGTCATCGGAGGCGGGTGCGCTGCGCTCACCACCGCGTTTGAACTTTCGCGGCCAGAACATCAGGGACGTTATCAGATCACTGTCTACCAGATGGGATGGCGATTGGGAGGCAAGGGCGCGTCCGGGCGAGGAGCGTCGGACCGCATTGAGGAACACGGGCTCCATTTATGGATGGGCTTCTATGAAAACGCATTTCAACTGATGCGCGAGTGTTACGCGGAGCGTCATACCGCCTTCCCGAATTTCCGCTTCGCCGATTGGCGAGACGCCTTCAAACCCGCACCTGACGTAGCTGTAGCCGACTGCACACCCGCTGGCTGGGAATTCTGGCTGGCGCATTTCCCGCCGGGGCAAGGAATGCCAGGGGATCCGAAGACGGGCGATCCGTTTACGGTGATCGCATATCTCAGGCAATCCGTGACGTTGATCGGTGAACTGCTGCGGTCCGCAGCGGCGAAGGAAGCTGCGACGCAACTTGACGATACAACGACGGCGGCGAGCGAAGGTAACACTCGTGGACCGGACGCGATCGCGTCCGCTGTAAGCTACTTGCTTCGCTATGGTCAATTGGGGACCTTGGCCGCACTGCTGGAGGCGAGCGATCTGCTTGGTGAAGCCATTCAAGGCTTCTTCCCGCAGATGTTTCGCGATGGAGCCGCGGTGCCACTGCAGATTTTAGATGGGCTTACGGCTGCGGTCCGGCGTAATCTTGAGAAGCTCGTCGAAAGCGATCGGGAACTTCGACGTGTTTGGCTGGTGATTGACCTCATCCTGGCGATCCTCCGCGGGGCGATCCGCAGCAATTTGGCGCTGGACCCGCAAGGCTTCGACGCGATCAACCATTACGACTGGCGTGAGTGGCTTCAACTGAATGGCGCGTCTGAGCAGGCCCTCGATTCTGGTTTCATGCGCGGGATCTATGACTTGGCCTTTGCCTTTGAAGACGGCGATGTTTCGCGCCCGCGGCTCGCGGCCGGTGTCGCGCTTCGGGGGGCCATGCGCATGTTTTTTACCTATCGCGGCTCGCTGTTTTGGCGCATGAGCGCTGGCATGGGGGATATCGTTTTCGCTCCTCTCTATCAGGTCTTGCAGCAGCGCGGCGTCCGGTTTGAATTTTTTCACCGTCTTCGCAACGTCGGGCTTTCTCCTGCCGCTGTCGGACCGGCGCCGTATGTAGAAACATTGGAGTTCGACGTTCAAGCGCGGGTCAAAGGGGGCGGTGAATACCAGCCTTTGGTGGACATTCGCAACGTGCCCAGCTGGCCCTCGGTACCCGATTACCAACAGCTGGTGAATGGTCGAACTTTGACGCGTGAGCGTCGAGGGTTTGAGGCTGTTTGGGAGACGCGGAAAGCGGCCACGAAAACTCTGCAGGTAACACGCGATTTTGATTTCGTTGTGCTGGGAGTAAGTATCGGTGCGTTGCCCGACGTAGCGCGCGAGTTAATCGAACGTGCGCCGAGCTGGCGAGATATGGTCCGTCACGTGAAAACAGTACCCACGCAAGCCCTTCAGTTGTGGATGCGCAAAGATCTCGCCCAGCTTGGTTGGCCGCATCCATCCGTCAACCTCTCGGGTTTCGTCGAGCCGTTCGACACCTGGGCCGACATGAGCCATCTTATCCCTGAGGAGAGTTGGAAGGACCAGGTGAAATCCATCGCCTATTTCTGCAGCGTCCTGCCGGACCCCACAACGGATGGCGGATCGGTGACGGAACAACTTCAGCAAGAACAATCAGAAGTCGTCCGCAATAACTCTGTCCGTTTCCTGCAAGACGACGTTTCGGCGTTATGGCCGCAAGCGAAACAAGGCGGTAGCTTCGCGTGGGATGCGCTCGCGGATGATCGTCCATCAAAGGGTGTGGCAGACGATCGCCGGATCGACAGCCAATTTTGGAGGGCCAACATTAACCCTACAGATCGCTACGTCCAGTCGCTGCCGGGAAGTTCTGTGTATCGTTTGTCTCCCCTCGACATGACGTTCGACAACTTGACGATTGCCGGTGACTGGACCGCTACGGGTCTCGATACTGGATGCATTGAATCGGCGGTGATTTCGGGGCGATTAGCGGCGCATGCAATTTCCCAGAAGCCCGCCCTTGAAGAAATTGTTGGCTATGACCATCCATAGGCTGATTTCATGAACCCTCCGCGTTCTCGACTTACACGAACCCCTCCGGCCCGCAGTGCTCCCCTGCGCAAGTTCGGCCGCCCGCCTGCGCCTGATCCCGCGAACGAACCACGAACGGCGCCGAGATCCTTTTCCGGGATTGCGGACGCTGCAGCAACCATTTGTGGACCTCTTGAAAATGGGGTTCGCACCGCCTACGCGGTCATCGACGACTATATGAAGCGCGGATATGATGCGGCGCGCGGCAATCAAGATTTTTCCAATCAACGAGGTTATATGCCCGACAACAAGACGTACCAAAGCGGCTGGCCCAGCAATCCCTGGGCGTCGCCCCAGATGCTGACCGAACAGTGGATGACCGCGATGAAAACCTGGACCGATCTGTGGTCAGCCTTTATTCCCGGTGGCGCGCAGGCTTGGAATCCAGCTGCGATGGGAATGGGCTACCCCATGGGTTTCCCCACGTCCGGCGGCCCCGCGCCCACAGTATCGGTCCAGGTATCTTCCCAGCGGCCGATCAAAGTAACCGCGAATGTGATTCCAGGCTCTGATCTTTGCGAACTGCGCGTCGACGCCCTGCAGAGCGAAGGTCCAGTTGCCCCAGCCATCGCAGGCGCGTCGGTCACTCGCGTACCTGGCTCGGTCAATGTGAGCGTCGCTGTCTCCGCAGAACAGCCCGTCGGCCGCTATAGCGGCAGCATTCGGAAGGCCGGTGATGGCTGCGTGGTCGGCAGGCTCACGGTGGAAATCATGGCACCCAGCGAAACCTGCGCCTAGACTTAAGCATTCATGAACGTTCCGTCCAACAGCCTGGTATCGTCCGTCTTACAGGAATACGGCGAAGCTACGCGAGCCGTACTGTTCGACTATTTGCCGCAGGTGGAGCCGCGTCGTTACCTCTATGATCTCGTCGCCGACTATCCAAGGCGCGGCGGTCGTGCCTTCCGGCCCAGCCTTTGCATTGCTACCGCCCGCGCGTTTGGGTGCCCGACAGAGATGGCCCTGCGGACCGCTGCTTCTATTGAACTGATCCATAACGCCATGCTCATCCACGACGACATTGAGGATGAGAGTGAACAGCGCCGCGGCAAGCCAACCATGCATGTGGCAGAGGGGGTGCCCATCGCGATCAACGTAGGCGACATGCTCTCTCTGCTCTCCATGCGGCCTTTGTTGGATAACCGGCGTGTGCTTGGCTCAGAACTGTCCTTGCGAATCCTTGAGGAAACAGAGCGCATGGCGCGCGAGTCCGCAGAAGGGCAAGCTCTGGATCTGGGTTGGCGGCGCGACAATGTCACGAATCTGGAGGAGGCGGATTACCTTCTCATGGTCCTCAAAAAGACCTGCTGGCTAGCGACGATTCACCCCAGCAGAATGGGCGCACTGATAGGGTCCGCCGGCGCTATCGACCTGGATCGGTGTATAAGATTTGGATTTTTCCTTGGTGCGGCGTTTCAGATTCAGGATGATCTGCTCAACCTGGAAGGCGACGCGACTGCTTACGGCAAGGAACTCGGTGGCGACATTCGAGAAGGCAAACGAACCTTGATGTTGATCCACCTATTCGCCCATGCCACGCCCGCGGAGCGCGACCGTCTTCGCGGCGTTCTTGACCGCCCGCGTGATGTACGGACCGCTACCGATGTCGACTGGGTGCGTGAACGTATGGATAGCTATGGTTGTCTGGACTACGCCCGACAGGTTGCTCAGGGTCTGGCCGGCGCTGCGCAATATGAATTCACGGCACTCTACGGGCATCTGCCCGATTCGCGCGACAAACGTTTTCTTGCAGCCCTGCCCACGTGGGTGATCGAGCGGAACTGAGATACGGAGACTTGCCTATGACTGCCGAAGAGTTCGCCCGTAGTTTGCCGCCACTGACGATGAACCCGTTGCCGATCAAGCCGCCGTTCGTCTTCAATGGCATGTCGGCTCGCGTGTTTCCGCTGCGCGCGAATATGGACACGTTGCAACAGCTCTGCAACGGCTACTTGAACTTTGTTCCACCCGAAGTGGGTCGCTTCCGGGCTGCAGCGCCCTATGTCATGTTGATGGTGCTCGACTATGGTCAGCTATCGGAGGCGGTCGGTCGCATTGGCTGGTTCTCTCAGCTCGAAGTATTCTTCAGCGTGCCAGTGGAATGGTACAAGCTGGTCAACGGGAACTGGGTGTTTCATGACTGGGCGGTGATCACGCCCTACATTTTCGTAAACGATCGTTTTTCGGTTCCCCTGGGTCGGACCGTGTATGGATTCCCCAAAATCCTCGCAACTGTCACCGGCAAGCCGAATCAATGGATCAAAGACCCTTTGGCGCCGGTGACGCTGGCACGTGTGGAGACCGAAGTGTTTCCGGAAGCGTATCAGGGCAAGCGGCTGGAGTCGCGTGTATTTCTGGAAGTGAACCGCGATGCGCCGATGTCGAACTTTCGCATCCCTGTCGATCCGTCCAGCCCGCTGATGCCTTGGACCATGGCCTCGAATGTCGCGCATACGCTTGGCGGCCTGGGTCGCGACGCACTGTGGATGGCGCAGTCCATGCGCATCTTCCCCATCAGCCCCGGTAGCAATCCCGCCTTCCTGTCGGAGATGTTGTCGCGCATGATGCCCGCGTTCTCGCCCGGTGGAACTGGCTTGGCGCAGAATTCCATCAACCTGAAGCAATTTCGCCGAGCCGACGATCCGTCGCGCATCTGCTATCAGGCCTTGACGAACGGGCGCATCAACATGACCTCGTTCAACGGAGGCGGTCTGATGGGCGAGGAGCGCACCTTCCTGGGAGATCTCAGCGGAGGGCACACCGTCCGGTTGTATGAACATGCCTCTTTGCCGATTGTCCGCACCCTGGGTCTGGAAGTGGACAAACGATGGCAGAGCGGCGGCGTCAGCATGGTGGAGCTGAAGCCGATGATGCCGTTCTGGATGGATATGGACTTGCTCTATGAGCAAGGCGACAACCTGGCGTGGCGGTCCGACAACGGCATCTGGAAGAGTGAGTTGGGTGCTCCGATTCATCCTCGTCCTGACCCGGTTGTAGATGCCCCCGATCCACAATTTAATTCGGCCGTCGCCTCAGCGGTCGAGGCTATTACCGGGCCGTTTCAGTTTGCGGGAACTACGATCAGAGTGCTGCCGCTTTTGGCCAAGAAAAAGTACCTGGATAAGTTTCTAGACGACTCCATCAACACGTTGCTCCAGGCTCCCGTGGTGCGCGAAGACGGAAAAGGGGAGGAGCATGTCCGGCTTTCGGTGTGGGCCAGACCGACCGCAGGAGTCGAGTCCGATGGGCCGCCCCTGGGTGGCGATTTCGCATATGTGTACCTGGCCGCGTCGAGCTATGCCGACGTTACATCTAAGACCAACAACGTGGGCGACTGGGCGAAGTACGAGCTTTCATTCATGATTCCCGTGAAGTGGGAACGAAAGAATCTGGATGGCGGCTGGGAAGTTCAGGGTGTCGGGATGGTACCGGCCTACAACATGGTCGACGGTTGCGTAGCGGCCATTTCCCGATTTGAAGTTCAGGGCATCGATACGATGGTGTCTACCTTCCTCAGACCGGAGAGTGTCTGGTTGCAAGAGGGGGCCGTCTCCGTTGACTCTAAGCAAACGCTATTGAGTGTGGGATCCGAAGTCTTGCCCGCCTATGGTGTGGGCCAGGAGACCACAATGGAAACCCTTCTGGAAATCAGCCATCGCGATCCCGAACTGGGGTTGGGCGACGCCAGTTCCACGGACACGCCTTTTCTGCGAACGGAACAATTACGTCTGGAATTAGGCGCCAAAAAATGCACTAAGATGCTCTACCCTGACGAGTGCAAAGTTGCGCGCGCCATGGCGCTGGAATTACTTGGCAATGAGACCCCATTCGCTCTGTATACGTTGAAGCAGTTCCGCGATGTCAGGGATCCGGCCAACGCCTGCTATCAGGAACTGGTGCGCGTCCCGCGCGTTTTAAAAGAGCTCTTCGATGTGGGGGAGATTGAAGAAACGCTGGTGGTCCGTATCCATGATTTCCCAAGTCTCAATATTGTGGATACTCTGGGCCTTATCGGCACCACACTTCGCGATGCGGGTTCGGGCGTCGTTTACAGCGCGCAGGCCGTACGCCCTTTCTACCTTCGCGCCACGCTGGATGAGCCATTGGCGGAACGCCTGATGTCCCGGGCCGGCACCTCCACTTGGACGCTGGCAAGCACAGCGTTCCAGGGTATTTTGAGCGAAGAACCCGGCTCACCTGGGATCACCGTCGATACTCTGGCTGAGACCTTGCAAGATCAAACGGACCCAAGCCGCATGACCGGGATCATGTTCCAAGCGAAAGCGCGCGTGGGTTGGGACGAGCAGCAGCGGGCTCAAGAGGGTGCCTATGAGATTACCAAGCAGGAAGTGCGCAACGCATTTGAGAAAGTGGATCCGCAGATGGTGATCGAGTCTGCACTTTCACGCGAATGGGGTAGTTCCGACCCGAAGGCGCGTTGGCGCAGAGGCCGCAACGAATTGATGGAATTGTTCGACACACTCCCCATGGGGGGGCCGAACATGACGTTCGCCGCCTCCGTGATCTATCGGCGTGAGAACAACCGGATGGCGTTGCGTCCAGGCACCGTTGCGGGTCCGGTGGATTCCCAGCCTGACTCGGCCAATTGGTTAGGACTTGCCCCAACAAAGCTGCCTCGGTGGGTGAGCCCTGCGAACATGGTGAAGGCAGTAGCTGAGCCCTCCAGCCTCAGAATGCCCTCGGGGCGGCTTGCGCCAGAACGAAATCCGTTCACGCCTCAAAATCAGCGTGGCTTTCCGGTAGAGCTGGTTAGAGTTGACGGTCCGCTCATGTGGCGAACCAGCATGGAAATCATTCTGGCTGCGGTCGAAACCTTTGGCAGATTACAAAGCGAGATGGAAGATTGCTTTAACTTACTATCGGCTTACTCGATTCTGGGATTGGATG
>JBDTUY010000238.1:0-7787 GCA_040007495.1 Acidobacteriota bacterium | reverse complement strand
GGTGCATACCGGCCTTCACAGCTGCATTTCGCTGTGGGTACGTGGGATACCCGACCAGTGCGACGCACGCGATGTGATCGTACGGCTCGGCGATCTGGCGCTGTCGGCAGTGTTCGTATCCGGACTCGACCCGGAGGGTCGCAAACAGGTCAACGCATTGGTCCCGATGGAAACGCCAAAGGGCAAGACCAACGTCATGCTCGAATGCAGCGGTCGCAGTTCCGCTGCGTTTGAGATTGAGTTGCTGTAGCAAAGAGGGGGGCAGGACCCTAGTCCCGCAGCCAGCCCCTTGGCTGGCTTTTACTCAAGGAATCTCATGGCCGAGGCAGGGGCCTCGGCGCGGGACTGGGGTCCCGCCCCCCTGCCAGTCAATAGGAACTCTCTAAATCGGCGCTTCCTGCAACTCACTCGCTACAATAGACACAATGTCCCGTCGTTGGAGTTTCAGCTTGCTTTGGATCGGGCCGATGATTATAGCCTCGACCATTGTGTGCGGAACCGTGAGCGAAATCGTATCGCGATTCAACAAGTCTGTGCAGGGCCAGTTGGGGGTCGCGCGCCGCTGGGCTAAATCCCTGCTGTGGATCGCTGGCGTATCGGTGGAAGTCGAAGGCGCGGAGAATCTGCAAGGGATTAGCCGCTGCGTCTTCGCTGCCAATCACCTTAGCTACATGGATACGCCCGTCATGCTGGGCCATGTTCCGATCCAGTTCATGTTCATGGCCAAGAGTGGACTATTCAAGATCCCGTTTATGGGATGGCATCTTACTCGCGCCGGTCACATCCCGGTACCCATAGACGACCCCCGCGCCGGGTTGCGGACGCTTGCGCATGCAGCGGAATTGATCGACGAACTGGGCGTCGCGCTGCTGATTTTTCCGGAGGGTGGCCGTTCGGAGAGTGGCGAACTGCAGGAGTTTAAAGACGGGGCGGCCTATGTGGCCTTGAAGTCGCACGTACCCCTTGTTCCAATGGCGCTGATCGGCACTCGTGAGATTCTGCAAATGCATACGTTGCGATTCCAGCGGGGCCGCGTGAAGCTCTGCATCGGCAAGCCAATCCACACGGCGGGAATGTCGATCAAGCAGCGCGGCGAGGTGACATCCGCCGCTCGCGATCAAGTAGTGGAGATGTTGCAGACAAGACAGGCGGTCGCGGCAAAATAGCGACGTCGCGTGTCTCTGAAAGCCTTCCCTCTTTTCTCCTGCTATGGTTGAAACTTATGGGACGAGACACAATGCAGGCGACTCTACAGCTGCTAACAGGACTCTGCCTGGGCATGACGTGCTTTGGCAATCGGTCCTTAGGTTTTGGAATGAAGTTATTTGGCGCGGCCTTCCTTATCATCAGTTGGGTTAGTTTTTGGGGCTTCATCGCGAATAAATTCCACTGGCCTGTTGCGGTCCGGCGTTGGATACCGACTGCACTTTTCATAGTTCCGATGGCCATGCTGCATTGGTTCGATCCCAACCTGGGAACGCAAAAGGGAGATTGGCCAGCGGCGTTGCTAATTCTGGGTTTGATGGCCTTCGTGTGCGGAAGATCGTGGACGCTCATTGAGAGTCACGTTGTACGAGCGCCGGCTGAAGAGCTAAGCGGCGTGGCGAACTCACGATAGTTCGGGAGGGATCGGCAGAAATGCGGGTCGAATCGGCCCGTGTGGAGCCACTGCCTACAGTGGGGCGCCTGCCTACACAGGCACTGTTCCCTCACAAAAACCGTGGTGGCGCCTCGGTGCGGAACAAGCGCTCCGCCTTCCTCCTACCTACGGCTTAAAGAACCACAGCCAGTAATACTGTTCCCCGGCGCCAACGCCGTAGCGCATTTCAAAACCGCAGCGCTCGGCCATCTTGCGGGCCAGCGCTTCACTGAAAGTAACGCCCAGCCAGGTATCATCAGGTTTGATGTTGTCGATCAGAGCCTTCGCCTCGTGCGCGGCTTGGGCGGCGTCCACGTCTTCTGGAACGGGTGCGATCTGCGGTGCCGGGGCGTCTGGTGTGTCTTGCGCTGCTGCTGCGGGCGGCGGCTCTTCCACGTAGCCTTGCACTTGAAATTTGAACAACCCACCCGGCTTCAGCAGGCGATGCACTTCGCGCACATAGCTTTCGATGACTTCGTAGCTCGGGATGTGTTGGAACACAATGAAGGAATACGCAAAGTCGAATTCCAAAGGTGGGACGACCGATAGATCGCAACCGTTGTTTTGATACACATGCGCGTTCGGATGCCCGGCTAGCCCGATCCGCGCCTGCGCAATCATTTCCCCGCTGACATCGACCGCGTGTACTTCGCCGAACAGGTTGGCCAAAGCTCGGGTGATGCGGCCCGTGCCGCAGCCGATCTCCAGCACTCGCATCGTCTTAGGATCTTGGCCCCGATAGACGTTGCCCGGATCGGTTGAGACAGTATGGAAGACGTTATCCTCGCCCGAGGCAAAGTAGGCGTCGTCATCCCAATCTGCCTGGGCGGTTGCGACGTGGAACCGAGCGTTTTCGCGGGCGCGTTCGTCCCATTCATCGCGCATTTTTTGGAGCTGTTGTTCTAAGGTGATCTGCTTTGGCATGGAAGACAAAATGAAGGCGCGCAGCGCGATTCGTGCCGCACCTCATTAGTGTACAACCCGCAACGGGGACGACGCCAAACCTTGATCGCTAACAGGATTGCCTAGTTCGCTGACGGCGTCCAGGTGGCCGCTTCCCGCATATTCGGATAGGGCTCTTTCGGGATGACCATGATGGCAATGAGGTATGAGAAGAAGCCCACACCGCAGGTTAATGCGATCACCGCAAGGATGCGGACCAAGGTCGGATCTAAATCGAAATAATCCGCCAGTCCTCCACACACGCCCGCGATCTTCTTGTCAGTCACCGACCGGTACAGCCGCCGCGTCTGCTGGTGCTGGCGGGCATCGTAGTAGTTTCGGTCGTAATGGCTACGATCCTCATTACTACGATTTTGGGACGCGCTGGCCTGAGGGCCGCCGTCCGATGTGGTGGCGTTTGGTGTTGCTTTGCCGCAACTAGGGCAGAACTTATCGGCCTGATCCCGTAGCTGGTTTCCGCAATGGGTGCAATACATGATGGGTCCCTCTCCGTAAATCTACTACGACGAGGGCCGAACGGATGTTCCGGGGAATTGGGTAGGATGCGGATATATCCGCATCCTACGTTACTGCATGAGAGACGGCCCCCAAGGGCGAAGACAATTGGAGATCTACGTCGCGGACGGCTCGCTTGAACCTTCCGCCGACGGGCTCACTGGAGCAGGCGTATTGGTAACAGCCGATGGCGGTCGTTCCCCTACCGGCTTCGGTTTCGGGGCAGCCGCAGCCGCAGGCGGATGCTGGATCTGCGTCTTCAGAGGGCTCAAGATCACGTGAGCATTCCGGCCTTCCAAGCGAGGTTGGCCCTCAATGGTCCCATGCTCCTTTAGATCGCCAGCGAAGCGGAGCAGCAGTTTCTTGCCCAGATCCACGTGCGCGATTTCGCGCCCGCGGAACTGCACCACTGCCTTCACACGATTGCCTTCGGTCAGAAAGCGAATGGCGTGGGCCTTCTTGAAATCGTAATCGTGATCGTCGGTGTTGGGGCGAAACTTCAGCTCCTTCACTTGGATGATGTGTTGCTTGCGTTTGGCTTCGTGCTGCTTCTTCTTGTTCTCGTAGGACCACTGGCCGTAGTCCATCGCTTTTGCGACAGGCGGCTCGGCTGTGGGCGAGACCACAATCAGATCCAAACCCATGTCCTTGGCCTTGCGCACGGCCACCATGGTGGGGAGGATCTCTACACTGCCATCCGGGAACACCGCGCGAACTTCTCGTGCACGGATCGCTTCATTTACGTTCTCCCGAATTCTGGGGCGGCGAGGCGGCATGCCTCTGGAAAATCCACCCATTAGGACAAAGACTCAAAAGCGGAAATCTGCATCATTAACCCTGATAGTACCAGATTGGCCATCGGGCGCAAGGGCTGACAATCGAGCAAGCTGATCGCTGGAGCGTTTTACTCAAGAAGAGATCGCTCATTTAGCGCGATCTGGCTACGTTCAAACCAGTTACGATAATAGAAGGAGTCCCCACATGCCAGCGCTTGATTGGTCACAGTGCCCCGTTGTTGAGAGTGTTCCAGACAAACTCAGCGGCGCCTGGGTACTGAAGAACACGCGTATGCCTGTGGCTGCAATCTTCCGGAATCTTGAAGCAGGGTCGGACATCGCAGAGATTGTTGATCAGTTTCAGGTGAGCAGCGAGCAAATTCAAGAGGTTCTCGAATTTGCAGCCAGCAGTCTTGATTTGCCATCGCCCGCCTCCCTTGTCGCGTGACAAGTCCAGTCAATGCGTGTTCTGTTTGATCACAACATCCCCCAAGGCATCGCGTCTTCGTTGAAGGAACACGACGTGACCATAGCGGTCGACCTAGGCTGGGAGAGCATATCGAACGGAGAACTTCTTACCCAAGCTGAGGCAGCGGGGTTTGATGTAATGCTCACTGCTGATAAGAACATCTGCTATCAGCAGAACCTTAAGAATCGGCGGATTGCAATCGTTTTACTGACCAATTCAACGTGGCGTGACGTCGTACCTTATATTGAACGGATTGTCGCGGGGATCAACGCGGCAAGAGCTGGCAGTTTTGCAGAGGCTGAAATTCCCCTACCGCCAAAGAGGCCATTCGTGCGCTGAATTGGCTAGTGTTAGCCGAAAGTTTCCCAAACCACACGGGCGCTAACAATCACTCAAACAACGTCCCCCGCCCCAACAAACCCCGCGGATCAAACTGAGCCTTAATCGCCCGCATCGCCGCGATCACTTCTGGACCATATTGATGCTTCAGCAGGTGCGCCTTGCGCTTGCCCAGACCATGCTCGGCCCCGACCGAGCCGCCTAACTTGACCACTTCATCTGCCAGCTCAAAGGCGATCTTCATAGCGCGGTGCCATTCTTCGGTCGTGTCGGGTAGCACTTCGGTGTGCAAATGCGCGTCGCCGATGTGGCCGAACATCACGTAGCGGTCGCCAAAGTTCTCGGCGAGCACACGTTGATAGGTCGCGATCATCTCTCGATTGTGCTCCAAGGGAACAGAGTAGTCAGTGGCGATGACGACGAAGCCATGCTCGCGCATGTGGGTGTGGATCTTCTCCGGCAGCTGATGGCGGAACAACCGGAATCGCTCGCGATCGCGGGCATCGGTTCCGAACCACGATTCCTCTTCCAGCGCTCCGGTCATGTCGAGGTCGGCGAGTTCCCCATCGTCAGCCGGTTCCATCTCGATAATCACGCCAGCCCCGTGCGGCGAGTTCATCATCTTTAGGGATCGGGTATCCAGGAACTCGAGCATGCGCAGCCCCGGCGTCGGGCGCCAGCTATCCACTGCATCCAATGCCGCAGCTTCCGTTCGGAAAAACACGATGCCGCCCAGGATCTCGCCGACCGCGGGCAGCAAGCCGAGCTCGGCCTCAGTCACGACCCCCAGCGTTCCTTCGCTGCCTGTGAACAGGTCTACGAAGTCCATTCCCGGGGACAGACGATACCCGCACGACTGTTTGCGGACATTCGGCAGAGGGATTTGCGGGACCTCGAAATCGACCGCCTCGCCCCGACGGTATTCGCGAATCGACCCATCCATGTGGACCACCCGCAGCGCCCGAACATGCCTCCGCGTCGCGCCGAACTTGAAACTGCGCGACCCGCTCGCGTTGGCCGCGATATTGCCGCCAATGGACGACGTGTTTTCGGTCGGGTCCGGCGCGTAAAACTGACCAGAAGCCGCCGCAGCAGCCTGAACATCGCGCAGCCAGGTCGCCGCACCCACCCGAGCAGCGCCTTTACCCTCGCCCTTTAAGATGTCCAGACGCTTGAACTTCTCCATGGAGATCGCCCAGCCGCCTTCGGGTATTGCTCCGCCGGCAAGGCCCGTGAGAGAGCCCTGAATCGTCACTGGCACGCCTTCGGCCGATGCCCTAGCCAGGATCTCAGCCACCTCTTCTTCATGCCGAGGGGCGAAAACCTGGTCGGCCTGGCCAGTATAGCCAGAGGCGTCTTTGAACTCCATGCTTCATCCTAACCCGCACCGCAACACTCCCGTATGCACCCCCATTTTGCATGCAGCCACTAAGGCAAATTCCCAGGGAACTTTAATCGTGCGCGTGGTGTCTCACCCAATAGCCAGCCGTTCGGGACAGTGACGTGGCGGTCGGCAAGAAGCGGTAGAATCGGAGTAGATCGTGGAGACCGGCGAGGGTTGCCGGAAACATAATGGCCGACACCACCATAAGCTTCCCCGTCATTCGCCAACAGACTTTGCCTCCGATGGAGCGTCTCGCGCTGGAATCGGTCGAGGCCGGGTCCGACTCGCCGCTCAGCGCCGAACGCGAACTGGATCTGACACTGCTTTCCGGATTGCGCGCAGGAGAGGAATCGGCGTTCGAGGCTTTGGTCCTGCGTTTTGAGCATACCGTCTACGGCATTGTCAGTCGCATGACCGACGATCCGGCCGATGCAGCCGACGTGGTCCAGGAAGTATTTCTAAAGGTCTTTCGCAAGATTGGTGGATTCCGAGGCGAGAGTTCGCTGAAAACCTGGATCTTCCGGATCGCGATCAACGAGGCTCGCAACCATCGCCGCTGGTTTGGGCGGCATCGGGCGCAGGACGTCGGGCTGGAAGCAGAACCCGGTTTGACCGACGATTCGGCAGTCCGAAGCGATTGGCTGGAGGATCGAGGGCAAAGTCCCTTCGAGATCACTCTGGACCATGAGATGCACCAGATGCTGGAACAGGCGCTGGCTCGCTTGAGTTCGATTCACCGGGCGGCGCTGGTGCTCCGCGACATTGAAGGGTTGAGCTACGAGGAAATTGGAGAGGTGCTGGACGTGCCGCCGGGCACCGTTCGATCGCGTATGGTCCGCGCCAGAGAATCGCTACGCAAGGAACTATTGGAAATCGCTAAACCGAGCTTGTCAACCGATGCGCTACAGCAACCGATGCAATTCCGTGTAGGAGGGTCCGAAGCACTATGAAACGCCGATTCGAACCACCTTCAAATGAGATGGAAGAGTTCAGCGATCGTCACCTGGCCAGCATGCTGAAGAGCCTGCCACAGAGGGTCCCGCCCGCGCGTTTGACCTCGTCGCTGTTGGCGTTGGCCACGCGCGAACATCAACGCGCTTTGGCTCCCGCCCTGAAGCTCCGCTTCCCCACCCGTTGGTACGATCGTTTGCAGCTCGACATCCAGAACCTGATGCGTCCTTTGGCCGTGCCGTTCGCTGGAGGTGTGTTTTCAGCCGTCGCTTTATTCAGCCTGTTTGTGGTGCCGGCGTACCCGGTATTGGCGATTCAAGGCCGCGCCGACGTGCCTACGGGCTTGAGCACAACGGCCCAGATCTATCGCACCTCGTCTGCCACCGGAATGTCCGGGGCCGAAGTGGTGGTGGATATTCTGGTCGATGGACAAGGCCGCATGATCGACTACGTGATCGTAAGCGGCGGAACGAATTTAAAAGATCCGCATATCCGCACGGGCCTGGAAAATGTTCTGCTATTTACCGAGTTCGTACCGGCAACCGCGTTCGGCCAGCCGAAGTCGGGAAGGGTGCGGCTTTCGTTGCATTCCAGCAGCATCAACGTAAAGGGCTAGTCACCCACTCACCCAACAAAAAAGAGGAGCCCGGTCACCCGAGCTCCCCCTTCCAACCAACTATTTTACCAACCACTACGTCGTGCGGTAGTTCTCTCTCGCGACCGTCGCGTACGGGATCGGGCATACGATCGCTCGGATCTCGACCGGCACAT
>JBDTUY010000237.1:0-7797 GCA_040007495.1 Acidobacteriota bacterium | reverse complement strand
ACATGTCGAAGCGGATCAGCGACTTTTCGCTGCCAAACAGGAAGTCCGCCAAGGCTCGCGCGGCTTCGGTTTTACCGACGCCGGTCGGGCCCAGGAACAGGAACGAACCCGCTGGACGCTTCGGAGACTTCAGACCGGCGCGGGAACGGCGGATCGCGCGGGCCAGTGCGGAAATCGCTTTGTCCTGACTGATGACACGCGAGTGAAGTTCCTGCTCAATGCGCAGCAGTTTGGAAACTTCCTCTTCTTTGATGGCCGTCATCGGGACGCCAGTCCAACGCGCGACGCAATCGTCGATGTCGTCCTTGGTCACCACGCCAGTCGAGGTGTCGTCCAGATTGTACTTGTCGCGCAACGCGCGCAGATTCTCGCGTTCCTTGCGCTCTTCGTCTGAATAGAAACGCGCCTTCTCAAACTCGTGATTGGCGATGGCGTTCTCCATCCGCTGCACGATGAACTTGATGCGCTTTTGGATCTCGGCGACCTCATTCGGCAAAGTCGTCTGGCGCAATTTCACCCGAGCACCAGCTTCGTCGATCAGATCGATGGCCTTATCCGGCAGGAAGCGATCCGGGATGAAGCGGTTGGACGCATGCACCGCGTTCTCGATCGCCTCGTCCGTATAAGCGACCGCGTGGAACTTCTCGTAGCGCTCCTTGATACCGAACAAGATCCGCACCGCGTCTTCTTCGTTCGGGGGCGGAACTTTCACGGCTTGGAAGCGCCGTTCGAGCGACCGATCTTTTTCAATCGACTTGCGGAACTCCGCAGGTGTCGTCGCGCCGATGCACTGAATCTCGCCGCGCGACAATGCAGGCTTCAAGATATTCGCCGCGTCCAAAGAACCTTCGGCCGATCCCGCACCGACCAATGTGTGCAACTCGTCAATGAAGATGACGGCGTTCTGATTTTCCATCAATTCCTTCATGATGGTCTTCAGGCGCTCTTCAAATTGTCCGCGATACTTGGTGCCCGCCACGATCAGCGACAAATCCAACGCCAGAATGCGCTTGTCGGCCAGGAACGACGGCACATCGCCATCCGCGATCTTCTGCGCCAGACCTTCGACGATAGCCGTTTTGCCAACGCCGGGTTCGCCTATCAGCACCGGGTTGTTCTTGGTGCGACGGCACAGGATCTGCACGACGCGTTCCAACTCGCTGTCGCGCCCGACCAGAGGGTCGAGGATGCCGTCGATGGCGGCCTGCGTCAAGTCGCGACTGAACTCGGTTAGTAGCGAGCTTTCCTTGGGGCGGCTGGACGAGACCTTTTCGGAATTCGAGCGTGCGATCTCTTCCCGAACCTGCGAGAGCCGCAGGCCGCGTTCATGCAGGATGTCAGCCGCGAAGCTCTTCTCCTCTTTCAATAAACCCAAGAGCAGGTGCTCCGTGCCGATGTGCTTGTGGTTCAGGCGCTCGGCTTCTTCGGCACCGTAGGCGAGCACACGCTTACATTCCTGGCTCAGCGGCAGTTCGACTGAAGTGGAAACCTTCTCGCGCAACGTCGTTTGGGTTTCGATCTGCTTGCGAATCGCTTCGACTGAAGCTGTCGACCGCAGGAAGCGATTGGTCAACGCCTTGTCTTCGCGCAGCAGGCCCAACAGCAGATGCTCGGTTTCGATTTGCGGCGAGCCGAACTGGCTTGCCTCATACCGAGCGAAGAAAATGACCCGCCGGGCTTTTTCCGTATAGCGTTCAAACATGAGTGCCGCCTTGTTGAAAGTTCCCTTGTGACGGGGCACTTTCAGAATAGGAATGGGTAGAGATTGCTGCAGACGACTTTGCTACAAATGTCATTTCGCCGCGTTCCAGACGTAGAATCCGGTCCGCGCGGCTGGCAAAAGCCATGTTGTGTGTGACGTGAATCGAAGTGAGGCGGCGGGATTTGTGGAGATCCGCTATCAGATCCATGATCATCTCCCCCGTCCGGTAATCCAGACTGCCAGTTGGCTCGTCGGCCAGCAACACACTGGGATTGCCGACCAGCGCCCGCGCCAGCACCACGCGCTGTTGTTCGCCGCCAGATAGTTCTCCGGCTCTGTGTTCGGCTCGGTTACGCAGACCAACTTCATCTAACCTCGCTAACGCTACCGGAACGGCCTGGTCCCGAACTTGCCCCCGAATCAGTAACGGCATGATCACGTTTTCCAGCGCCGTAAAATCCGGCAGCAGGGAATGAATCTGCCACACGAATCCAAGTTCCCGATTGCGGAAATCCGCCAGACCATCCGCCGAGAGCTTGGAAATCTCGTTATGACCGAAGTATATCTCACCTTTTGTTGGCCTGTCCAGACCGCCAAGTAGATGCAAAAGCGTGCTTTTCCCCGCGCCCGATTCGCCTACCAGAGCCAGCATCTCGCCTTCGGGCACTTCCAGGTTGAGGCCGGAAAAAATCACCAGCTCCGATCCGCCAGAGCGGTAGCTCTTAGACAAATCGACCGTGCGGATGGCTGGAATGGCAGAAGACGACGGCATCTAAGTGTTGGACGCTCCAGGGGCGCTGAAGGATTCACCGGTCGCTTTTATATGCGGAACTGCCACACCCTCTATCTTATCGGTTTGCGCGCGGTTGAAAATGGACTTCTGGTACCAAATGTGCCGTACGGCGGGCTTGGACTAAGGTCGTTTGCCGATCTAGGCGGAGAAGATCTCACTTAGTGGGACTTCTATGGTTACCGTGGCTGAGATTTCAGCTTTGAGGGATGAGCTCTTAACTTCACGCCATCCTTCGGCAGGGGTGATTTGGTACGCGACTTTTGTTTCCGGATCGAGCACCCAAATATACGCCACCCCCATCCTAAGATAGTCGTCAACCCGGTCGCGCACGCGGCTGAGGCGGTCTTCCGGTGACAGAACCTCGATGCAGAGGAACGGAGGCTTACGGAAGATTTTCCCATCCGGCTCGCCCACTACGACACAGACATCGGGGATCCGGAAGCGAGTTGGACTGACTTGTACGCGTTGCTCCGGGAAAACCTCTACGCCCCATTGGCTCTCACGGAAGCCAAGATACATGATCAATTTCTTTTGAAGCCTGCTGTGATCTTGTTCGCCCAAGTTCCGCTCCTGAATCTCCCCGTCGACGTAGTCACAATCGGGACTGTAAGCGGTCCTTACGTATTCAGCCACCGAGACAAGTTCGGGCGCAAGCTCTGTCGACTCCGGCAATCGCGCTGGCTGCGGAATGGAGGTTTGCGTGGCCATGTCTTCAAACTAGCATGTATTTTGATGCCTAGCGCACAACGATATTCACCAGCTTGTCCGGCACGACTACGATCTTCACGATCTGCTTGCCTTCGATGGACGCCCGCACTCTGGGGTCGGCCATCGCGGCTTTTTCGAGTGTCTCGCGGTCGGCTCCAAACGGTACCCGGATCGTGCCGCGCAGCTTGCCGTTTACCTGTAGCACGACCTCGGCTGCATCTTCTTTGGCGAGTTGTTCGTCGGCCACCGGCCAGCTCTGCCGGAATACAGGACCCGTGCGACCCTGCAGTTCCCACATTTCTTCGGCCGTATAAGGAGCAAACGGACTCAACAGCAGAGTGATCGCAGGAAGGATTTGCCCCAGCGCCGCTCCGGACAAGTTGGCTTCCTCTTCATACAGGATGTTGACCAGTTCCATCATGCCTGCGATGGAGGTATTGAAGTGCCAGCGCTGGTTGAAGTCGTCGGTGACTTTCTGGATGGTCTGATGCAGTTTACGCAGAGCTTTTTTGTCACCTGTGGCCGCACCGCTGGTGCTCTCCTGCGTAGTTAAGCGTTCGGCATTGCGGGCGACGAAGCGGAATACGCGGCCCAGGAAACGGTACGAGCCTTCCGCGCCTGCGTCGGTCCAGTCCATGTCTTTTTCCGGAGGCGCAGCGAAGAGGCCGAACAACCGGCCGGTATCGGCCCCGAAACGGGTGATCATGTCGTCGGCGCTGACCACGTTGCCCTTCGATTTCGACATCTTCGCGCCGTCGCGGATCACCATGCCTTGCGTGAACAGCCGCTCAGCAGGCTCGTCGTTCTGAATCAGACCTAAGTCACGCATCACCTTGGTGAAGAAGCGCGAATAGATCAGATGCAGAATCGCGTGCTCCACGCCGCCGATGTATTGATCGATCGGGAACCAGTAGGCGATCTTCTTCGAGTCATACGGCGCGGTGGAGTTCTTCGCGTCGCAGTAGCGATAAAAATACCAGGAGGAATCGACGAACGTATCCATGGTGTCGGTCTCGCGCCGGGCGTCTGATCCGCAGTTGGGACACTTCACGTTTACGAACGACGCAGCGCTGGCCAGCGGCGATTGCCCCACTCCGGTAATCTCGACGTCCACGGGCAAGACCACAGGCAACTGATTTTCAGGGACCGGCACTACGCCGCACTTCTCGCAATGAATGACGGGGATCGGCGTGCCCCAATAGCGCTGCCGGGAGATACCCCAATCCTTGATGCGGAAGGTCACCTTAGCGTTGCCGAAGCCAGCTCCGTCTGCAAACGCACTCATCACTTTGCGAGCTTCCGCGCTGGTCATACCCGTAAACTGCCCCGAATCCTCCACGATTCCGTATTCTGTAAAGGGTTTTGCGGGATGCAGTTCTAATCCGCCATCCGGATGCCGAATCACTTGGCGAATCGGAATGTTGTAGGTTGTTGCGAACTCGAAGTCGCGCTCGTCATGCGCGGGCACCGCCATGATCGCGCCGGTGCCGTAGTCCATCAGAACGAAGTTGCCGATCCACACCGGGACTTTCTCCTGGCTGTACGGATTGATCGCATAGGCTCCGGTAAAGTAGCCTTCTTTGCCGACCTCGCCCGGGCCCTGGAGCTTGCGGGCGTCCACCATTTCCTTGGCCTTGGCTCGACCGGCATCGTCCATCAACTTTTGGGCGAGAGGATGCTCGGGCGCAAGGATCACGCAGGTCGCGCCATAAATGGTGTCGACGCGTGTGGTGAATACGCGAACTTTTTCTCCGCTGCCGTCGATCGTGAAATCGACTTCGGTACCTTCACTGCGTCCGATCCAGTTACGTTGCATGGACAGCACGCGGTCAGGCCATTTACCATCCAGCTTTTCATCGATGTCCCGCAGCAGTTCGTCGGCGTAGGCGGTGGTCTTCCAGAACCACTGTTCCAGGGCCTTTTGTTCTACTCTCGTCGTCTCATGCCGCCAGCAGCAACCATCTATTACCTGCTCATTGGCCAATACCGTCGCGCATTCCGGGCACCAGTTGACCAGGGCCTTCTTGCGATAGGCGAGGCCCCGTTCCAGCATCTTCAAAAAGAACCACTGATTCCAGCGATAGTATTCCGGCTCGCACGTGGTGACTTCGCGATCCCAGTCGTAGCTGAACGCCATGCGCCGGTGCTGGCGCTTCATCTCCGCGATATTGGCGTGCGTCCATTCATAGGGATGCCGCTTGTTCTTGATGGCCGCGTTTTCCGCAGGCAGCCCAAACGCATCCCAACCCATGGGGTGCAGCACGTTGAAGCCTTGCATCCACTTATACCGGGCCAGCGCGTCGCCGATTGCATAGTTGCGGACGTGGCCGATATGCAGGCTGCCGCTGGGGTAGGGCAGCATCTCTAGCACGTAATACTTGGGCTTTGAGGACTCCGCGTCGGCCGCGTATAGGCCCGGAGTATTATCCCAGCGCTGCTGCCACTTGGTTTCAATGCGTTGATGGTCGTACTGCTTGGGGTCGTTCTCAATATCCGGCATAGGGTGAATGGGTTCCGCAGCACGCGAAGGAGGTCGCGAGTCTGGCAAACAGAACCTAGAAGACCAATATAGCGTTCAAGAGAGGATAGGCGGGGAAGGGAAGGTCTTTACAAGGGCAGACGGAGACTCTTTAGTTCAGGTTGGGGATTTGGAATCCGGCGCGCATCTTATTTGTGGTGGATTCGGGACTGGGAACCAGACAGAGTTGAACAAATAGTTCATGCTCGCCGCTATTGAACCGGATACCGGTCCATTCGTTGCTGAGTGCTCCACGAGTGCGGAAGCCTTGGCCGCAGATTACGGTCGGCGTGCTAAGGCCCATGGCTCCTACCTTGGTCTCCAGCGCGTTCTTTACGTTGCCGATGATCATATTTGTCAGCTCCGCCATCGCATCCAGGACTTCGTCGTTGACCTCATGGAAATCGGTCATCAGGAACTGGGATGACAGCTTGCAGGCGCAATCCACCGTGCACGCGATGGTGCCGGTTCCAACCCACGGTCCTGTCAACCCGACCAGAGAGATCAGACCGGTGGCTGGCAAGGTCCCCACAGATTTCGCGGCCTGGGTCTCAGCGCCTGTGATGAGCATGCTTAGCATGGTGGAAAAGACATCAGTGGTTGCAAGGTGAATCGCGGCGACAATTTGACCCGGCCAATATTTAGGCTGAATCACTTAGAAGTTCCGCTCGAAACAACGGCCTCAAGGATCGTCAGCGCCGTCTGGACTTGCGCGTCCGTCAACACGAAAGGAGGCAGGAAGCGCAGGACGGTCGACTGGGTGCAGTTGATCAACAAACCGCGATCTCTGGCGTCTGCGACCATGGAGTCGCCGGGGACCGCGAGCTGCATTGCCAGCAGCAGGCCTTGTCCTCGCACCTGGGTGACGATTGAATGCTGCGCGGCTATTTCGCGCAGGCCATTCTCAAGCAGCCCGCCGATCTCCCGTACGTTGGGCAGCAGCGCTTCCATTACATCCAGAAACTCCAGGGCGACCCGGCAGGCCAGGGGTCCGCCGCCGAAGGTGGTCGCGTGTGCGCTGGGCGGGAACGTGCGATTGACTGCATCGCTAAACATAACGGCACCTAGAGGCAAGCCACCCGCCAGGGGCTTGGCCACCGTGACCACGTCGGGCTGAATGCCAGAGTGCTGAAACGAGAAATGCCTGCCGGTTCGGCCTAGACCGGTTTGGCATTCGTCGGCGACCAGCAGAGCATCGTGTTGATGCGTAAGCTCGCGCGCGAGTTGCAAAAAAGATGTGGTCAGAGGTACGACGCCGCCTTCGCCCAGAATTGGCTCGAACAGTATGGCTGCTGTTTCGGATGAGACAGCGGCTCGGAGTCCGGCGTCATCGTTGGCATCGACGAACGTGACGGCTTGAGCGAAGGGCTGGAAAGGCTCGCGCAATTGGGGCTGCCCTGCGACGCTGAGCGCGCCTCGCGTTCGTCCGTGAAACGAATTCTGCAGTGCGACGATGTGGGTCTTGCTGGCGCGAATCGAGGTGCCGTAGCAGCGGATTAGTTTGAGAGCAAGCTCGGTTGCCTCGGTGCCGCTGTTGGTGAAGAGTGCTCGGTCGAGTCTACTCATCTGGCAGAGTCTTTCCGCGAGAGGTTCCGCATAGCAGTGCCCATACAGGCCCGAAGTGTGGATTAACCCAGCGTGTTGAGCAATAACTGCGGTAATGCGAGGATGCTGATGGCCGAGCGCATTCACGCCCAGACCGGTTACCAGGTCCATGTAGCGGCGACCGTCGGAATCGAAAATATAGGCGCCCTCACCGCGTTCGATGAAGAGGGGCTGACGCTTGGGGTTAGGAAGAAAATGGTTTGCCATGACCCCAGTTTGCCGACGAGTCGCGATATAGGTCCAATATATGAATCGTTGCTATTCGATATGCTAACGATATGGAGCAGCCTGACCTTCGACAGCTTCGCTACTTCCTGGCGGTTGCCGAAGAACTGCATTTCGGACGCGCGGCGGAACGGGTCGGGATTGCGCAGCCGCCTTTGACGCAGCAGATACAGAGGCTCGAACGGCTGCTGGGGTGTCAGTTGCTGATTCGAGGGCGCAAGACGCAGCTTACTGAGGCAGGGGCTT
>JBDTUY010000236.1:0-7808 GCA_040007495.1 Acidobacteriota bacterium | reverse complement strand
CCGATGCGCTCATGCGAGGAAACCGTCGTACGTTGGCGTTGGATCGCGTCGGTCGCGCGCGTGATGGCCGTCGAGAATCCAATACAGTATTCCGTGTTGCGCACGTCATTATCCATGGTCTTCGGAATCGCGACCACCTTCACGCCCAGCTTGTCGAGCTTCGCCGCGTACCCCAGTGTGTCGTCGCCACCGATGGCGATCAGGTGATCGATCCCCAAGCGATCCAGGTTCTGCAGCACCTGCGAGGTCAGATCCCAGGTGTCGCCATTCTGCGGAAAGCTTTCCGGCGAAAGGAAATCCGGTAGCTTCTTCATGCGCGACGGGTTGGTTCGCGTCGAGTGAAGAATGGTTCCGCCGTGCCGATCAATGGTCCGAGTATTGGCACGATCCAGGTTCCAGATGTAGCGAGACTCGCTCGCCTTGTCGTCCAGGTTGACGTGCGTCAGGCCTTCCCATCCGCGGCGTATGCCTAGCACTTCATAACGGTTCTCAGTCCCGCTATAGACGACTTCTTTGATGACGGAGTTCAGACCCGGCACGTCGCCGCCACCCGTCAGAATCCCGATACGTTTGCCCATATTCTATTTTGTCTGATTCAGGGTCGTTATGGATTGACGAGTCTCAATAAGATTCGTGGACCGACGTGGCGTGAGCTTTCCGTCTTTAGTATCCGTGACCGGATGGCTACGGCAAACAGTCCACCATAGCTAAGCTATCGAGCCAACAGGCCGCCATCAATCGCTAACGAGTGACCGGTCACAAACGACGCCTTGTCTGAACACAGCCAGACCACCGCCTGCGCGACCTCTTCCGGCGACCCAAACCGGCCAACCGGGTGCGCCGCCAACAGCGCGGTTCGGACCTCTTTCGGGAACGTATCCGCCATATCGGTTTCGATCACCGCCGGACATACCGCGTTCACCCGAATCCCCTTGGTCGCGTACTCAAGCGCAGCCGCCTTGGTCGCGCCGATCACGCCATGCTTGCTCGCGTAGTACGCGATTCCCGCACCTCCGCCAATCAGCCCAGCTACGGATGACATGTTCACAATCGCCCCACCACCCGATGCCAGCAATGCAGGAATTTCGTACTTCATTGAGAGAAAGACACCTTTGAGATTGATATCGATCACCTGGTCCCAGGCGTCCTCTGTATAGTTAGGAACCGGCACAAACGCTGTCCCCAGCACACCCGCGTTATTGAACGCGAGATCGAGCCGCCCCCATTTGTCGACCGCAGTCGCTATCAGGCGCTCCACGTCAGTCGCTTTGGACACGTCGGTCGCCACAAAGAACGCTTCCCCGCCCTGCTCTGCGATCAACTTAACCGTCGCCTCAGACTCAGCCGCCCGCCGAGCCGCGATCACCACCCGAGCACCTTCCGCCGCAAACGCCAATGCCGTAGCGCGCCCGATCCCAGAGCTTCCTCCGGTGACAAGCGCTACTTTCCCGGCAAACATTTTGGTCGTGTTGGTCATGGCCAACAGTGTATCCCTAAACTCCTTGCCGACGGCTACTATTGCTATAACAAGCGGCAAATCGTGATATCGTTGACCTCGATGAAACTCGTTTTCTCAGCCCTGATCGTAGCCTGTACCCTTACAGCGTTCGCACAGACAGCGCCAGTTCCTGCAGCCGCCAAACCGCCGGCAGCGCCCGCGAAGCCACAACCAGCGCCTCCAGGTCCGAACGCGAATGCCTTATATCTTTTGGGTCCCGATTCGCAGAAACATGACGGCGTCCCGACCGGGGAGATGCGTGGTCCCATCTACTTGCCCAGCAAAGCTTACCCTGGAACGCAGCACACCTATTTTGTCTACGTGCCCGCCCAATACGACCCGTCGATAGAAACCAGCCTGATGATCTTCAACGACGGTCAGGCGTTCATGGCCCCGGCCGGCGATATCCGCGCGCAGAACGTGCTCGACAACCTGATCTATCGCCGGGAGATTCCGGTAATGCTGGGCGTGTTCATCAATCCCGGTCGAACGCCTGAACAGCCCGAGCCCACTCCCGCCGAATGGGGCGACCGCACTACCAACCGGCCCACCGAATACAACTCTCTCGACGACAAGTATGCGCGTGTCGTCGTCGATGAATTGATGCCCGAGCTGTACAAAAGCTACAACCTGTCGCATGACCCCGAGCGCCACGGCATCGGCGGAGCCAGCTCTGGAGCGATCGCGGCATTCACCGTCGCCTGGGAACGCCCCAACGATTTCCGCAAGGTTCTGAGCATAGTCGGCAGCTTCGTCAACCTGCGCGGCGGTCACGTATATCCGGAGAAGGTTCTGGCCTCGGACAAGAAGCCTCTGCGCGTGTTCCTGAACGACGGCCGCAACGACAACCGAGCACTCAACGCCAACGGCACCTACGATCAGACCCGAGATTGGTTCTATCAAAATGTCCGTCTCAAAGATGCCCTAACCGCGAAGGGTTACGACGTGAATTACATCTGGGGCCTCAACACCCACGGACAGAAAATGGGTGGGCCTCTTCTGCCTGAGATGATGCGCTGGCTTTGGCGCGATCAGCCTGTGATCACCGATCCTAAGGATATGGTCGAACGCGCGTTGCGCGTTCCAGGCGGCGCGAAGCAAGCTCCGCCCTGCCACAACGCGCTAGAATGGGCCTAATGCGATCGTTTCAGGCTATTCTGCTCGCCAGTCTGTTGTGCGTCTCCGCGATCGAAGTTCAGGCGCAAAAGCAGCCCTTCACGGTAGAGACGATGCTGAAAATCGCGCGCATCGGCGATCCTAAACTGTCTCCCGATGGTCTTCGCGTCGCCTATTCTGTAACCACGCCCGATATCGCCAACAACACCAAGCCAACGCAAATCTACGTAGTTCCTGTCGCGGGAGGCACTCCGCAACAGTTGACACGCGAAGGCACTCTGAATGAGCGTCCACGCTGGTCGCCCGATTCCAGGCTGATCTATTTTATCTCCAACCGTAGTGGTTCCTCGCAAGTCTGGGTCATGAACGCGACTGGCGGCGACGCGAGACAGATCACGAAACTATCGACTGAGACCAGCGGCGTTCTCGTGACGCCGGACGGTAACAATCTGGTGTTTCTTGCCAGCGTCTACCCCGAATGCGGAGCCGACGACACCTGCAACCAGCGCCACATCGAGGATGAAACCAAGAACAAAGTAAAGGCCCGCATCTACACGTCCCTGCTTTATCGCCATTGGACCGAATGGCGTGGTGCGCGGCGACAGCACCTGCTGACGTCCAACATCAATGGATCCGAACTCCGGGATCTAACCCCTGGCGCATTCGACGTTCCGCCTTTCTCCCTCGGTGGCTCCGACGACTACTCCATTTCGCCCGATTCAACCGAAGTCGCCTTCTCCATGAACGTCGACCCTGACCAGGCATCCAGCACCAACTCCGACATTTATGTCACGCCACTGACAGGGGGCGATATTCGCAAAATCACCAACGGTCTGGGCGCGGACGCATCACCCGCCTATTCACCGGACGGCAAGATCCTCGCCTTCAGATCGCAGGTTCGCGCCGGGTTTGAAAGCGACCGCTGGAGACTGCTGGCCCTGGACCGCGTAACCGGCCGTACCGCAGTTCTGACCGAAGGCCTGGATCGCTCCGTCGAAGGTTTTACATGGTCTCCCGATTCGACACGCATCTTCTACATCTCTGAAGATCGTGGTCGAGCGGGCGTGCAGATGATTCAGTCCACCGGTGGCGGCAGTCGTAATATCATAGCCGGAGCCAGCAGCTTGGATGATGTTCAATTCACCACGGATGGCCGCACGATGATCTACACAGAGGTCAGCGGATCGCACCCGGCGGAGATCTACAAGGTCTCTTCGGCAGGTGGTGCAGGCATCGCCATGACGCACATGAATGACGCGTTGTTGGCTACCACCCAACTGACTCCGCTCGAAGATCTCTTCACAGATACACCGGATCGAACTCGCATCCAGTCCTTCATCGTGAAGCCACCCAACTTCAGTCCGACCCGCAAATACCCAGTGATGTTCCTGATCCACGGCGGGCCTCAAGGCTCCTGGGGCGAATCCTGGACCTACCGTTGGAATGCACAAGTGTTCGCAGGCGCAGGCTATGTAGTGGTGATGCCGAACCCCCGTGGCTCGACCGGTTACGGACAAAAGTTCGTAGACGACATCAGCGGAGATTGGGGTGGCAAAGCCTACGACGACGTGATGGCAGTAGCGGATCGCGTATCGGCCCTTCCGTATGTCGACGCGGACCGCATGGTCGCGGCTGGCGGTTCCTATGGCGGCTATATGATCGATTGGTTGCTGGGTCACACCACTCGCTTCAAGGCATTCGTCTCTCACGCGGGCGTCTTCGATCTGAAAAGCATGGCGGGTGAAACCGAAGAGCTTTGGTTCGTTAAATGGGAGTTCAAAGGCATGCCCTGGGACACGCCCGAAATCTACGAGCGGTGGTCTCCCAGCAACTTCGTGAAGCAGTTCAAAACCCCGACGTTAGTCATTCACGGCGAGCAGGATTTTCGCGTTCCCGTCAGTCAAGGCATGCAGCTATTCACCGCTCTACAGTCGCAGCAGGTACCGTCAAAGCTGCTGCTGTTCCCCGATGAAGGCCACTGGGTCATGAAGCCGCAAAACACTCTGCTGTGGTATTCGGAGTTCCTGGGATGGATGGATCAGTGGATCAACAAGTATTAACCAGTGCTGCTGTATCGAGAACCGTGAACACAAACGACGGCCAACAGGAAACCGCGCAACGGTCCGAAACCCTCACGAGCCGCGACGGACAGGGAGCGGAGTCCTTCAAACAACCGAAAACCAACCGCCTCCACACAATCCTCACAAGCGTTGCCCAGTCCCTTGTCTGTATCTTTCTAGTTCTCTCCCTCAGCTTGCTGCTTGGCTGCTCCAAATCGCCCGAGGCCGCTCTGCTCGATAAACTCGCGACCCTGAAAACAGGCGTCATCGAACTACCCCCCGGTACTCTCGAACTGTCCAAGCCTTTGGTAGTCTTATCCGGCTCCGATGGCGTCGAAATCCGAGGCTCCAAGACCCGCTTGGTCGCATCCCCAACCTTCCAAGGCAAGGCGCTCATCGTAATCGAAAACGCCCGCAACGTCACGCTCCGCGATTTTGAGATCGATGGGAACCGCGAAAAGCTCGCCAAACCGGCCGAGATGGCCCCGCCTGAAAATGCATTTCGCATCTGGTACCCCAACAACGGAATCCTGGCTGACCTGGTTCAAGGACTGAAAATCGAGCACCTGACCATCTCCAACATCGTCAACTTTCCAGTGCTGGTCAGCCGTTCCGCAGCAGTCCGGATCAGCGATGTGAACATCCGTGATTCCGGCAACAAGAACGCTAAAGGCCGTAACAACCTGAGCGGCGGCATCCTGATCGAAGAAGGCACGGTGGATTTTGAAGTCGCCAGGTCCACCTTCGAGAACATTACAGGCAATGGGCTGTGGACCCATTCCCTGCTCACATCCCCACAGTTGCAGGACGGTGCGTTTCTCAACAACAAGTTCGGCACCATAGGCCGTGACGCTCTGCAAGTCGGTCACGCCAAGCGCGTCAAGGTAGATGGCAACACCGGCCATCACATCGGCTATCCAGTCGACGTTGTCGATTCCGAAAACGGCGGCGTCCCCGTTGTACTGGACACCGCAGGCGACGTCGAAGGTACGCAGTACAGCGGCAATCAGTTCTTTGAGATTAACGGTAAATGCATTGACCTGGACGGCTTTCACGATGGCGTGGTCGTGGACAACATCTGTACCAACCGGCGACCCGTGGCAGAATACCCGCACGGCCACTATGGCATCGTCATGAACAACTCCAATCCGAAGACGCACTCCAGCAACATTGAGCTAAACGGCAACACGATTGACGGAGCCAAATTCGGCGGGCTATTCCTGATGGGCAGCGGCAACCATGTCGCAGGCAACAAATTCCTGAATCTAAATCTAGCCGGCTGCAACGGCACGGCGGATCAATCGGGCTGCGTTTATAAGCCAGACGAACCGAAGATGCTCGGCAGCGGCATCTATCTAGGCCGAGGCATCGCGCGCGAAGAAGAAACCAAGGGCAACGTAATTCGCGGCAATACAATCACAGGCCACAACATGTCAAAGCTATGCGTAGTCCAAGGCCCAGGCGTGAACCCCGCATCAAACACAGTCGAAGACAACCACTGCTCCGATTCAAAACCGAAAGCCACCAACACCAAATGATTAAGAACACGTCTAAGCCCTGACTCCTGACTCCTGACTCCTGACTCCTGACTCCTGACTCCTGACTCCTGACTCCTCTTCCCGTCGTATCCTGATTAAATGTCCATTGAGTTCCGGCACGTAGTGTCTTCCCCGCTGGACGGGTTCTCAGCGTCCGCGCCATCTGGCGCGATTATCGGCGTGATCGGGGAGAAAGGGTCCGGCATCCCGGAGCTGTTGAAGATCGCGGGCAGTGTTTTACAACCCACTTCAGGCGACGTGACCTCCAGTCCCGAACGCCGCTACCTAGGCACCTCGGATACTCTGAATCTGGCTCCGGCGGCCGTAGTCGCCTTGGATCAAACTATAGCCCTGCAGGACGCGGTAGTGCGAGCCCGAACACTGATCGGCCTGGATCGTCTACGCCGGGCCGGATCAACAATCCTCCTTGCGTCGAACGAATTCGCGCTCTTGGAATGGATGTGCGACGAGGTCTGGTGGCTCGATGCCGGCCGCCTGTCATCAAAGGGCGATCCGAAAGAAACGCTCGATCGTTATCGCAGGCACGTCGCGGATAAAGTACGAGCCTGGGGTGAAACGATTCCGGTGCGACTCGCACCCTCCTATCGCCGAGGCGACGGCCGAGCAGAAGTACTCTCCATTGAGACGCTAGGCGCCGACAACCAACCCACCATCGCCTGGAAGAGCGGCGAGATGGTCAGCGTCCGCGCAACGGTCCGCTTTCACGAAGCAGTGGAAGAGCCAGTGTTGGGCTTAATGATCCGCACCCAAATCGGCTTCGAGGTCTACGGAACCAACACAGAGCTGGAACGCGTCAAGATCGGCCCACGCAAAGCAGGCGAGACCGTCCGAGTTGTCTTCTCATTCCTCTGCGACCTCTGCCCGCACGCCTACACGCTAACAGTAGCCTCGCACGATCCAGACGGCACATCACACGATTGGCTGGATGATGCGGTGGCGGTGACGGTGGTGGATGATCGCTACACGGCAGGCGTAGCGAATCTGCGCGCGAGAGTCACAGTTGAGCACGAGTTAGACAGATCCCAACCACTCTAGTTCCAGGTGTTCCACGACGCGAAACTCTCTGTCGCCGGTCATGAGGGGACAGTTGTATCTCAAAGCGAGAGTAGCTGCGAATGCGTCCGCATATGAAATGGCATAGCGTCCCTTTAAAGTAGCGGCGCTCCAGATGTCGTCCAGCGTGGGCACGTCGATAGTGACGGGAAGCACGTTTGATAAAGAGAGCCAATCCTGAGCCAAGGATTCATTGCCACTCTTGCGCAATGAATAGTAGACCTCTCCAGCATTGATGGCGCTCATGAAGAGGCGCATTCGCCCTTTTTCGGCATCGGCGAAACGTTTTTGAACCGTCTCTGCAGACGGCTCGCGCCCTAAAATCCACTCCACAACCGCCCAAGAATCAAGGATGCGAGTTTTCACGGTCGCGTTCCTGTCTCTTCTGTTCCAAAAACACTTCCATCAGATTCGTACCAGCCGCTGCTCCCCGCAGTTTTCGCCAGTCGCCGCCCTGTTTGGAGAGTACGATACTCTGGCCGCGAACCTCGACCGTGAGCCTTGACCCATTGGAAAGGTTGA
>JBDTUY010000235.1:0-7812 GCA_040007495.1 Acidobacteriota bacterium | reverse complement strand
CTTGGGGCTTGCCCCTGCGAATTCACAATGGCCAACAAATCACGCGGTCATGACAATAGGTAACGACACTAGGATTGCCTGCCTGACTCAGAGCTACATAAGGCCTTTTTATTGGTGGAAAGCGCAGCAATTTATTCACCCCCGGATATGGGGCGGGGTTTCGGTGGTTATGCAGCCCGATAGAATGCGGCGGGCCTCTATTACAGCAGCTGGGACATTCTTGGCAAGATTCAAAACTGGACTAGGTCAGCACAGTCTTATCCTCCAAAGCAAGTAATATGTTGGATATATGTCGCCATGATGCCAAATGTATGACTGCATGCAACTCGATGGCGCATCGGAAAGCTCCTATCAGGATTACCCCCATCGGGGTCATTGTTTACCCGCAAACAAACCTGAGAGAACCCTCCTCAAAACCCTTGGTCCTTGCGGCATAGTACGGGATACTTTCAAGTAACAGTTCGTGCCCTGGTAAGCGCGAATCGGGTGCTCGCAAGGCGAGCGTTTCCTACGGTCTCGGAGGCCGCAAAACAGTGCAGCAGGTTTGCGTAGAGTTGGGATTAGTGTGCGAGGAGTGTACCTCACGGACGGCGCGGCAACTGGCGCAGACGTGCAAGGGACTGCCCGGGAGAATGGTGTCGCAGATGTTTGTGCAACTGTACCCGGAGCCGGAATGTTCTCGCATGAGTATTCGGTTTGCGGCCGCGTATCGGGGTGCCTCGGAGGTGATTCCGAAGCGTCGTCCGGCGAGGGTTGGCAAAGGTTTATTGGAAGTTGCCGTGGCGTGAGCTAGTTAGGATCAGTTAGCCGCCGATGACGCAGATAAACGCGGACCGGAATGGTTTTGAGTTTGACGCGGGCTGGACTCTAGGGCGGCATTCAGATCGCCTGGCACGCTAAATGACGGGTGGTGGCCTTGGGCTGCTGCCCGTTTTGTTTTTGCGGTCCCGATTACAGAAGAAATTGGAAAGTGGCAGCGCGACTAGTATTCTTCGGGAGGCTGAAGCCCCCGTGCTCGATGAATCGCGCGCCACACTGACTTAGCAGCAGCGACCGCGGCGGGATTTGGCTTGCCAGTGGTGATCTTGAAACTCGCGCCAGGCTTCGGGGGATGCTGCTTGTCCGTGGGCCACTAGATAGCGCTGGTAGGCGTTTTGATCGCTTAGCTCGGCTAGAATTCCTCGGAAGTTTTGTAGAATCTCGCGCCAGAGATTCATGATGTGGAGCTTCATGCTTCCTCCACTAACTGTGTGGCAACGAATGGCGTTTCCGTGGTGGTCGAGGGACGGCTGCCGCCTAGGATGCCGATCCAGACGCGGATAGAGTCGATGAGGATCAGCGCGACCAGAATCAGAAATACTCCGGTTACGGCAGCATCTAATCGAGCGTTAAAGATCACGGTCGCACTGGTCGCGGTTTGCTTCGCTGCCGCGACCGCGTCGGCCTGGGCCAGGAATCCGATGGCAGGCAGAGGCGAGAAGATCTTTTGCCAACCGGCGGTGAAGCAGACCAGCACCAGCCACGCCAAAGGCACGCAGGTGATCCACATATAGCGTGCGCCGTGCATCTTAATGAGAATCGTGGTGCCGACGCACAAGGCCACTGCGGCCAACAGTTGATTAGCGATGCCGAACAAGGGCCACAAAGTATTGATACCACCCAGAGGATCGATCACGCCGTTATACAGAAAGTAGCCCCACGCCGCGACCACGATGGCACTGGTCCCGAGCATGCCAGGCATCCAATTGGTCTGGCCGAGTTTGGGCGAGACGTGGCCCAATAGATCCTGCAGCATAAAACGCCCGACGCGGGTTCCGGCGTCGAGTGTGGTTAAGATGAACAGGACCTCGAACATGATGGCGAAGTGATACCAGAACGCCATCAGCGCCTGCCCTCCCCCAGTGCGGGCGAATAAGCGAGCCATTCCCAAGGCCAGCGACGGTGCGCCGCCGGTGCGGTTAAATAACGATTGCTCTCCGACGGAGGTCGCCAAACTGCTCATTTGTTCGGTGGTGACGGGAAATCCCCAGTTCCCGATGGTCGCGACGGCGGCTGCGGGTGTTGCACCGACAATTCCCGCGGGCGAGTTCACCGCGAAGTAGACGCCGGGTTGCAGCGAACTCGCGGCAATTAGCGCCATGACAGCAACAAAGCTTTCCAGCAGCATCGATCCGTAGCCGACGCCGTGGGCGTGGCGCTCGCGGGCCAGCAACTTAGGGGTCGTTCCGGAAGAGATGAGCGCGTGGAAGCCGGAGACTGCTCCGCAAGCGATGGTTATGAAACAAAATGGGAAGATCTTGCCAGCGAAGATCGGCCCTGTGCCATCGATGAAGCGGGTCAGAGGCGGCATCTCCAATTGAGGCCGCAACAAGACCACACCCAGACCCAACAGTAGTACGACTCCCAACTTCACGAAGGTGCTGAGGTAGTCGCGCGGTGCGAGCAGCAACCAAACCGGCAGAGCGCTGGCGAAGAAGCCATAGAGGATCAACGCAAACGCAAGGGCGGGACCGGAATAGGTGAACCAAGCGGATAGCGACGGAGAATTGTTGACGGCCTGACCGCCGAAGATCGCGCCCATTAGGAACACGAAGCCGATCAAGGACGCTTCCAGCACCTTGCCCGGACGCCAGTAGCGCAGATACAGTCCCATGAAGATGGCGATGGGCATGGTCGCGGCGATGGTAAAGGTCCCCCACGGGCTGCCCTTCAGCGTGTTCACCACCACTAGTCCGATGACGGCCAGCAGGATCACCATGATCAAGAGCACGGTGATCAGCGCGATGAAGCCGCCGACCTTGCCAATCTCTTCGCGAGCCATCTGGCCGAGAGATTTTCCATCGCGACGAATCGAGCAGAACAGAACCACAAAATCCTGAATTGCGCCTCCAAGTACACAACCGATCACGATCCACAGAAAGCCGGGGAGATAGCCAAATTGTGCGGCTAGCGTGGGACCTACTAGCGGTCCGGGACCAGCAATGGCCGCGAAGTGATGACCGAAGACGATCCACTTATTGGTCGGTTCATAGTCGTGTCCGTCGCGTAGACGCTCAGCGGGCGTTGCTCGGTTGTCGAGCGCCATGACCTTGGCCGCTATGAATCCAGCGTAGAAGCGGTAGCCGATCAGATACGTGCAGACGGCGGCGACTACCAGCCAGGTACTGTTGACAGGTTCGCCATGCGATTGTGCGACAACGCCTAATGAGGCGGCAGCAGCCACCGCGATCAGGGCCCAGAGAATGCGTCCAGTCATAGGTGAGTTCGTACAAGCATAACCCGAGTGGGGATGGTTAGCTTTGGGTCTGCTCGCAGAATCTCACGATCGAGCAGCTTGTAAATAGCGTAAATAGGAACACCTACTCCCATTTGAAGCTCAAGCTGGTCGCCGTTGGGTCGATATGGCCTACGGAGACCATTGTGTTCGATCCCGTATCTACTGACAAAGACAGTCCAAAAGGTACCCTGCGAGCACTAGTGATTTGTCCGGATGCTTCCATGCGGAAGCAGGTGACCGAATCGCTTTTGCACCTGACGGACATGATCGCACCCGAGGCGATTCTGGCGGAATATCCCAGCGCTCCGGTTCTGATGCGGGCGATTCGAGCGCACGTGCCAGATGTGGTGGTGCTATCCTTTGAACGGTTTGACGTCGCGCAGCACGTGATCCGGTATTTAGAGCATGAGGCCGAGGGCCTGCCGATTGTCGGGATCCATACGACCTGCACTGCCGATGTTCTGCGCGCCGGGATGCGAGCCGGAGTTCGCGGGGTGCTGGCACCGCCGTTTCCTGAGGCTGCATGGAAGGACGCGCTGGGAGATATTCGGCATTTAATCGACCGTGCTCCGGCTGCCTATGCCAATACTGGACAGGTTTACACATTTCTGCCATCGAAGCCGGGCGTGGGCGCGACTACGCTGGCAATGAATATCAGTGCCGGCTGCCACCAAGATTCGCGATACGCGGGTTCTATTGACGGATCTGGATTTGGCGAACGGCTTAATCCGGTTTTTGCTCAGGCTTCCAAAGGAAGTCTCGATTGTAGACGCGATGCTCCGGTCGCCAGAAATGGATCTGAACCTGTGGCCGCAATTGGTGGTCAAGTGCGGGGATCTGGACCTCTTGCACTCCGGCAGCGCCAATCCGCAGACGTTCATAGAACCGGGGCATATTCAATGCCTGCTGGATTTTGCGCGTCGCAGCTACAATCTGCTGATGTTCGACTTGTCGGGCAACATGGAGCAACATTCGATCCGGGTGATGGAGGAATCGAAGCGGATCTTCATGGTGTGCACGCCGGAAGCCAGTTCTCTTCAGTTGGCTCGGGAACGGTTGTTTTACCTGAAATCCATTCGGCTGGATGCCCGAGTGGGAGTGTTACTGAACCGCGCCGACCAACGGATGGCCATTTCGTCGGAGCAAATCGAGGATCTGCTGGGAATCCCCATCCTGGGTACCTTCTCGAACGCCTATCGCTCGGTTACGTTGGCCACGAGCGCGGGAACATTCGTCGAGGAGAGTACCCGATTCGGTAAGGAAGTCAGAGCCTTCGCGGAGACGTTAGTCACGACGGGACTGCAGGCCACCTCGGCGGAGTCCAAACCACGCAGCCTCATCGATCGCCTACGGGAAGCCGTTCCTTCCATGATGCAGGCACCGCGAGCGGAAGTCTCGCAATGATAAAGAAACTTAGTACGACTGTAGGGTATTAAACCGAGTACAGTCTAAGGCTAACGTCCCGGGCCATAAGCCTCTTCATCCGGAGAACTTAGGTGGAATGAGAATTGCCCAATTCCCGGAAGGTTCGTAGGCTCAAAGTGTACCCAATGCTGACGGGGCAGGATCGGAAAGAAGTGGATCATCATGTGCCGCAGCAGAGGGTCCAAGGCCACACTTACAAAAGAGGATTGCAGTAGTTCGTAGCATTCTGCCGATGGATGAGAGTCTAAGACTTTGAGTCGATGAAAGATTGAGGAAATAACGTGCTTAGGACGATCATCGTCAGTCCGGACGCGGAACTGGCGCGGCGGTTGGAAAAGGCTCTGGCGCCACTCGATGGAGAGGTTTCGGTTGCAAAGACGATTGACCGCTATCCAGCGGCCGTGGATCTACTGCGGACTCTGCGCGCACATGCTCCTGAACTGATATTTCTGAGCTTCCAGGATGTTGGCCGAGCGGCGGACATCGTAAAGTTCCTCGACGTTGAGGCACACGGCGTTCAGATCATTGCGATTCATCACGTTTGCGACGCGCCTCTGCTGCGTGAAACCATGCGCGTCGGCGTGCGCGAGTTCCTGGCCGATCCCTTCGATTTCCCATCATTGACCGAGGCTCTGCGCAACGTCACTACACACCTGGAGCGGAAGCCGCCCAGTTACGAAACGTCCGATCAGATTTTCGCGTTTCTTCCATCCAAAGCCGGGGTTGGTGCCACCACGCTGGCACTCAATATATCGTCGGCGATCGCCCGCCGGAAGAATACACGGGTGATCCTCAGCGATTTGGACTTGAATTCGGGAATGCTGCGCTTCCTGCTAAAGCTGCGCAATGAACACTCCATCGTTGACGCCGTGGAACATTCCGCCGAAATCGATGAGAATCTGTGGCCGCAACTGGTCACCGCGATCGGTTCTTTGGATGTGTTGCATGCAGGCCGGGTGAATCCGAACCTGCGAGTGGAGCCATCGCAGATCCGCTATCTGGTCCAGTTCATGCGACGTAATTATCAGGCCATGTGCTTCGATCTTTCGGGCAATCTGGAGCGGTATTCGCTGGAGATCATGCAGGAGGCGAAGAAGATCCTGTTGGTGTGTACGCCCGAAATCCCTTCCCTGCACCTTGCTCGCGAGAAACTGGGATTCCTCAAGAGCTTGGGACTGGAAGGCCGCATCAACGTCATCCTGAACCGGGTTCATAAGAAGCCTTTGTTCACGAAGGAACAGGTTGAGGAACTGGTGGGGTTGCCTGTGGTCCGCACTTTTTCCAACGACTACTTCGCTGTGAGCCGTGCGACCACGGGTGGGCAATGCCTGGAACCGGATTCCCTAATCGGCAAGCAGTGCGATGAATTCGCCAACGTCTTGATGGATCGTAAGCCCATCACCGGTGCGTCGGACCGCAAGAAGAAGTTCCTGGAATACTTTGCGGTGCCCAATGGCACCACGATGATTGCTTCCGAGGACTAAGTCGAGGGCCACCCCCCTGGCATAATCTGCAGAATGAGGCTGTCTGTGGAGGTCTGCGCCTATCGGGCTTCTATCGTTTTGTTACAGTACAACAGCTTGCACCGGCCTAGTACAGACTAAGGTTCCCTCCTACCCGCCAATAGGGTGTGTAGCGGACAGTCTTTTGACCAACTTAGATGTACAGTTGAATCCATGTTTCATTGGATATGCCCAGAATGCGGCGAGGAGATCTCTCCTGCGCGTCAGGATTGCCCAGTGTGTGCGGCAAAGGAAGGCCGGACGAGGGCGAGTGCTGTGTTACCAAAAGTTGATACTGCTGCACTTACGCCTGAAATACTTGCTCCTGAGGGACAGGCGACCGCTGTTAGCTCTGAGACCGAACTGGCCATGGTTGCTAAGCCTGAAACTGAGCGAGTGATCGCTCTTCTAGCTTCTTCGCAACTGGCCCCTACTGCTTTGGCGTCGATCGCCGAGTTTACCCATTCGACGCACGGGAATCTATTGATGCTCGAACCGGTAGCTTCCCAATCTTTCCTGCTGGGTGCACTCGAGGCATTTGAGTCGTTGGCCGGTAATGCCTCACTAACGCCGGATGCCGAGGATAAGAGGGCTGAGGAGCAGGTCACTGAGGCTGCCTCATCGGAAATTGAGGCACAGGAGGTTGTACCTACTGTCGAGTCCGAGCCCATTCTTGCCTCCGCTGCAAGCTCCGGTTTGGTGACTGCGCCTACGGATGTTCCCACGGATGTTCCCAAATTAGTCTCTGAGGTCGCAGCCCCGGCCGTAGCAGTTCGTCCGACCGAGCCTCCGGTCGCACTGGTGATCGCGAAACCTCCGATGCGTACACCTGAGGCGAGCACTCTTGCTTCGAGTGCGGAACTGCATCGTGCATCGGTCGCGCTATTGGACGAAGCTGCGGCAGAGCCCAGGTCGTCGGCGCTGTGGCCGCTTCGCGAAGGGCGTGCCGTGGCCTCCCGCAACTTGCCTTTGGCCAGCCTCCGGGATTATTCGGAGGAAGCTGCAAGCCGCATGAAGATGGCCGAACCTGGAGCGGCGATTCCAAAAGGCAGTGACGATAGCGGAGCGGAATTACCCGGCCCGATGCTGCCTCGCGAGTTAACTTCTCTTGCGAACGCTGGAATCAAGCGTCCAACCACCTATATAGACAACAACCCTGTGGTTCGGGCAGCCGTGGCCAAGCAAGGACGCAGCGGTGGTTGGATGGTTAGTTTCACGGTCGCGGCGGTATTGCTGGCTGGGGTGCTGACGTTGGCGATTTATGCGATGCCAGGGTTTGCTAGTTCCTCCACTCCCAAGGTTGCTGAACTACCTCCGGCACCTGCGAGCGCGATCAAAGCTGTATCGAAACCTCCAAAGCCTGCCCATCCTTTACAGCCGTTTGTGGAGGTTACGGGATTTCGGGTTGTGACCGAGAAAGGCAAGACGCCGGAGTTGCACTATCTGGTCGTCAATCACTCCTCGGCTGCGTTGTTGAATGTTACAGTCCACGTCAAGCTGGAGGCTGCGGTCGAAGGGGCGGATGCGGCACCGATCACGGCTTTCTCATTTGCCATCCCCGAGTTGGCGGCGTATCGCTCAAAGGACATGGTCAGTCTAATTGAGAGT
>JBDTUY010000234.1:0-7846 GCA_040007495.1 Acidobacteriota bacterium | reverse complement strand
GGTCTCAGCCCCATGCGTCAGCTTGGGGCTTACCCCTGCGAATTCACAATGGCCAACAAATCACGCGGTCATGACAATAGGGCCGTGCGTGCCGTCAGTTTTAACAATTCACTGGTCACCAATCATTTCCATTGCCCGAAGTGTATTCGGTAGCAGGCGCCGGAGGGCGGCACCGCTACAATAGGTCCAGACCGTTTTTCCTGACGCCTTTCTGGATGCCCACCACCGACCTTTATCAGCTCTTAAAGAAGCACTGGGGCTACTCCGAGTTTCGACCCAAGCAGGAAGCGATTGTTCATTCCATCCTGGCTGGTCGAGATACGGCTGTCGTGATGCCGACCGGGGGCGGAAAGTCGCTGTGCTATCAATTACCGGCCGTCGCTTCGGGGAAGACTTGCGTTGTGGTGAGTCCTTTGATCGCGCTGATGCAGGATCAGGCGGTGGGATTGCGCGAAATGGGGATCGAAGCGGAATTCCTCAACAGTTCGCTCGATTCCGCCGCGATCGAGCGAGCCAAGCGTCGTGCGGAACGGGGCGAATTGGCGCTACTGTATCTTTCTCCGGAGCGCATTGTCCGACCGGACGTGGTTGCCTGGTTATCGAGATTGCCGCTTGGGTTTTTCGCCATCGACGAGGCGCATTGCATCTCCGAATGGGGGCACGAATTCCGACCCGAGTATCGACAACTGCGCACGCTACGTGATCGTTTCCCGGATGTTCCGATTGCCGCGTTCACGGCTAGCGCTACCAAACAGGTCCGGCACGACATCTTGAACCAATTACGGTTGGACGATCCGGCCAAGTTCGCGATGAGTTTTCATCGGCCCAATCTGCGGTATCTGGTTCGGCAGACCAAGCCCGATGAATTGCAGCGCATGATTCTGGCTGCGCTGGATTATTACGATGAAGGCAACGTAATCCTCTACGCGCCTACCATTAAGATGGTGGAAGAGACGGCGGCGTGGTTGTCCAGCAAGGGTCATGGAACTGTGGGCTATCACGGCCAGATGAGCCCGAAGCAACGCGAGAAGAATCAAGACACCTGGATGTCCGGTGAGAAGCGCGTGCTGGTGGGGACCTTGGCGTTCGGGCTTGGGATCAATAAGCCGGATGTGCGTGCGGTGCTGCATCTCTCCTTACCGAAATCGGTCGAACAGTATTATCAGGAAGCCGGCCGTGCGGGGCGTGATGGCGAGCCTGCCGATTGCGTCTTGTTCTGGCAGAAGAAGGACGCGGGCCTGCTGCAATGCTTCATTCAACAAGTGGAAGACGCCGAGGAGCGCCAGCGCGGTTGGACTCGCTATCACGTCCTGCGCAGGTTTGTAGAAGAAGCGCAGTGTCGGCATCGGCAGATCTGCTTACATTTCGGTGAGACCCCGAAGTGGGAGCGATGTGAAGCCTGCGACGTGTGCGGAGTAACTCTAGATTGGATGACGTCGGCCGCGCTGGCTAGCATCGTGAAGGATACTCCGCGAACCCGGGTTTCGGTGGTCCGGAGGGAGAAGTCCGCAGTGACACCGCAAGCCGATCTGGCCCCGGTGGATGCCGCATGCGAGGCTGCCCTGCGCAAGTGGCGTAAAGAAATGGCAGAGGAGCGCGGGGTTCCGGCGTTCGTGATCCTGCATGATACGACCATTGCCGAATTGAGCCGACTGTGTCCCAAGACGAACGCGGCGCTGCTCGGGATCACGGGCATTGGCGAGAAGAAGGCCGAGCGGTTCGGGAAACAGATTCTAACGGTAATCGCGTCGGCACGAGGTTGAGTGTTACGATGGCGATTCCCCATGCGGTCTAGATTGCTTCGTTACGGTATCGGCATCCTGACAGCCGGGATCTCTGCCAGTGGTTTGGCGACGCTATTGATGTTTCCTTTCGACATTGATCCGGCGCAGGATCAGACACCGCAGTCGAAAGAATTTTACGCTAAAGCTTATACAGCAGCGATTACAGAGAAAAGCTCAAATAGCAAAACTCCCGAGCCTCTGTCGGAAAAGGAACAGGCCTACGTCAACAGCGCCCGGTACATGGCGGATTTTTATCATGTGCCGGATCTAGTTCACAATTTCGTCCAAGACTACGGCCTGGCGGACAAGAAGTCTTTGGAAGTAGGCGCTGGCAGCGGACTGCTGCAGGATCAAGTCGGCGATTACACTGGCCTGGATATCTCATCTACAGCTCGCCGCTTCTTTCACAAACCGTTTGTCGAAGCCTCTGCCACCAACATGCCGTTTCCAGATGCGACGTTCGATGGTCTGTGGACTATTTGGGTGCTGGAACATATACCGAATCCGGAGCTCGCGTTGCAGGAGATGCGCCGTGTGACCAAGCCGGGCGGCTACATGTTGGTGTATCCCGCTTTAGATGTGAGCCGATTTAGTGCTCACGGCTTACACGCTCGGCCATATGCAGATCTCGGCTGGAAAGATATGTTCTACAAGTCCCTGATCCCGATCGCCGACGGGAAGCCATTCCACTTGCTCTACTTTCATCAGGTCAGGGCATTGCGGTCGCTGGCCGTTCACCTCGGCGCGGGACCTTCCCTACTGCATTTCACTCATCTGGAAGCCAACTATGATCAGTACTGGGAGGGTGATAGCGACGCAACCACGTCGGTTTCCAACCACGAGCTATACCTATGGTTCAAGACTCGTGGTGATACTTGCTTGAATTGTCCCTCTGAAGCTCGGCTGACCTTTCGAGATCCTCCAGTGCCATTCCTGATTATTCGGAAGGCGCTGCGTCAGTAGTACAGCATTTGTATGACGACAAACCCCAATAACGCGATTCTCCTCGTCATGCTGGGAGCGCTTAGCATCTACCTCGAATTCTGCCGTCCTGGTTGGGTCGTGCCGGGTGTGGCGGGCGGAGTGGTCGGGATGGTGGGTCTTGCGTCGTTGGTTAGATGGCTTAGGGCGGGGCAGCCGGAGCAGATTTCCTGGCCGTTGATGGCCACGATGGTCATCGCGTTTCTAGCGATATCGATTTGGTTGGCCAGGGCTGCAATCCGGGCACGTACAAATAAGATGCCAGACAAAGTAGTAATGACACAGACCCGGTCATAAACCCGGTGACAGACGGAACGTTTCCGACTAAACCCGGTGACAGACGGAAGGTTTCCGGTTTTTCTCGGAACCATAGGAGGCGCTTATGCCATGGCTTTGGTTCGCCTTGCTCTCGGCTTTCTTCGCCGCGTTGACGGCAATTTTGGCCAAGATCGGGATACGCGACGTGGACTCAAACGTCGCGACAGCGATCCGAACTACCGTCGTTCTGATCTTCGCCTGGGGCGTAGTGGCGGCCCGGGGAGGCGCCGAATCCATCCCGACCCTGGGTAAACAGACCTGGGTGTTTCTGGTGCTGTCAGGTTTGGCCACCGGCATGTCTTGGTTGTTTTATTTCAGAGCGTTACAGTTGGGTCCGGCCAGTCGCGTGGCGCCGATCGACAAGTTGTCTGTAGCTCTGACGATCACGCTGGCCTTCATCATCCTCGGTGAAAAGCCGACCTTTGGAGGTGTGCTGGGCGGCGCGTTGATCACGGCCGGAGTTCTGGTGGTCGCGTTGGTCAAATAATTGAGTATCAGCAAAATTAAAGACGAGCAAAATAATTAGAGAACCTTCTACCCCTTGGGCCACTAAGGTGTATCTCCCATGGGTAGGGTTCGCCTTCAGTCTTTTCTGGTCCTAGTTACCCTGGCGGTCTGCACCTCGGCGCAGACACCAACTCCGCAACCTGTATCTCCCAATGCGCTTGCCCTTCTGAATCGGGCCTACGAGGCTCTCCAGGCTCACGACTATGAGCCAGCCATCGCCCTTTTCCAGCAAAGCCTCCCTCTGATTCCGGATCGCTTGGACGTCCGGAAAGACCTCGCCTATACATTCCTGAAGGCTGGTGATACCGTGGCTGCCCGCGACGAATTTGCGGAAATCCTGAAGCGGCAACAGGAAGCTCTCCTGCCCGGTCAGCCTGAGCCTGACGATCAAGTCGCGCTTGAGTACGCCTTCCTTTGCTACGAAACAAAGCTGCCGGTGATCGCGCGGAGGGTATTCGATCAACTGCGCCAACCGCACCATGGCAAGCCTAGCAACCCGACTGCGGCGGACGCGTTTGAGAATATTGACCGTCCTCTGCGGGAAGGAATCGCTCGTTGGCAGGCAGCGCTAGCGCAGTCCGCGGATAACTTCAGCGGTCATGAGGAACTGGCCAAGCTCGCAGAGCAGCGCGACGACCTACCGCTCGCATCCGAACATTTCGAGCGGGCTTGGAAGCTGCGGACGGGTCGGCGGGATCTCCTGCTGGATCTTGGCCGGATCTGGAAGCAACAAGGGAAGGTCGAGGAAGCCAACGCCGCGCTGTTAGCAGCATCCCGCGGTGCCGAGCCTCGCACGGGAGAGCAGGCTAGAGAGTTGCTCGGTCCGCGCTATCCGTTTGTCTATGAGTTCGAGAAGTCGCTGGACCTCGATTCTACTAACGACGCTTTGCGGCGCGAACTTGTCTACTTGCATCAGGCGATGGGCAATCAGGAGGCGGCGGAAAAAGAATTGAAGAAGCTGCCGCCAGTGGCTACTCCAGCTCCCTCCGAAGTTGGGGTCGGAGCCACTGGCACTGAGAGCGGAACTGCCGGTGTAGCGCTACTGTCTCGCGATGAGCTTCCTGCGCCAACGCGTCCTCTGGGCGAGGCCCGCCAGATGGGGCAGGTCAGTTTCGAAAAGGGTTACCTTAACGACGCTTTGCGATTCCTGCACGCCGCTGTCGAGGAGGATGTTGAGGACTTCGACTCGGCCATCCGCTTGGGGCAAACCTATAACCTGCTGGGCGCGAATCGTGAGGCAATCCGCTGGTTCGATCGCGCGCGCACCAGTCCGGATTCGCAGACCGCTTATGAAGCGACACAGGCGATTCGGAACCTGGCTCCGGCACTGCGTCGCCTTCAGACGACGTTCTGGATGTTCCCACTGATCTCCACTCGTTGGGCAAACACCTTCGCTTATGCGCAGGGCAAAGTGGAACTGAAAACCAAGGGTCCGCTGCGGCCGTATGCCAGCTTGCGATTCGTTGGCGATGTGCGCGGCAAGTTCCAGCCGATCGCTGGCTTGGCTTCGCAGTATTTGTCGGAACGCAGCGTGATTCTGGCTGCTGGCGTAGCGACGCGAACCTGGAAGGGAGCCACTGGATGGTTTGAAGCGGGTGAAGCCATTCGCTATATGAACGGTCCCGGAGCGCTCGCGATTCCCGACTATCGCGGCGGCATCTCCTATGGCAAGTTGATCTCGGGCCGTCGCGGCTTGTTTGCCGACACGGCGGACGATGGTCTGTTCGTCAGCCGCTTCGGCAACGACATGTTGCTGTACTCGCAGAATCGAACAGGTTGGACCGTTGCCGATTCCGTTCAGTTCTATTGGAACTTCAACGGCACCCTCGATCAGAAGCATCAGTATTGGGCCAATTCGGTTGAGACCGGTCCTGGTGCGCGTATCACGCTGGATGGCGTTCGCTTCTCTGTCAACTTATTGCGAGGCGCGTATCTCACGAACATGGACAATCCTTACGGTCCAAACTTCACGGACCTGAGGATCGGAGTCTGGTATGCGTTCACCAAGTAGAGGAGACAGTCCGGGACGGACGCTAAAAACGCGGAGACAGGAGTCAGGAGTCAGGAGTTTAGGCTTCGGATTTGCCTCTCTGTTTTTGTTTTCTTGCGCACCGAGTCATGGCGCGGATCTTACCTTTCATATTGCTCATACGACTACGACTCCGCAGAATTCCGCCCGTAACGCTGCTTGGTCTGAGGTTCTCTCTGCAGTAGGACTCTTTGCTGCGAATGAGTCCGAGGCTGACATTGTAGTTACTCCTTCCAATGCAGCCGCGAATCCTGAGTTGGTGGAGCGTGTGGAGCGCGGAACTATTTTGATCTTAGAAGGTGCTTCTCCTCTGGCCGCTTCGTTTGGATTTATAGCGAGTGACAAGCAGGTCGCAGTGCGTAGCGTGATCGACGAGCGCTCTCCGAAATTAGGCATCGTGTGGCAGGACGCGGTTACGATTCCGCGTTTCGCGATTCCCGTGCGCGGCAAAGTGTTTGCCAAAGAAAAATGGGACGGTGCACCCTTGCTGGTCGGTTTTCGCGAAGGTGCAGGCGCGGTCTTGTGGTTGGCCACCGGCTTGGGTGAGCGAGGCTATAGCCGCTATCCCTATTTGCCGCAAGCCTTAGCGGAGCTTGGTTTCGAAGCCCCCTTTCGGGCCGCCAATCTGTGGGCGTTTTTCGATTCGTCGTACCGCACACGCGCGGATCTCGACTATCTTGCGCCGCGCTGGCGAAAAGCCGGGATCTCGGCATTGCACATCGCCGCGTGGCACTACTGGGAGCGCGATCCGGAACAGGACGCTTATCTGCGGCGCTTGATCGAGGCGTGCCATCGTAACGCGATTCAGGTGTATGCATGGGTCGAACTGCCGCATGTCAGTGAGAAATTCTGGGAGCAACATCCCGAGTGGCGTGAGAAGACCGCGCTGGGTCAAGATGCGCAACTCGATTGGCGCAAGCTGATGAACCTGACGAATCGAGATGCCTTTGCTGCAGTATCAACCGGCCTGCACGATCTGATTTCGACTTTCGATTGGGACGGAGTCAATCTAGCCGAGCTGTATTTTGAATCGCTGGAAGGGATCGACAACGCGGCGCGGTTTACTCCCATGAACGACGATGTCCGTCGCGAGTTCAAGAACGTTGCGGGTGTCGATCCGGCTGAGCTGTTCAAGAGTGTTAGCGCGAATGCTCCTGTACTCTTACGTTTCTTAGACTTCAGAGCAGAGCTTGCGCGCAAGCAGCAGACCGAATGGATGGCGGAGATCGAAAAGCTACGATCCGGTCCAAATGCGCCGAAGCCGTGGCTCGATTTGGTGCTTACGCATGTGGACGACCGCCTGGATACCAGCATGCGGGCCAAGATCGGTGCCGATACATCGAAGACTCTACCGCTTTTGAAGCAGCACGATTTTACGTTTTTAATTGAGGACCCTGCCACGCTGTGGGATTTGGGTCCGCAACGCTACCCGCAGATCGCGTCGCGATATGTCGGCTTGGCGCCACGGCCGGAAAAACTAGCCATCGATATCAATATTGTGGAGCGTTATCAGGATGTGTACCCCACCAAGCAGCAGACAGGCAGCGAATTGTTCCAGTTGTTGCATGTCGCAGGACAAGCCTTTCCGCGCGTTACTCTGTACTTTGAAAATTCGATTCTCCCATTGGATCTCCCTCTCCTGGCTGCCTCCGCCGCCCAGGTGGATCACGCGGAGTCCTCTGGAATTCGAGTTCGCAAGTCAAGCGCAGCCCAAGGAATCGATTCATCAGGCGTTACTGCGGCAATCGGGAGTACAAGCGGCCAGCATCGCGCAATCTCTGTCGCGACCCCGGGTGCGGCCATCCTCGTCAATCCCATCGGGAGTGATTCCATCCGGAGAGATGCGGGTCAGCCAGCAGCTGATCAACCTTCAGGCCAGCTTGGAAGCGGACAACCAGCTTCCGGCTCAGGCGGTACCAACAAAGGCGGCAGCCGCTCGAGCGGGGCAACAGAAGTAGCCGATGGTACCCCCTACGACCTGCCCACAATGAAGCTCAGCTCCAAACGCAGTGTGGGAGTAGCTTGGCCGTTGACCGAAGAAGCGCCTGGAGTGCTGGTGGATGGCGAACTCTGGCCAATCGGCGATCAAGCAGTTCAGTGGTTGCCTGCCGGCGCGCATACGATTCAGCCAAGCGCGCAGATCCCGCCACTCCGCGTACTGGACCTCAATGCCGATCTGCGAACTGCCGCGGCAACCGCCGACGGAGTCGAGTTTGTATACGAGAGC
>JBDTUY010000233.1:0-7877 GCA_040007495.1 Acidobacteriota bacterium | reverse complement strand
AGACGTTGGTCCAGTCCATCAGCAGGTGGCTCAGCACCGCACCGATGCAGCATAGCCACAGATAAAAGTACGACCCGGCGTTGAATTCGCGGTATTCGACCTTCGGCTTAATTCCCTTTTTCGCAGCGACATTCGTCAGATTCAGCATCGCGAGAAACGCAGCCCACGTGTAGCCTTTCGCGCGATAGGTGGCGGCGACAAGCTCCATCACCTTCACCACCGCGACCGCCAGCAGCGCCATCAGAGGCGCGAAGACCAACGCATGCGTGTAGCCTCTGTGGACGTCCAGATACGTCGCTGGACTGGTCAAGAAAGCATAGGCATCCACATCCGGGATGTTCGCCGCCACCACCAGCATGGCCGTGGTGTTTTTCTCACCCCGATTCATGCCAGCCCGCGCCAACATTAGGCCGACCAGAGAGTGCGATAGATTGTCCATGCTGTGTGTGGTTGCGACTTTGTCCGAACTGTTAGGCGTCCCTCGATGTCTATTTGTAACCCGCAGGCAGCAGCAATGTTATCGCATTCGGCACTGCTTCCAAACGCACCGCGCCTCGCGAAAAGAATTCGCCGTCCACTTGCGTCGGCGCAGGCGTTATCAATTGTGCCGATTGCGCCCGCAACGTATGGACCCCGGGCATCTTCTGTACCTGCCCAATCCCCACCGCCATCATGTACGCTGCATACCGCAACGGATTCGTTCCTTCAAACAGCACGATCTCGAAATCGTCCTTCAGCAGGGAAGCGCCCGAAGCGATCTCCATGTCTCCGCCGTAGTTGCGAATGCTGCTGAACAGCGCGAATCCACAGTCGAAGGTCTTACCCCCGACCTCCACTTTCATCGGTCCGACCCGCCTCCGGAACTGCGCCAATCCCGCGACCCAGTAGGCAAGTTTCCCGGTGCTCTTCTTCAGGCCCGAATGCACTTCATCGACAATCGCCGCGTCCAAACCCGCGCCACACATCAGCAGGAACCATCGTGAGGGCGAAGCCGAACCGTTGCCGTTAGCCGTCACACCCGCAGGCGTCGCACGACCCAGGGCCACCGTCTTCGGCTGACACGCAGTCAATCGCTCAACCGCCCTCTCCAGCCGCGAACCCAACCCCAGTTCCATCGCCAGGCAATTTGCTGTCCCGCCCGGCAGCACACCCAAGGGCACCGAACTTTGCGCCATCCCCTGAAGAACCTCGTTGACCGTGCCGTCGCCGCCCAGCACGATAACCAGGTCCGCGCCCCGACCAATTGCCTCCCGCGCAAGGTTTCCCGCCATATCCGGACCCGTGGTGGGCAACAATTCAAGAGGTTTTTCCGTCCCAACCCTTCCGCGAGCAAGCGCAGCTTTGGTACGTTGGAGAATACCCTCAGGGTTCCGCCGAAGCTTACCTGCTGCAGGATTGTAGATGAGGACCGGCTGGTGGAACACTGCGATTCAACAATTATAGCGCCCAGCCCGTATTTCACATCCAGCCTGTGCCTTCTCCAGATCCAATCCAGAGTCAAATCGACAAACTGCGCCAGACGCTGCGCCATCACGAACATCTATATTACGTGCTGGATTCTCCATCGATCACGGACGGGGAGTACGACGCTCTGGTGCACGAATTGCAAGCCCTGGAAGCCGCCCATCCGGATCTCATCACCCCCGATTCCCCTACGCAGAGAGTCGGTGGCAGTCCCCGAGAAGGCTTCGTCAAAGCCCGCCATTCCTCACCGATGCTGAGCCTGGACAACGCCTTGAACGAAGAGGAATTACGAGCCTTCGATCAACGCGTGCAGGGTCTTCTGCCAAACGAAAGTTACCAGTACGTCGCGGAGTTGAAGCTCGATGGACTGTCACTTGCCGTCCAATATCGCGGCGGCCAACTCACGCGAGCCGTCACACGTGGCGACGGTCAGGTGGGTGAGGACGTCACGCAAAACGCACGCACCATCCGATCGATCCCTCTTCAGGTGGTGTCTGAGCCACCAGGCGATACCGTGTGGGAAGTACGCGGCGAGGTCGTGCTGAATCGTAGATCGTTTGAACGAGCCAACACAGAGCGAGACGCAGAAGGTCTGCCCCGCTTTGCCAACCCCCGCAACGCCGCAGCCGGAGCTTTGCGCGTCCTGGACCCCAAGATCACCGCGGCCCGTCAGCTCGAATACTTCAGCTACTTTCTGTTGAATGCCGAAGGCCAACCCGCTCTCGATCACCACAGCGCCGTACTCAAGGAACTGCAACGCCGCGGCTTCAAAGTTCACACTGCATACCGGGAATGTGCCGACGTCGAAGCTCTCATCGAATTCTGCCGCGAATGGGAAGCCAAGCGCGACGCGCTACCGTTTGAGATCGACGGCGTTGTAATCAAGGTCGATTCCGTCGACCAGCAGAAGCGTCTGGGTTGGACCGCGAAAGCCCCTCGCTGGGCGATCGCCTTCAAGTTTGCCGCGCGCCAGGAGCGAACCCGAGTTCTCGACATCCAGGTCAGCGTCGGACGCACCGGAGCCTTGACCCCGACCGCGTATCTGGAACCCGTCGGCATTGGCGGCGTCACCGTCTCCCGCGCGACCTTGCATAACGAAGACGAGATCGGTCGCCTCGATGTCCAGATCGGCGACTTAGTTCTCGTGGAACGCGCAGGCGACGTGATCCCGAAGGTCGTCCGCGTCCTGGAACAAGCTCCCGACCGCCGACCATTCGTAATGCCGCGTACCTGCCCAGAATGCGGTGAAGAAGTAGTCCGCGTGGAAGGCGAATCCGCCAGCCGCTGCATCAACACCAACTGCCCCGCGCGCCTGAAAGAATCGGTCCTGCACTTCTCCGCACGCGGTGTCATGGATATCGACGGCTTGGGCGAAGTCTTGGTAAACCAGTTGGTAGATCGCGGTTTGGTAGCGAATGTCGCGGACCTGTATCAACTAACACTCGACCAACTCACCAGTCTCGATCGCATGGGGCAGAAGTCCGCCGAAAAGTTGTTGGCCAATATCAACGACTCACGTCAGCAGCCTCTGCCGCGCATCTTGAACGGTCTCGGTATCCCATTTGTCGGAGAGCGCACCGCACAATTCCTTGCCGACGCCTTCGGAGACCTAGACAAGATCGCCTCGGCCAGCGAAGCAGACCTGCAGACCGCCGAAGAGGTCGGACCAAAAATCGCGCAGAGCATCACTCAATTTTTCGCGAAACCCCACAATCAGGACTTGGTGGAACGCCTCCGCGCTGCCGGGTTCAAGTTCACTTGCGAGATCCGCAAGAAGGCCGTTGGTCTTCTAACCGGGCTAACGTTCGTACTCACCGGTACGCTGCCAACCCTGACGCGCGAAGAAGCGGCTAAGCTAATTGAGCAGGCAGGCGGCAAGGTTGCGGGCTCGGTCAGCAAGAAAACATCCTATGTAGTCGCAGGCGCGGAGGCAGGGTCGAAATTGGATAAGGCAACTTCTTTAGGGATACCGGTGTTGAATGAAGAAGCTCTTCAGGATTTACTCCGCACGGGCGTCCCCCGCGCCGCCGAGGAAGGGAACGGCTAGTGTCCACTAATTCCGTACGCGTGAAGGAAGGCGGGTTCCAAAACCCGCGCCGGGAACATTTCCCGGCTGTTGAGCGCACGTCGAAATGGCCGGCTATGAACGCGCGCGCTGTCGAGGAAGGGAACTAGTTATACGGATGGGACGTTTTCGTCAAGCATTGATCGCATGGGGACCCTTAGGTGTCTTTCTGACCTGTGTGATCGAATCGGCCGGAGTCCCGAGCCCCGGTGGTTCCGATGCCCTGATTCTATTGGTAACCATCGCGCGCCCCGACACGGCTTGGACGTGCGCCATCGTTGCCACTCTGGGGTCTCTGGTCGGCAGTGTGATCTTCCACGCCATCGTCGCCACGGGTGGTGAAAAATTCCTGGAGCGCCGCACTTCAACCCCACGCGGCATGAAGGTCCGGGCCTGGTTTCAGCGTTACGGGATGGCCAGCGTATTCGTCTGCGCACTGGTGCCGTTTCCCTTCATGCCCCTCAGGATCGTGTGCCTGTGTGCCTGCGCGCTGGGCGTCAGCCGCATGCGATTCCTCGGCGTCACCCTGGCGGCTCGTCTACCTCGCTACGCCGCAATCGCGTATCTGGGCGCGGAGCTTGGCGAGAATTCCTCCAAATGGCTGGGGCAGCATGTCTGGCAAATGGGTGTTCTGGCCGCTGTCTTGCTCGTCGGCATCTATGGACTACTGCGCTACACCGACCGCCATCGAGCGCCAGTTGGTGTGATGGACAACCAGGCGATAGACGGATAGCTCCACACCTCCGCCACTACGCGCGGGTGGCCGTTCCTGCTGCCTGCGTACGTAAAGCGATCCACTTCTCCGACTTCAAAGGGTAGAAACAGGTTTTCATGCCAACACTCAGCATCTTCTTTGGAATCGTGGTCCGCATGTATTACGACGATCATCCACCCCCGCACTTCCACGCCATTTACGGCGAGCACGAAGCAAAGATTGTGATCGAGACGCTGGAACTCTTCGAGGGGACTCTTCCGCGCCGGGCCCTCGGGCTAGTTCTCGACTGGGCCGAACTGCATCAGCAGGAGTTGCGCGACAATTGGGTTAGGGCGCGCGAGCACAATGTGCTGACCCCTATCAAGCCGCTGGAGTAGCAGAATGCATAGGATTGTTCGCTTAAGCGTCGGCCCGCAATATACCATCGAACTATGGTTCGACGATGGCACCAGCGGGAAAGTGGATCTGGCCTCAAGGCTTTTCGGGCCTGTGTTTGAACCGCTTCGCGACCCGCTGCTCTTCTCACAGGTACGTGTAGACGAGTATGGCGCGATTTGCTGGCCCAATGGTGCCGACCTGGCACCAGACGCCCTTTTTCGAACAATTCTGTCGGAGGCCGAACCGAACAGAGTGCTCACGCCGTGATCCATCGGAGTTGCTTCAACCAGAATTAGTTCCGGCGCTGGACAAGTAGCTACGGAATTGGACGCCTGAACGCCACGCGTACTATTACTGGTTCAGGAACCCCGTGTACACCTTCGTCCCATCCGCGAACGTCAACGTCCGGACACTGGCCGTTGTCCGAGCCGCCTTTGCAAGCACGGCTTCCGCAATCACAGCATTGCCTATCTTCAGATCCGACCGTTTCCAACCGCGCCGAATCAGTTCACTCGGCGACCCGAGCTCCAGTGCCCAATGTTCACCTGCATGTCCAGGTGTAGCGACGGTGTCGATATACAGCCAGGCATGTGGATTCATCCATTCCAGCTTGGTGACCACACCTCGAAGCGTGACGGGACGATTCAGGTCGAACTCGGCTGCAGTCGAGTGATGCGCTTCGAGTGTGGAACCGATCAGGAACACGAGAATCGACAGAATTGTTCGCATGGCCAACCCCTTCGATTCTACGCCAGATGTCGCTGTCCTAACTCTAGGTTTTAAGGGATTCTGCCGATGGATTCTGCATCCCGGAATCGCCCGCCTTCATCCAATTCTGTGAAACCAAGCGCTTGAAATCGTATTTACACACAGCCATAAATCGTTGGGTAGAATAGAAAGCAACTCGGGGATAATAGATATCTCCGTCTGAACATGACCTCCTTTCAAGCCATTACGTCATCGGTGCCTCAAGTCGCGGCGCTGCAAGCTTTGCACTTGCCTGATTGGAACCGTCAGGAATGGACTCAGCGCGCCAGCCGCCTACATTATCCCGACTATCACGATCTTGCCGCCTGGATGGAGTTTCGCGAAGCGTCGGTAGCCTTGGCGCATCAATTTCTACCGCTGACCATCCGCCAGAAGCTCGCTGAGTTCTTTGCAGTGGACGGTCCTCCGGCGATTGTGTTGGAAAACCTGCCCTTGGATACGGAGTTGCCCAATATCCCCGCCGACGGCCTGCGTCCTGCCGGCAAACAGTCGGTCTCAGAGGCCGCTATCACTGGAATTGTCTGCCAGTGGGGCGAGGTGCTATCTTTCCAGAACGAGAAGGGCGGCACTCCGATCCATGAAGTGACGCCGGTGCCTGGTGCGGAAACCCTGCAATCCAACGGCGGGCGCGTGCAGTTCGGTTTTCATAGCGACAACGCGTTTTTGCCAGTCTGGTTTCGGCAACGAGGCATCCTACTCTACGGCTTGTGCAATCAGGGAACCGCGACCACTGTGGTGACGGCGGAGCAGTTGTTGGACGCGGCCATGCCGGACTTGGCAGAGTCGCTAGCAAAACACATCTACCGTCATGCCTGCCCCGCGAGCTTCGCGCTTCCGGGTGGCGCCGCGACCAGGGAGTCGGGCACGACCCTGTCAGCCCCGTGCCCGATTCTATGGCGTGATGAGAGGGGCATCGCGCGCGTGAACGCCGCCAGTTCCAGCATCGAGCCTATGAACCAGGAAGCGACCCATGCTCTGCGGCGTTTCCGGGCCCTGCTCGAATGGTTGGAGCCTGCTCGTGTAGTGGTCGCACCCGGCACCGCGCTGTTGTTTAAGGATGATCGAGTCCTGCATGGCCGCGACGCAGTTTCCGGTCCGCGCTGGCTGCAAAGAGCTTACTTTACGGATTCTCTGGAATTGATGCGCGAAGTAACCGGTTCCGACGGTCGAGCATTTTCCTTCGACGCAAGGTCTCTGCTAAGCCCCCGTCATCGCCTGTAGCGAATGTGGCGGCACGCACTCATGCGTGCCGCGTCGAGACTTCCGGAACGGATCCGCAAGCGGACATCTCGACGCCCGGGCTTAATTTCCGTAACAGACCCCTACACAAACTTATCGCGGCACTCAGGCGAGCAGAAATAGTAAATCTGCCCGTCTTTCCGCTTGTGCAGTGCTGTCGAAGGCGCGACGAACGTCCCGCACACTGGATCTTTCTTCAGCGCTTCGGGCTGTCCGGTTTCCGATGGACGAGGACCAGGGGGCGGGTAATTCGGCTTCTTCGGACCCACCGTAAAATTCCCGAAAATCTGGCCAATCGCGCCGATCAACCCACGCAGTACTGAGATGGCAATGACTGCCGCGATCATCAAGCCAATAAGCCGGAACAAGGTAAAAGCCAGCGTCCTTCACTGTTTAAACAAATCTGGCGGAGCGGTCCCACATGGCGAACGCTCAAGCACCCCCCAAGTCTACTTGCCTTTCGGTGCCGCCTTGCCCTTGCCTGCAGCCGGCGGTGGAGCGTTGCCCTTGAAGCCCGTTACTACCTTGGCACCCAGCGCTTCCAGCATGCCCTTCGATTCTTCCGCATTGGCACCGGTAGGGGCCAGTTCTAAATACTTCTGGAACGCTTCGGCCGTGCCAGCCGGGGCTAACAGTTTCCCATCCGGGCCAGCTCCGGTAACGCGGCCAATCAGCGACAATCCCAAACGATAGTAGTTATCCGGGTTGCTCGGCTCGGCTTCAATCGCCTTTTTATAGGCAGCTTCTGCAGCCTCATTCTGGTTCGCATCAAAATAGGAGGAACCCAAATTCCGGTAATACAGCCCCGCCTGGGGCGGGTCGAGCTTGGCGGCCTGCTCGAATTCTTCCTTCGCGCCATCTAACTTCTTCGATCCCGCCAATGCGAGCGCCATGTTGTTGTGATAACCCGCGTTCAGTGGCTTCAGCTCGATTGCCTTGGCCCAGGCTTCCACCGACTTCTGATTGTCAGCTACACGCTCCGCACCCTTCAGCGTCCCCCCCCGTTGAGCATAGGAATCTCCCAGATTTGCCCAGACTACATCCTGCTTCGGGTCAATCTGACTAGCCTTGGTCAAGCTCTCGATGGCTGCGTCCCACTTCTTTGCCGAATAAGCCTCCATCCCCGCAGTGAAAGAAGCCTGCACGGATGATTGCTTTTCTTCCAAGGATTTCTTCTGTTTCTCGTATTCGGCCACCTTGGCGGCCTGCTCAGCGATTTGCTCGGGTGTCTGTTTCGCGGCCTGCTCC
>JBDTUY010000232.1:0-7883 GCA_040007495.1 Acidobacteriota bacterium | reverse complement strand
GATTGTCGCGGATCAAGCGCATTTCTCTGCGATTCGCACCCTTTCCCGAACCCTCGGCCCAGTGATGGGACCCTTTGAGAGCTATCTGACCATGCGCGGCATCAAGACGCTCGCGCTGCGCTACGAACGCCAGTGCGCCAACGCGCGCAAGTTAGCAGCATGGTTGAAATCGCAGCCTGGAATCGAGCGCGTCTATTTTCCTGAAGATCCGAATCATCCCGACGCGGCCAACATCGCGCGTCTGTTCCCGGCGGAACGCTTCGGAGGCCTGATCGCTTTCGAGATCAAAGGTGCCGATCGCGCTGGCGTCTTCCGCTTCATGGAGAGACTGAAAATGGTGGTGCGCGCCACATCCCTGGGCGACGTTCACACCATGATTCTCTACCCCGCGATGGCCTCGCACCGCGACCTGTCGCCCAAGCATCGCGAACGCCTGGGCATTCACAACAATCTAGTCAGAGTCTCAGTCGGGATCGAAGCCATCGAAGACATCATCGAAGATTTCGCGCAAGCCCTCGGCTAATCGCACAGGGGGATCGTCGGGCAACGCACTGCACGCACGGGGTCCGCAAGCCTCACGAGCCGCGACGGCAGGGAGCGGAGTACCGTCCTGTCCACGCTGGACGAGGCGGTACAATTGCTGAATCCATGAGCACGCCCTCGCACTCGTCCTCCAAAACAGAAAAACCCGGATTTGTTCGCGGCCTGAATCTGTTCGACGCGACCATGATCGTGATTGGCTCGATGATCGGGTCCGGAATCTTTCTCGTCTCTGCCGACATGGCCCGCTTGATCAATTCGCCCGGTTGGCTGCTTGCTGCCTGGGGCGTCACAGCGCTACTGACCATCGCCGCCGCTCTATCCTACGGTGAACTCGCATCGATGATGCCCGAAGCCGGCGGCGTGTACGTCTTCCTGCGCGAGGCTTATTCTCCTCTGTGCGGCTTCCTTTATGGCTGGACCTTATTTGCCGTCATCCAGACCGGAACCATCGCTGCCGTAGCAGTGGCGTTCGCCCGCTTCTCCGCCGTGCTGATCCCTTGGATCTCAGAGAGCAACTACCTTATTCCGCCAGTCCACATTTCAAGCGGCTATGCCTTCTCGCTCTCCACCGCTCAATTGGTCGGCGTCGCCGTGATCGCCCTGCTCACCTGGACCAACTCCCGAGGTCTCGAATACGGCAAGCTCATCCAGAACGTTTTCACCACAGCAAAGATCGCAGGCATCGGCGCTCTGATCCTATGCGGAGTTCTACTGGGCCGCAACGCCGAAGCCTCTGCCAACTTCACCAACTTTTTTCACTTCGGTGAATTCGACGCGTCCCTCGGGGTCGCAGCAGGCAGCGTTTTTGGGTTGATTGTCGCGATTGGCGTCGCACAATCGGGATCGTTATTCTCTGCCGACGCCTGGCATGACGTCACGTTCATCGCAGGCGAGATTCGCGATGCTCGCAAGAACCTGCCGAAAGCCATGGCCATCGGCTGTACCGCTGTTGTCTTGCTCTACTTGTTGACCAACGTCGTTTATCTAATGGTGCTGCCGCTCGAAGGCATTCAGCATGCCCCATCGGATCGCGTCGCGACCGCGGTCGTCGAGCGTGTGTTCCCCGGCTACGGCTCCACCATGATGGCGATCGCAATCATGATCTCCACCTTCGGATGCGTGAACAGCTTGGTGCTCGCAGGTGCCCGAGCCTACTATGCGATGGCGTTAGACAAGTTATTCTTCCCGAAGGCCGGGACTCTAAACGCCGCTGGTGTCCCAGGACATTCGCTGTGGATGCAAGGCGCCTGGTCAGCGGCGCTGGTGCTTCCAAGAACCTTCAACACTGCGACCGGAACCTACGGCAACCTGTACGGAAACCTGCTCGACTACGTCATCTCAGCCGCCTTGATCTTCTACATCCTGACCATCGCCGCCGTCTTCCGCCTTCGAAAAATCCGCCCTGATCTAGAGCGGCCGTATCGGGTCCCCGGCTACCCGTTAGTTCCGGCGCTCTACATCCTCGGCGCAACGGCGATTCTCGTGATCTTGTTCGCGTACCGACCCGCAACCACCTGGCCGGGCCTGATCATCGTGTTGGTGGGAGGTCTGTTGTATGGGGTCTTGAAGCAGACCGCCTCACATCAGACGCCGCCGGGCGCACCCCAAAGAAAGTAACCGGTCCTTGGTGAAAGAGCGGCGCGAGTCCCGCGCTGTCCTTTACTGCCTTCGCGACCGCATCCCGATCGTCATCGTCCAAGCCCTGCGCAATATCGACACCCGCGAAATCGAAGTACGCCAGCCCGTGCTGCTGCGCGAACGGCTCCACGTGCGAGAACCAATCGACCATTGCAGTATGATCGGAGCGATACCAAAGCGACGCCGGCAGTGTGCGGCGCATCGCGTGCCGACCAGTGTACAAATACATCGATGGATCATCCGCCGATAGAATGGTCGCATCGGCCGGTGTATTGGCGCGCACCCATTCATACGAGGCCTGACGCTCGCGCTTGGCAGCACGTTTCTCCACCAAATTCTGCGGCAAGTAAACGATTCCTACATAAGCCTGCAGCCCGAGAATTGCAACCGCAAAGCAGCCCGCACACGCCATCATCAATTTCGCGACCACGCGTTGATCCCGCTGCTTGTGGCGAAGCGCACCGCGCAAGAGTCCAATGAAATGGTCAGCTTCGGTCACCAATCCCGCCAGCGCCAAAGGGAACAGAGGCAGCACGAACCGCTCATTCGGAGGATAGTGCCACACCAGCAACAGTCCACAACTGAAGAACGCAAATAGCGCGAACAACCGACCATGCCCCGCTCGAACCAAGCGCACGACACCCGCAATCATCGCGACCGCCAAGGCCAGCGAAAGATCCTTGATCAGAATCGAATCCGCCACACGCGGCACAATCAGACTACCCATGCCCCACAGCAATCCGTCAGCGTTTTTCCACAGCACCAGATGCAAATCGGAGAACGAAACCGCGTACAGTTGATAGCGGAAATAATCGAGATAGTACAGCAGCGCTGGATCGTTCGTCGTGGTTTGATGCATGCGCGACCACAGCATCCATCCTGCGATGAACGGCAGCATGCCTGTGATGAAGTAGAGAATCTGTTTCGCGCGTTCGCGTCCAGTTATCCATAGATAGACGATGGCACCGAACAATAGAGCGATTCCAGCCGAACGCGTCAGGTACGCCAACCCACCCACGATCCCTGCCCCTAAAATCAACGGTAAGGATTCGCGCGCGACGCCGCGATCAACCAGCAGCATCGCACCCAGCACCAACGCGAGGAATAGCGTCTCGCTCAACAGCTGCGCGCCGAACAGCAGCACATACGGATTCAGAGCAAACAGCGCGAGCAGGACCCACGTCTGTCGGCGTGAAAAACCCCACTTGGGGAACAGCCAGGCCAGTTGCAGCACGATCGCCGGAATCGCCAACCACGAAAGCCACGCTGCGATCGGCAGGTTGCCCGGAAAGCTGGGATCAATTCTCCAGGCCGTGGACAACAATAAAGGATAGAGCGGCGGATACTTGGTCTGCGCAGGTTCCCCCGGCAGACTTTCGATCCTGTATGGACCGCCACCCGCCAGCGACTTGGCGGACGCGTAGTAGACACTATCGTCGTGCAGATCGCCGAAGCTCGGGACGTCGCTGAAGCGCCACACCAGGGACGCTGACGGAATCAACAGCGCCAGCGCGACCGTAAACGTAAGCAGCCATTCAGTCTTCGATCCCGCCCCTGGGGCCGGACGCAGCGCTTCCATACTTATGTTTTCGGAAGAGATAGCCGATTACAGGAGGGTAGCCGTCATCCGGAAAATGTCTGCCTCTTCCACATCCGACCTCTCGACCCCAGCCGCGCCAAGTGTGCGAACCGCCTCGCGCACAGATCCCGCACGCGTCGAGCTTTGGTTCCGGCGCGGACTGCTGGTCGTTTCCGCGATGGTCGCGGTCGTTCTGCTCGCCTCAGCCGGTTTGATGTTGTGGGCCCAAAACGAATTTGCCCCGCCCGAATCGGTCGTCTCAGCACACTCCCAAATGCTCGCCCGCGATGGCACGCTCTACTATTCGTTGAAAGATTATCCATACACTGTCAGCGCTTACATGCCCATTTTTTATGGGCTGGAAGCCACGACCATTCGCCTGGGAATACCTGCACCCACCGGTGGCCGCCTCATCACGTTTACGGCCCTGCTCAGCCTGATCGCGATGTGCTGGCAAGTGGTTCTGCTCTACACCAAAGATCGCTTAGCCGCGTGGATCGCCGCGATTCTATTGGCCGCAAGCCCCTTGATGATTTATTGGGGCGTGGTCGCACAGGTGGATATCCTTGCGGTGTCGCTGGCAATGACCGCGTTCTATTTCTACTCACGGGATCACGTTCAAGCCACGCCACACACCTTGTGGCTCGCCGGCTTGTTTGCCGGATTGGCACTGTTCACCAAGCAAACGATGGTCGCGATCCCCACCGCGATTTTCCTGCTGCTCTGCCTCCGACGCGACTGGAAGCGAGCCGCTGGATTCGCATTAGGCTTTGGCGGGGGAATGATCGTGCTTGTTTTAGCGATTAACGCCGCGCTCGACGGACGTTTCCTCGCGAATACGGTGTTCGCCAACCTGAACCCAATGAGCCTCGCGAAGTTCGCGACCCAAGCGCAGTACCTGGTTGGCGTATGCGCGGGCCTCTTGGTCGTCGTCGCAGCCACGCTTGGTTTCTGCTTTCAGAAGCGCACGCAGGCACCCTTGGTCTATCTCGCGTGTGCGACGCTGGTATTCCTGGCCACGGCTCCGAAGATCGGGTCCGATACAAACTATCAATTGGAGTTGGCCGCAACTCTGGCCGTAGTGGCTGGCGTCGGCCTCCATCAAGCCGAGTTCTTTCAAAAATTCTTCCGAGGCTCGCAGCATTGGGTTACGCTCCTGCTGCTCCCTTTGGGCGTCCATGTGTGGATCGGAGCTCGGGTCGGCGTCAACATGCTGCTGACGCGCGTCGCTACTGAACAGATGTTCCGCTCCGAAATCGATGGCCTTCGGCAATACGTGCCTGCTTCAGGCGCGAAGGTGCTCTCGACCGATTTCAATGCTTCAGCACGCCTGCATGGTCGGATGGACGTTGAGCCGCTGATCTACGGACTCCTAGTCAAGGCAGGCCGCGTGGATCCCGAACCGGTCCGCCGTGATCTGGAACATGCCGCATTTTCGACCGTCATTCTGGATCACGACGTTTTCAAACCCAATGCAAGTGACGATCTTGAATTGACCGCTCTGCCCCCCGCCCAACTGGACGAGATTCGGCGACACTATCAATTGGTCGCGCACGTCGCGGGACCCTATATGGATGGGGCTTTCGTGTACAAGCCCAAGGACTCTGAATGAGCATTTCCGCGCTGAACAAAGCTGTCTCCGATCATTCCGGGGGCGTCCCGCAAGAGGATTACCATAAGGTCCGCTTTCCTTACGATGCTCGCCGGACCGGTGTCTGGCGCGTGATCGCTGGATACTTGCAACCGTGGATCGACACCAAGGGACCGCTGCTGGAACTGGGCGCTGGCTATGGCGAATTCACTCGAGCAGTCACTGCCGGAGAGAAGTGGGCGCTCGACCAGAACACTGACTTGGTCCCGCATTGGGCGCCGGAAGTAACGCCCCTGATCCAATCCGCGCTCGACCCCTGGGGTATCGAACCGGGCAGTTTGGGCACCGTCTTCGCATCGAATTTCTTTGAGCATTTCACCCTGGAAGAAGGCTCAGAGATCCTGAAACAGGCCAAGCAGGCGCTGCGGCCCGGCGGCCGTCTGATTGCGATCCAGCCCAACTTCCGTCTGGAACCCCGTCGCTATTTTGACGACTACACGCACCGCACTGCCTATACCGACCAGGGCTTTCGCGACTTTCTGACCGCGATGGGCTTCAAGGTGATTCACGCCGAGCCCCGTTTCATGCCGTTCACCATGAAATCGCGTATCCCGACCGCCGAGTGGCTGGTCAGCCTGTACCTTTCCCTGCCCTTCCGCCCCATGGCCGGGCAGTTTCTGGTGATCGCGGAAAAGGAATAGCTCCGCTCCCCAAGTGAAAGGCGCTTTTGCTCGGCGCTAAGTTTTACCGCCCTTTCCGACGATAACCTTCTTATGTGGTGCGGCAAATCGGTGGCGGTCATCTTCCCGACCTATAACGAGAAGGATTCCATCCGCGCAGCCGTGCTCGATTTTCAGGCTACCGGCCTGGCTGACGAGATCATCGTAGTCAATAACAACGCTGCCCACGGAACTTCGCAGGAACTGGAAGGCACGGACGCCATCGAGATCTTCGAGCGCCGCCAAGGCTACGGGCATGCCCTGTTGTGCGGAATCGATCATACCAAGGCCGATCTTCTCGTCCTGTGCGAACCCGATGGAACTTTCAGCGCAGGCGACCTGGTCAAACTGCTGGCGTATTCCGACGACATCCCAGTCGTGTTCGGCACCCGCACCAGCCGCGAGCTGATCTGGGCCGGCGCGAACATGGGGCGCTTCCTGCGCTGGGGCAACTGGGCTGTCGCCAAGATGACGGAATTGCTGTTCAACACCACGTTGCTGACCGACATGGGCTGCACCTACCGCCTGTTCCACCGTGACTCGATCAAGACCATCCGGCCCAGACTCACGATCGGCGGCTCGCACTTCGGTCCCCAGCTTTTGATGGAAGTGGTCGCGCACGGAATCCCCTTTATCGAGATCCCGCTCAACTATCGCAGCCGCGTCGGCGAATCGTCCGTAACGGGCGACTTGGGCAAAGCGTTCTGGCTTGGGATGCGGATGATCGCGCTGGTTCTGGAATACCGCCTGGGCATGCATCACGCCGCAAGAATCCGCTGGACCGGAGAGCGCCGAGGCGCGCAACCCAACGCCAGTACCGTTCCCAGCAAATCGCTTCCGTTCTGATCCCGCCCACCAGTGGCTTGAACCTTGCCGCGCGCTGACTCCAATCGGCTTCTACAACAAAGGTCTTTCGAGTACAGCATCAAACCGATAGACTGGTCTGAATGGGTCAGTCCTCACGGCAGCGGGTTCAAGTAATGTTTGTGCTGCTCCTGTCCGGACTATCACTCGCCTGCACCTCTCCCCCCACCGTGCAGAGTGTTCTGGCCAATGCCAACAAGACAATGGGCAGCATCACGGCGATTCACTATACCGGCAAGGGATGGAACGGAAACTACGGTCAGGCAGTGCAGGCGGGACAAGCATGGCCGCGGCGCGACGTGACCTATACTCGCTCCATCAATTACGACCAGAAGTCTTCGGGCGAGACTTGGCAATTCGCCGAAGCCGTAATCGGCGGACAGACGCAGAGTCTGGCTGTCAACGGCGACAAAGCATGGAATGAAACCGAGACCGGGATTACGCCCCAACCCGCCACGGTCGAAGTCCGTCAACTAGCGATTTGGATGACTCCGCACGGTTTCCTGAAAGCAGCCGCAGCCGCGAAAGACGCCGTATTGACGCTATCCGGCGGTCAGACGATCACGTTCACGCCGTTCGTTGCCCCGAACAAATACAAATTCACCGGAAAGTTCGATGCGGCTCACCTGTTGACCAGTGTCGAGACGAAAATCGCCGACCCGGTCCTGGGCGACACTCCGTTGATCGCCCGATACTCCGAATACAAGGATTTTCAGGGGGTCCAGTTTCCGCGGCGCATCATCATCGACCAGGGCGGTTCGACCATTGCCGATCTGCATATCGACAATGTGGAACCAGACGCACGGGTATACATCGCCATACCAGAGGCCGTCAGCAACGCACCAACCCCTAAAGTAGTCGCCGAAAGTACGGAACTCGCGGACGGCGTCTGGTTGATCACCGGTGGCATCTATCACAGCCTGTTAGTGGAATTCAAAGACTTCTGCAC
>JBDTUY010000231.1:0-7923 GCA_040007495.1 Acidobacteriota bacterium | reverse complement strand
GTTCCCGGCGGCATAACCATATACGAGTTCGACCCGTCGGAACATTACTGCTACTACTACGCGCATTTGGAACGGTACGCTAACGGTCTCAAGAATGGCGCGCATGTGAAGAAGGGCGAAATCATCGGGTATGTGGGCACCACGGGTAATGCGCCGCCGGACACTCCACACTTACACTTCGAGATCTCTATCGTGCCGCCCAACAAGCAGTATTGGGGCGGCACCGCAATCAACCCGTATCCAATCCTGGCCGCCTCGTACAAGCGGCTGCACCCATGAATCGTTTCGGCTTTGCCTCTGAGTTCTTGCCGAAAAGGGTGATGGATATCTCCCCGTGCGATCATCTTAGCTGATGTTCGCCCTGGGAAATATCGTCAAGAGCACCGTTGTTGCTTTTGTAAAAGACGACTGTCCTTCTCAAGCGGCAGCTCTGGCGTACTATACCGTCTTTTCCCTACCGCCCTTGCTCCTGATCGTGATCGGTTCCGTAGGGTCTGCTTTCGGGAACGATGCGGTTCAAAATCGCGTTCTCTACCAGTTTCGCGGTCTAGTCGGACCTCGGGCGGCAGATCAGATCGGCGCCATCATTTCAGGCGTCCAACATTCTCCTGGACACCACGGTCTGGCGGCAGCATTGGGCGTGCTTGCAATTGCATTCGCCGCCACCTCCGCCTTCGCACAACTCCAATACTCGCTGAATCACGTCTGGAACGTGAAGCCTGATCCGCGGCAGAGTGAGATCCACAGTTTCTTTATAAAGCGCCTCATATCGTTCGGCATGATCTTGGCCGTCGCTTTTCTGATGGTTGCGTCTTTGCTAGTGAGCGCCGCCCTGGCCGCAGCTTCCGACGTCATTGCGGCACTGATGCCCTCTGGCATAACGCCTACCCTGCCAGCCTACGTGAATACCTTCCTTTCTCTGGTGCTATTCGCCGTCATTTTCGCCGCGATTCACGGCTTCCTACCTGATGCCGAGATTTCATGGAGGGATGCCGTCGCGGGAGGCATCGTAACTTCATTTCTTTTTACAGGCGGCAAGCTGCTCATCGGGCTGTATCTAGGTAACAGCGACATCACGGATGTCTACGGTGCGGTAGGTTCTCTGGCGGTAATTCTGTTTTGGACCTACTACAGCTCCATGATCGTCCTACTGGGTGCCGAATTCACTAAAGTATGGTCAAAACGTCACGGTCGGCCCGCAGAACCTGAATTGGGAGCAATGAAAGTTCGCACGCTAGAAGTGCGCGCGGACGGCGCTCTGGAAAACCAGGAACTGGCCTCGAAACTTCCCGAAATCCGACTCCCGGACAACCGGCAATCCATCGGGAGCGAGTTCTAACCCGCACGCAGCGAGCGGCCGGGCGCGATCCGCTAGTTGACTTGAGTGCGTCGCTGTGTAATCAAACAAAGTCCCGTGCAGAAATCCGTGGGTGGCCTCCCAACTAAAGATCTTCTCCTCATGGTTCCCTTTTCTTGACGCGACCCTCCGGTCGCGTCACGCTAGTTCCCCAGAACGGCTTTTGACGACCCGTTCAAGTGGACAGTTTCTTGTTTACCGACAACCCAGGACTTATCCGCGCAACCAGTTGCACGCGGCTTTTTGCGAGGGATTCGACCAACTAACTGCGTTTTCGGATGCGCCTCAGCAGACTACCTCTTTAACATCGACGGCCAGTTGAGCACACCAAACGGGCTAATAGTTGGCGGGTTTCCAAGATCCCACCGGCATGCAGAAGCGCCACGATGTTCCCTTCTTGCGGTTTGGGATTGGACTTCAGGCTGCGGGATCGCGCAGAGACTCGACCGCTAAAGGCAGCAGCAGTCGAAAAACGCATCCGGTTGAAGAGGAGTCAAGCTCCAATCTACCTTTGTGTACCTCGGCACCCCACTTAGCTATCGCTAATCCCAAGCCCGCCCCCCCGGCATCACGGGATCGACCCTCATCAATGCGGTAGAAGCGATGGAAGATCTTCTCCCTGTGCTCAAGTGCAATTCCTGGACCGTTGTCTTCAATTTCAATAGCTACCGTAGTTGCGTCCGAGCGAAGGATGCGTACGCCTACGCGGCCACCCGTAGGTGAATACTTAATTGCATTGTCGAGTAGGTTCATCACAACCCGCCGCAGAACGATAGGATCTCCGATGACCCCAACGGAGTTATCTCCGCCGATTGAGAGGATCTGCCCTTTTTCTTCGGAAAGGACCTCAATAAGACAGGTCGCTTCCCGCACGAAGGAAAGCACGCTTATAGAGGTTTGTTCAAGTTTGACTTGACCCGAATCGGCGCGGGCCATTCCCAACAGGCCCTCGACTAATCGACTCAAGCGCCCTGCCTCCTCGAGCATGCTTCCAATAACCTCTCGGTAGTGACTACTGTCGCCGTCCCTTTGAAGCCCAACCTCGCCAACACTGCGGATCGCGGTGAGCGGAGTCCGAAGTTCATGCGAGGCATCCGAGGTGAAGCGCTTGAGTTGCTCAAAAGAACGCTCCAGCCGCGCGAGGGTCTCGTTGAACGCTTGACCCAGAAGGCCTAATTCGTCGTACGGGTTCTCGACTTCGAGGCGTGTGCCGAGATGCTCGGCATGGATCTCATGGGCTCGGCGCGCCATCCTTTCAACCGGACGGAGCGCCCGGCGCGCGAGATAGTAACCGCCAATACCAGCAAGGCCAAGAGCCAGGGGCAAGCCCAAAAGAAGGCCGACCACGGTCTGCCAGAAGCGCTGCCACATCAAGCCTTCACTGAAGCCGAGGCGAATGAGTGTGGAGCGACCTTCGATTGTGTGCCTCCTGCTGATTACGCGCACGGGCGTTCCGGTGTCGAGGCGAACTGAGCGCGGCGAATATGAATCCACACCCTCCCCTGGCTCGGGATTGCCACCCAAGACCTGATCCCCAAGTCGTTCCTTGCGGTAGAGCAAGGCTCCGTCTTCCGCGCGAACCTCCACAAACCGCTCCTGCATTTCCGGCGAATAGGGATGGTCATGGTACTCGCTGGGGAGATGTAGGTTCCCGTCCGGGCCGAAGGCAAAGAAGCCTTCGACTGTTTCCAGATCTTCGATGGCCACGTGATCCAGTTGCCCGCGCATTTGATACAGCAGGACAGCAGACGTACTTCCGCCATAGATCACCAGCACGGCGGCGAGTATCGCCACATACCAGAGCGTGAGGCGTGTGCGTACGTGGCTGGGCCAGAGTTGTTTCATGGCCTCTCCGCCTTGAGAACGAATCCCACACCTCGGACTGTGTGCAAGAGTTTTTTCGGAAAACCTTCGTCCACTTTGTTGCGTAGCCGACGCATATGGACATCAATGACGTTATCGAGCGACGTGTGCCGCATCGTTTCCTTCCAAACGTCCCGCGACAACATTTCACGGGAAACCACGCGTCCTTGAGAACGGAGCAGATATTCAAGAAGCTCAAATTCTCTGGGAGTAAGGTCGATGGGTTGCTCACCACGCGTCACCGAACGGCTCAGCACATCCATATTCAAGTCCAGGATCTTAAGAACCGTCGGGATGTCGGCAATGCCACGACGTGCCAACGCCCGCACGCGCGCTAACAACTCTGGAAACGCGAACGGCTTGACAAGATAATCGTCGGCACCGGAATCAAGCCCCATCACACGATCCTCGACGGCATCTCTTGCAGTGAGTAGAAGAACGGGAATCCTCGAGCCCTGTTTCCTTATCGCCGAAAGTATCTCAAGCCCGTTGCGACCGGGGAGCATAACGTCCAAGAGAATCAGATCGAACGGTTGGGAGCTCGCGAGGAAGAAGCCGTCCTCTCCGCTGTGGGCGAGGGTGACGGCATATGAATTACCCTCCAGCCCTTCCACCAAAGCCTTGGCAATTTTTCGGTCATCTTCGACGACTAGGATTCGCAAGCGCCCGTCTCCACTAAGCATTGTCGCGCCTTATGGACAGCCGGATTACTTTGCCAAGGGCGAACCTTCGCGGATCTCGTCTGTTGCGCGACGAACTAAAGTGTCGCCAGCTTTCAAATCGCCCATAACCTCCATAAGATCGCCGTCGACCGCGCCCTTTCGAATGTCCACCAATTGTGCGTGTCCATTTGAATTACGGACCACAAACGTATGTTCCGTCGTGGTCACAACACTGGTGCGAGGTACGAAGAGGGCTGGGTGGCTGCTACGCACAGGCCACTTCACCGTTCCATACATCCCTGGAGCCAGCGATTCGTCACGATTTGCAACATCCAGTTCCACCGCCATGGTCCGCGTTCCCTTGTCCAGCACATGAGAGATTCGCGCGACTGTTCCGGAGTACGTCCGTTCGGGAAATGCCGGGACTTTAAACGACGCACGCGAGCCAGAGGTGATGCCGCCCACATACTCCTCGGGCACTGCGACCACAAGACGCAATAGAGAGATTTGCTCGATTACCAGCAGCACGGGGTCGTTCGCTGCACCTACGAGCGCACCTGGATGGACCAGTCGGTCTGTCACGACGCCGTCGAACGGCGCGGTGATTCGCAAATAGGATTGTAATTGTTTCTGGGTCTGTACCGCCGCCTCTCCTGCACGGACAGCCTGCCCACGGGATTGCACTAAGGCCTGCGCCGCAGCGATTTGTGCCTCCATCTGAATCAACTCATTCCCAGCGATCACACCTACGGTCGCCGATGCTTTCTTCAAACGTTCATACGTGCCGGTCGCACCGGCAAGCTGAGCCTCGGCTTGTAAGCGTTCAGATTGGGCGGCTTGGACTTTGGACTCGGCTTCCGCGATGCGCGCTGCCATTTCCGGCGCACTCAACTCCACCAGGAGTTGTCCTTCCTTGACAACGCTGCCGCGATCCACCAAGACTCGCTCGACGAAGCCTGGCAGTTTTGCGTGCAGGGAAACGCTAAGGAATGGCAAAAACTCACCCGGTAAATCAGCAATCCTCGATACGGGTTTGGAAACCACCGTGACGAACGGACTCGTTGGTGTTTGAGCATACACAGACGACGTCAGCATTCCGGCGATTAGGATCGTGTTAACTCGCTTCATAGTATCGGCTCGCTGGATCTGTAGGATTGAGAGATGGAGAGACAACAGAGGACTTGCTTTGAAGGATCGCGTAGATGGAAGGCAAGATCGTGAGCGTCGCGAACGTGGAGAGCAGCAGCCCGCCGATCACGGCGCGACCCAGAGGCGCTGACTGTGATCCGCCTTCTCCCATCCCCAGCGCCATGGGCACCATACCCGAAACCATGGCTGCCGCTGTCATTAAGATGGCGCGAAGCCGACCGCTGGCCCCTTCGCGTGCCGACTCCAGCAGGGACTTACCCTCATGCCGGAAACGCTCCGCGAAGGAAACCAGCAGAATTGAGGTTGCGACCGCAATTCCAATGGCCATAATGGCACCCATGAAAGATTGAATATTCAATGTGGTGCTGGTCAATCGGAGCATGAGCAAAACCCCACAGATGACCGCCGGGACCGTCAGCAGGATTGCCAGCGATAAGCGGATCGACTGGAAATTCGCGGCCAGCAAAAGGAAGATCACCAGGATTGCCAGCAGCAGACCGTTTCTCAGCCCTGAGATCGTCAGTTCCAGTGGCGGAATCTGACCACGGAAGGAAACCGACACACCACGCGGGGGCGTTCCAGCCTGAGCCACGGCGGAGCTGAGTTGCCGCGCGGCTTCCCCCAGAGTGATGCCTTGGATATTGGCCGTCAGACTCACGACACGTTGACCGTTGTAGCGTTCGATGAGTCCTGGCATTGTGCCGTTGACCAGGGTCGCGACATCCGTCAGTCGCTGTTCCTGCCTGCCGTTTTGCATCACGGGCACGTTGCCCAGTTGTTCTGCGCCTTGCATACGGTTCTGCGGTAACTGCACTTGGATTTGGAACGCATTGCCGGAATTGGGATCGCGCCAGTAATTCGGTTGAGTGAATCGCGAAGAGGATGTCGCGGGAACTACAGACTTCACCACGTCGGCCATAGTTAATCCAAATTGTCCGGCCCGCTCGCGATCAATGTTGATGTCGAGTGTAGGGTAGTTGAGTTCCTGGCCAAATTGAAGGTCCCGCAGGAATGGAAGCGGCGCCAGCTTGGCCTGAATCTTCTTTGCGAATGCGCCGATGTCTTGAAGGTTACTCCCCAAGACGGCTACCTCAACCGGGGTCGGCGAACCGAAGCTCATCACCTGACCGATGATGTCGCCCGCTTCAAACGAAACTTGGCTCTCTGGCAGATCGTGACGAAGACTCCTGCGCAGACGTTCCCGGAGGGGCGCGCCGCGAGGACTGCCCGGTTTCAGCGCAACCTGTATGATCGCTTCTTGAGGACCACTGGTGAAGAGATGGATCAAGTCCACCGGATAGCTGGAGGGCACGACTCCCACAAAATCGCTGGTAATTTCGATGTTGTTCTCACCCACTTCGCGTTTGATCGTATCCAGCGCGCGAAGGACGATGCGTTCGGTCTCCTCCACACGGGTACCTGCGGGAGCACGGAGCCGTACACGAAATATGGACGCATCGGATTCCGGAAAGATTTCGGTTCCCATACGCGGGACCGCCACATAGATAAAGCCGATAGACGCTACGAGATAGCCGAGCACCAGCACCCACCGCATCCGCAAAACGAACTCTAGGTAGTGGGAATAAATGGAACGCAAGGAGTCAAACAATCCTGCACGCTGTTCCTTGTGCGCGTCCTTTAATAGCCACGTGGAAAACACGGGAACCAGCGTGCTGGAGAGCAAATAAGAAGCGATCATCGAAAATCCAACAGCCAGAGACAGCGGAACGAATAGCTGTCGGCTTACACCGGTCATAAAGAACGATGGAACAAAGACGGCCAGAATGCATAACATGGCCAGGAGTCGAGCCAACGCAGTCTGGCGCGAAGCTTCCAGTACAGCGCGTGCCCGTGAAACGCCCGGGCGCAGCAGCGTATGGATATTCTCGATAGAAACCGTCGCCTCATCCACCAGAACTCCCACGGCCAACGCAAGTCCACCCAACGTCATGATGTTTATCGTTTGTCCTGCGCCCCAGAGCATGACGACCGCAGCTAACAGTGCAAACGGAATATTCATGACGACAATAAGAGCGCTGCGCCAGTCGCGCAGGAAGATAAGGACCATCAACCCCGTCAGCAGCGCGCCCAGAAGGCCTTCGGTCACTAGGTTGCGGATCGAGTTCGTCACGGTGGGGGATTGATCGAACTGCAAGCTCACCTCGACGTCTTCGGGAACGGCATTTTTGAACGCGGGAAGAGATTGCTTTACGGCGTCGATCACGCCCAACGTCGACGCGTCGGAACGCTTCGTCACGGGGATGTACACGCTCCTTTTGCCGTTGACGTGAGCGTATGCGGTCACCAGATCCGTGCTGTTCTCAATCGTGCCGATATCACGCAAATAGATAGTTGTTCCTGCTTGCGGACGGATGGGCGTACTTAAGAGGTCTCCAAGGTTCGCCCCGAGCGCGGAATTCGTCCGCGCGATACGATTGGTCGTTCCCGTCGAGATGTTCCCCGATGGCATCACCAGCGTTCCCTTGCTGACGGCTGCTATCGCTTCGTCAGGAGAGATTTGGTACTGGTGCAGTTTGTCGGGGTCGAGCGTGATAACGATGGTTCGCTGGTTGCCCCCAAAGGGCGGGGGTGCGGATACGCCTGGAAGCGTCGCGAAGAGGGGCCTGACGCGGTTGATCGCAAAGTCTTGCAGTTCACCTTGCGTGCGACTCGAACTGCTAAACACCAACTGGCCCACTGCCACACTTCCCGCATCGAAACGTGTGACAAATGGCGGAACTGTTCCGGGTGGCATGAAGGCCCGCGCACGATTTACATAGCCAATGGTCTCCGCCATGGCTTGATTCATATCAGTGCCCTCGTAGAACGTGAGCTTCATCAGCGTTGCGCCCTGAATGCTCTTACTTTCCACGTGATTGATCCCGGTTATAT
>JBDTUY010000230.1:0-7998 GCA_040007495.1 Acidobacteriota bacterium | reverse complement strand
CTGTTGCGTTCTGATCTTCCATCCACCGGACGGAGCGCCCAGGGTTAACTCCTTAATTCTGCTTGGATTGCCGTGGTGGAATGAGACGTGCAATTACCTTGTGCAGGGGGCTACACAAGGTGACCACGAACTTTTTTGGAGAAGCATACCGGCTGGGCGTGTCCCGGACGATCAATTTCCTGGTTTCACGAGGGGTTCCGCGGAATTCCGCACCTGATATTGCACAGTCCGCGTGGATGCGTGGGTGGGAACGTCTTTCTCAACTCCGGGACGATAGCATGCTCTTACCATGGATCAATACCATCGCCCTAAACCTGTTTCGGAAGGTTCTGCGCTCAAATAACAATGAAGAAACGTTGTATCCCTCCCATTATGATCGCCTGCACACGGGAATGAACTGGGCAGCCATCGACGTAAAGAAGATCCTGGACGGCTGCTCCGTCAAAGACCGGCGTCTATTGGAGGAACAGCTTCGAGGAACCAGTTCCAAGGAATTGGCTGAGCGTGCAGGTATCACCCAGACGGCGATGCGCCTCCGCCTTCTGCGAGCCCGCCGGTCGGCGCGGCAGCAGTGCCTGCCATCGGTGCCGCTGTGTCGGGCGGCCTGAAGGGGCCAAAGTTGTCTCACTGACGACAGATTTGTTTACAACAAGGAGGAAGTCCCATGCTTGAATCCATCGTTGTTGTCTTACTTCTTATGTGGTTGCTCGGAATGGTCTCCGCCTATACACTCGGAGGCTTGATCCACATTCTGCTGCTGTGCGCGGTGGTGGTGCTACTAATTCGCCTGATCCAAGGCCCGCGCCGAATATAGCGGGCGAATCGCATCCTGGCTAGGCTCAGGCGACCACTGGTAGTTTGGCTGCTTCCCAAGCTGCAAGTCCGCCGGCCAGTTCAATCAGGTTGGTGATTCCGTATTGGTGCAGGATGCTGGCCGCGATGGAAGATCGGTACCCGCCAGCGCAGTGGACAGCGATCCGACGGTCGCGCGGGATCTGACTGATCCGCTCCTGCAGATGGTTGAGCGGAATATTTAGACTGCCTTCAATGTGTTTCGTCGACCATTCGCGCGGACCTCGAATGTCGAGAACTAACGGAGGATTCGTACTGGAGAGTTCCTCGGCGACCATAGGAGCGCTGACACGCTCGGTTGGCCACACCAGATCCGGCCGCTCGGCCAGCGCTTCCATTCCGCCCTTGAGGTAGCCTTTGACATGATCGAATCCAATGCGCCCGAGACGCATGGCTGCTTCCTGTTCGCGTCCCGGCTCTGCGACGATTACGATGGGTTTTGTTCGATCGAGAACCGTTCCCGCCCAGGTCGCGTATTGGCCTCCTAGGCCAATGTTAATGCTGCCCGCGAGATGCCCCTTAGCGAATTCCGAGGCATCGCGTACATCCAAAATCTGCGCCCCGGCGTCACCCATGGGCAAGACTTCGTCTAGTTCAATCGGGTGTAGAGCGTGCTCCAGGCTGGCGTCGAGCAGCGTATGCTCGCGCGTGTTGAGAATCGCGTCGTAAGTGAAATAGGGAGGCGCATCCGGTTGATCTGCCGTCACCAGGCGGATAAAGTCCTCCTTCGACATTGGCTGCAACGCGTAGTTCATGGTGCGCTGTACGCCCAGCGTTGAGACTGTATCTGAAGAAAGGTTCTTTCCGCACAGTGACCCGGAACCGTGCGCCGGATAGACCAATGTCTCGTCCGGCAGCGGTAGCAGTTTGGTGTGGAGCGAATCATAGAGGTGCGCGCCGAGGTCGTTCGCGGTCCAGCCAAGAGACGCTCGCAAATCCGGACGACCAACGTCTCCAATGAACATTGTGTCGCCGGTCAGTACGGCGTGGGGTTTTGCCGCGTCCTTCTGAAGATCGAACGCCAGGATCGAGATCGATTCAATGGTGTGGCCAGGAGTCTCCAGGATCTGGAGCCGCATACCCGGAAAATCCAAGCTGTCACCATCCTGCATAGGGACGAACGAATACTCGGCCTGCGCGCGCGCGCCCAAGTAGATGATCGCACCGCAACGATCGCGCAGTTCCAGATGACCGGCGACGAAATCCGCATGGAAATGACTAAGAAAAACGTGCCGGATGCGGAGCCCCAAGGCCTCAGCTTCGGTTACATACCTTTCTACGTCGCGTTGTGGATCGACAATGATTGCAGTGCCGCTGGCTTCATCTCCGAGCAAGTAAGATGCATGCGCGAGGCAACCCAGATAGTATTGCTTCAGGATCATGCAAGCAATTGTAGTATGTGACTGCCGACCATAGCTCTTGGAAGCCTGCTAGGGCAGTTTCCCTTCGGCCGCCTTGATCTTGTCGACTGAGACTATTTTTAAGGTCAAAGCTATGTTGCCGCTTTCCGCGAGCTTTACCTTCTCTACATCGCTACCCGCGAACTGGCCTAAGAAATCGCGGATCTGCGTGAGTTCCGTGTCGATGTCTTCCCAGGCCGCAGCTCGGTATTCTCCTGGAGGCAGACCTTGAAACTGGAAGCTGCCATTCTGGTCCGAGAGCATCGAACGAATGCCTCCGTTGGTGGAGCCCAGTTCAGGCGCCACAGTCCACAGAGTCACGCTGACGTTCGATTGTGGCTCACCCTTCGCGTTTGCCACCATTCCGGTGACTGAGGCGGGCTTGTTGGACAGGACCATCTGCATGGTTCCGCCTGCGCCGGAGGTCATATCGAGTCCGGCATGAATGACGTCGGTACCTCCATAGGTTAGGGACTTGGCGTAGTAGCCCTGGGGCAGGCGTGCGACGTTCACGGTGTACTTGCCTGCTGGAATCCCGTCGAGCGTGAAGGCGCCCGTCTCTTTGATCCCCGAAGTAGCGACGATTTGCCCCCCGGTCACCGGCATCAGGGAGATACTGGCGGGAAATCCGGCCAGATCTTCGTCGTCGCCTCCATCGAAGGCTAGGGCGGTCGCCAACATAGCCTGGACGGGGTCCACGGGTCCTGAAGCGAGTGGGAACGCAGTCTTTATGTCGCCGCCTTCCAGAGTGGCTTTACCCGAGATCGTCGCGCCGGTCCCGAGAGCGAAGACCAGACCGCTTACATCGGCGTCTGAGATGGTGGCATCCAGCGTTCCAATGAGTTTGACCACGTCGGCTGCCTTCGGTCCGCCCGTCAGCAGAGCCAGGATGGCAGCGGTGTCCTGATTTTGCAGCGTATAAGCACCCTGAGTCAGGCCCCGAATTTCAAACGAACCGTCCGCTTTGGATGTTCCAGCGGTTTGCGTGAGTTGCGCGATCAACGAATTCGCGCCGTCATCGCCTTTGCGCATGGCCCGAACCTGCATTCCGGCCACGGGCGCTCCGGTGGCGGCGTTTACGGTCTTCCCGCGAATCGCAAACATTTTTGCGGTGCGAAGTTGGACGTCCATGCCGCGCTGCTCGACGCCTGGAGCAACGTTGACTGGAGCCGCACCAGCGACGTCCAGCGCGGTTGGGTAATAGGTGGTGACGTTTCCCGGCACTCCGCTGCCTTGGTCGGTCTGCGGTTGCAGGAGGGCCCGGCCACTGGCAGAGATGTAGTAGCGGCCTGGCGCGAGATTGGCGAGGCGGTATTCGCCCTGATCGTTGCTGGTGGCGGTGCCGGTGGTAACCAGTGTTCGCGCGCCGCGCTGATAGCCGCTACGCATCGCGGTCACGATCACCGATTTTAAGGGGTCGCCGTTGCTGTCGGTAATCTTGCCGCTGATCACCCCTTGCGGTGTCATCGTGATCACCAGGCCTTTCAGGGAGGTTCCAGCCTCGAGCGATAGGCTGGTACCCGTCGTGTTGGCGGAGCGAGCTCCATAGTTGGCGGTGTTGAAGCCCGGTCGGGTGGCCCTCAACTGGTAGTTGCGGCCTGGATCTACATTGTCGAATACGAATTTGCCTTTGTCGTCGGAAGTTGCGGTCGAATTAGGAGGTGGTCCAGCAGTGATCGCGGCCAGCGTTGCAGCGGGCATCAAGCGGACCTGCGCACGCGGAATGGCCTCACCTGTGATGCTGACGACCGTTCCTTCCACGTGAGCTTTCTTCGGAGCCTCAGGTACCTGGGCAGCTTGCGCGGACTGTGCCGCCGGGGCCTGGCCAAAGGCGCTGGTCCATGTGCCGATCGATGAGAGGACGAGGAGCAATGTGGCGAACTTGGTGCGAGATAGAACGATATTGATCATGAGGGGGCCTCCGCTCCAATTGGGCAAGTGTTTAGCAGATTTTAGGGACACACTATGCCTTGATTCGAGACTCAGTGTACTAATTAACTACTACACTGTCAATAGAAATGTAGTGGGTTCAAAATCAATCGGCTAAGGCAGTCTTGCCTCTGCTACCTTGACGTTGTCGATAGGAATTGGCTTTAGGTCTAACGCCGTACTAGTGCCTTCGGCGAGATTGATTCTTTTCGAACTGGCGAATTGATCCAGGAAACTACGCATCTGAGCGAGACTGGAATCGACATCCACCCATGCGGCCGCGCTGTATTCGCCGGGTGCGAGGCCAGGGAAGCGAAAATTGCCGTTCTGATCGGTAAATGCCACGAGAATACCGTTATTGGTCAGCCCAAGCTCGGGTTCACTGGTCCACAGGGTCACCCTCGCGTTGACTTGTGGTTCTCCGTTGTCGTTCGTGACTTGACCAGTGACCGTGGCAACTTTGTCGGACAGCACGATTCGGATGGGGCTGCTGCCAGCCGAAGTCAGATTGAGAACATTGTGAAGCAGATCCGTGTTTCCGGCAGTGATCGCTTTCACATAGAAGCCTTGTGGCAAGGGCAATAGGTTCAGCTGATATTTTCCGGCTGTGAGGTATTCCAAGCTAAATGTGCCGTCGTCACGAACCGTCTCCATGGGAGGCGTTACCCAGCCCACAGTTGGCGCCAGACCGATCGCGGCGGGGCGACGTAATAGGGGCCGTACTGGAGGACCCGATTGCCAAAACGTGTAAGGGGTGGGATCGAGCGGTGCAGTCGAGGTCAGTACCGTCTTGATATCGCCCCCTTCGAGTACGATCAATCCGTTTACGGGCGCACCAGGACTCAGAGACATCACGATCCCGTCCATGTCCTTGTCCGTAATGGTAATCTCCATGCTGCCGACTAGTTTGGGTGAGGGTATGCCATTGATCACCCAATTCCCCCGATTCTCCAACCGGTAGGTCCCGGGAACCAAGTTGCGGATTTCAAAGGTCCCATCCCCGCGGTTATAGGTACTCTGCAGTAAGGACACCTCCGCGTTTTTCACCGGAGCACCTGCCGCGTCGGTAACCTTGCCGCTGATTACAGCCTCGCGGGTCATCGTGAAAACGATTCCTTTCAGAATTTGGCCCGCTTTCAGGGTCAGAGTGGTCCCGGGAATCATGTTGTCGCGTGTTCCGTAGTAGGCGTTGGTGTAACCGGACCTCTCAGCCGAGAGACGATAGTATTCGCTGGCCGCAAGGTTGTCGAACACAAACTGTCCCGTTGCATCGGAAGTAACGCTTGTCTCAAAATTCTTAAGCGCCCGAGCCGTTTCGAGAGCCTGCTTGTCGACCCTGCCATTGGCGGACGGCGCTGTCAGGCGCAGTTTTACTCCCGGAATCGCTTCTCCAGAGGCGTTCACCACTCTGCCTTCCAGGCGAGCCTTCGGGGCGGGTTCTTGCGCGTGTGAAGTACTCCACATCGCCAGTAACAGTGGAAGCGTTTTCAGGGAGGGAATGACGCTGGGCATACTATAACTCCTGTTCAAGCACCTTACTTTACGGCAGTTTCGCTTCAGCCGCCTTGATCTTGCGTGAGACGATTCTTGGCATTTGGCTCCTGTTTTGGTTTCACAAACACTGTATCACAAATATAGAAGCAGAGCCTGCCCGCTTGCCGTATTCGCGAAACCCTACACGGATTTACTGAAACTGTAGCATAAGCAGTTTTATTGATCTGGAAATCGGTCCACTACCTTGTCCGATACTTCTTTGCTGATCCATGTCGGATCGACTGTCACACTGCCGCCTTCTTCCAGCTTGAAACTTGCTGCCAATTTGCTGAACTGAGCCAGGAAATCCGGGTTCTGCAATAGTTGCTGTTCAGAGTCTTCCCACGCCGCGATGTAGTACTCGCCCGGAGCTACCGAAACATTTTTGAACGTGCCCGGACGCGAGCGGAGGACACGCACGGTGCCGGTTTGATCCGCGAGGTGGGGCTGTTTGGCCCAAATCGCAATTCGCGCGTTGGGCACAAGCTCGCCTTTGGGATCGCGCACCTCAGCCGTGAGTTTACCTGGCTTCGCGCCGAGTGTGATTTCGAGCTGACCGCTGATATTGCTGTGGAAATCGAGGAACTGACTGGTGACGTCCTGGTCGCCGAGGCGGATCGATTTGACGTAGGACTGTTGTGCGATCTGATTCGTATTGGAGATGGTGTAGCGCGACGGCGTGACGTTCGTGATCGTAAAGGAGCCGTCGGCTTGCACAGGTACCGCGATGGTTCCGCCGGTCCCATCGACGTCCGCGAGATTGAATATCGCGGCTGGTTGCGGTTGGGCGACGCCATTGGGTAGGGACTGCACGACCACCGGTGCCAAGGTTCCGGCACCGATCTTGCCGCCACCTTCGAGCGTGAGGTGGCCGGTAATGGTAGCGCCCGGGGCGACTCGCAGAACCAGGTCAGATGTGTTCGAGCGAACACTGATCTCGAAGCGACCGAATTGGAGTGGTTGGGCGCGGGCAGGTGCGGTTACTACCCCAGCTACGTTGGTTGCCTGCACCACTGGAGTACCCCGTACAGTGAGAATGTAGTCGCCCGCCGGTACCGAGCTAAATTGGAATGCCCCATCCGGAGGCCGCGAGCTTGTGGTCGTCAGATTGAGGCTTGCCATCATCTCCGTATTGCGATCGGTGAGGGTCAACTGCGAATTGAGGGGAAGGCCTGCATCGTCCAGGACCTTTCCTTTCAGGCTGAAGTTCTGACCGCGAGCCAAACGGATGTTGATACCCGCGACTTCCGATCCGGACTGGACCTCGATACGGGTGGCGTGCGACGGATCCGGCGAAGAAGGATAGTAGGTGCTGAGACTCGTATCGCGCGCCGACGCGCCGCGCGTCTCGTTCACATTGCCCCCAACGTTTTGCGCACCCGCCGTTCCGGCTCGGACAAAGTAGCGTCCAGGCTGAAGGTTCGCGATCCGAAACTCGCCGTGATCGTCGGAAACGACGATATTTTGCATTTGTAGGCGGGTGCGTCCCTGCTGGTAGTTGTAACGCATCACCTGCACTTGGACGTTGGCAGCCGGATCGCCGTCACTGTCGATCACGCGTCCGGTGATCACCCCGAGTGGCTCCATCGGATAGCGCACTTCCTGATGGCTCTCTGCTGCGGTCAAGGTGATTTGATTGACCTGTTGCGCAGCCAGTCCGACGGCGAACCCAGGCTTCTGCGCTGTTAGACCGTAGCGGCCAAAGGGCAGGCCCTTAAATTCAAAAGACCCGTCGGAGGCGCTGACCTCGATGTAGCGGTTGATTTGTCCAGCTTGGTTGGCAACGGTGGCGGTTCCCGCGTTCACCGGCTGAAGCTGAACTGTCGCTTTGGAGATGGGCGCGCCGGTGGTGGAAACCACTAGTCCTCGAATGCTGCCGGTCAGCTTTGCGGCCGTGTTTGGCGCAGCAGGCGGCTGCGCCCACAAAGGGGAAGAGAGCACGACACACACAAGGATGGCAAAGGTTGATCGGGTCATGCTGAGATCTCTCTATTGTTCCTTTAATCCGGAAATCGTTCCGCAACCCTGTCCGATGCGGCCTTACTGATCCACTTGGGGTCGATGGTTTGATTGTCGCCTTCCACCAGTCTGAAGGAAGTTGCCGCGCTGGCGAAGCGCGCTAGGAAATCCGGATTTTGGACAAGTTGCTGATCTACATCCTCCCAGGCAACAACATAATATTGTCCCGGTGGATAATTGTTTATCGTAAAGGTACCGTTTGCTGGTCGGAGTAAGGTGACATTACTGTTTTGATCCGCCAGACGCGGGGTTTTGGGCCAGACCG